>NZ_CP146986.1:3915000-4215000 GCF_037126175.1 Pseudomonas sp. RSB 5.4
AGCGGCTGGCCGCGCTTGAGCTTCTCGATCAGCTCGGACTCGACCAATAGTTCTTCCGCACCACGTTTAATCAGCGCTAGCTGCTCTTCAACCGACTTCATAACAGACCCGCAAGGCTCAGATTCAAAGGGAACCAACCATACAAGATCGTGCACCAATTACAAGTTTTGCCCGGCGCACGGACACCAATCTGCAGACAGGCTGTCTGTAGACTTGCTTCGGGGATGATTTGGTTATATTTTATACAGTTATTTCATCTTCATCATGTCATTCATCTTTTCCAATTCATCTTTTTTCAAAGTCAAAATTACTTATGACCACTGAACCGTCTAAAGCGCCACCGCTTTACCCGAAGACCCACCTGCTTGCCGCAAGTGGAATCGCCGCTCTTCTCAGCCTGGCGCTCCTGGTATTCCCTTCCAGTGATGTTGAAGCCAAGAAGACGACCCTGAGCCTTGAACTGGAAAGTCCTGCTGAACAACTGACACAAGATCAAGACGCTGCTGACGCGGTTCAAGCCACAAATGAGCCAGTAGCCTCACCTTTCGCCCAAATCGAAAACAGCACCGAAGACACCCCGAAAACCGCTGAGGCCGCACCTGCGCCTGCTCCGGCTGCGGAAAAACCCAAAGCCCCGGGACATCGCGAAGTCATCGTCTCAAAGGGCGATACGCTCTCTACATTATTCGAGAAAGTCGGCCTGCCAGCCGCCGCCGTGCATGAAGTCCTGGCCAGTGATAAACAAGCCAAACAGTTCAGCCAGCTCAAGCACGGCCAGAAGCTCGAGTTCGAACTGAATCCGCAAGGCCAACTGACCAGCCTGCACAGCAAGGTCAGCGACGTTGAAACCATCACCCTGACCAAGAACGACAAGGGCTATGCATTCAACCGCGTCACCGCTAAACCTACCGTTCGCACGGCTTACGTGCACGGCGTGATCAATAGCTCACTGTCACAATCCGCTGCCCGCGCAGGCCTGTCCCATAGCCTGACCATGGATATGGCCAGCGTATTCGGCTACGACGTCGACTTTGCACAGGACATCCGCCAGGGTGACGAATTCGACGTGATCTACGAGCAGAAAGTGGTCAACGGCAAGGCAGTGGGCACCGGCCCGATCCTGTCTGCGCGCTTCACCAACCGCGGCAAGACCTACACTGCCGTGCGTTACACCAATAAACAAGGCAACAGCAGCTATTACACCGCCGATGGCAACAGCATGCGCAAGGCATTCATCCGTACCCCGGTGGACTTCGCCCGCATCAGTTCTAAATTCTCCATGGGCCGCAAACACCCGATCCTCAACAAGATCCGCGCCCACAAAGGCGTCGATTACGCAGCTCCACGCGGTACGCCAATCAAGGCTGCCGGCGACGGTAAAGTGCTGCTGGCTGGTCGCCGCGGTGGCTACGGCAACACGGTGATCATCCAGCATGGCAACACCTACCGCACGTTGTATGGCCACATGCAAGGCTTCGCCAAGGGCGTGAAAACCGGCGGCACTGTCAAGCAGGGCCAGGTAATCGGCTATATCGGTACCACCGGCCTGTCCACCGGACCGCACTTGCACTATGAGTTCCAGGTCAACGGCGTTCACGTCGACCCACTGGGCCAGAAGCTGCCGATGGCTGATCCGATCGCCAAATCCGAGCGCGCACGCTTCCTTGCACAGAGCCAGCCATTGATGGCCCGCATGGACCAAGAGAAGGCCACCATGCTGGCTTCGAGCAAGCGCTAAGCCATGGCTCTTTATATCGGCGTGATGTCCGGCACCAGTCTCGACGGGCTGGACATCGCCCTGATCGAGCAGACCTCGGCGATCAGACTGATTGCCACGCACTACATCCCCATGCCCGAATCCCTGCGCACCGAGCTGCTTGGCCTGTGCGCCAGCGGCCCTGACGAGATCGCCCGCTCGGCGCTCGCCCAGCAGCACTGGGTAAAACTCGCCGCACAGGGCATCAACACCCTCCTCGATCAGCAGCAACTCAAACCTGAAGCCATTCGCGCAATCGGCAGCCACGGTCAGACCATTCGCCATGAGCCCGCTCGCGGCTTCACCGTGCAGATCGGCAATCCCGCACTACTGACCGAGCTGACCGGCATCACCGTGATCAGTGACTTCCGCAGCCGTGATGTGGCTGCTGGTGGCCAGGGTGCGCCGCTGGTGCCTGCCTTCCATGAAGCTTTGTTCGAGGAGCGTAGCGGTAACCGTGCGGTCTTGAATGTCGGCGGTTTCAGCAATCTGAGTCTGATTGAGCCGACCAGGCCTGTAGCCGGTTTCGACTGCGGCCCTGGGAATGTGCTGATGGATGCCTGGATTCATCAGCAACGCGGCGAGAACTATGATCGCAACGGTCAGTGGGCAGCCACCGGCACCGTCGAGCCAGTCTTGCTGAAAGCGCTGCTCAGCGATCCGTTCTTCGTGACCAAAGGTCCAAAGAGTACTGGCCGGGAAGTGTTCAACCTGCCTTGGCTGGAACACCATCTCTCAGAGCTACCGAGCTTCGCCCCTGAAAACGTCCAGGCAACGCTGCTCGAACTGACGGCGCTGACCATTGTCGAGTCGCTGCAAACCGCTCAAGCCGATACCCGGGAAATGCTGGTCTGCGGCGGCGGCGCTCACAACGTCACGCTGATGAAGCGTCTGGCCGACCTGTTGCCAAACGCTACCGTGGCCAGCACCGCCACTCACGGCGTCGATCCGGACTGGGTCGAGGCAATGGCCTTCGCCTGGCTGGCCCATTGCTGCCTCGATGGCATTGCCGCCAACCGTCCGAGCGTCACCGGCGCCAAAGGCCTGCGGATACTCGGCGCCATTTACCCCAACTGAACAAAACGCCGACAACAAAAAACGCCGCAGAACCGTAAGGCTCTGCGGCGTTTTGTTGTGTGTAGCGAGGTGCGATCAGATCGAGAACGAAGAGCCGCAACCACAGGTCGTGGTGGCGTTCGGGTTCTTGATCACAAAGCGCGAACCTTCCAGACCTTCCTGGTAGTCCACTTCGGCACCCGCCAGGTACTGGAAACTCATCGGATCGACCACCAGACTCACGCCTTCGCGCTCGACGATGGTGTCGTCCTCGGCCACATCCTCATCGAAGGTGAAGCCGTACTGAAACCCCGAACAACCGCCGCCCGTAACGAATACGCGCAGCTTCAAGCGATCATTCCCCTCTTCATCGACCAGGCTCTTCACCTTGTGCGCAGCACCTTGGGTGAATTGCAAAGCCGTGGGGGTGAAGGATTCGACGCTCATGCTGACTATCTCCCGGCGTTACGCCGCCATAATGCGTGATGACGCGCATTATCCGCTTGTCCTAGAAAATCGGTCAACTATTGTTACGGTATATCAATAAACCCGACCAACTGCCCAGAATGCAAAAAGGCCCGTTTGACGGGCCTTTTTGCTGTGTTGCCGAAAGTGTTACGGCAGCATGCCGGCGTGGGACAGGCCGAAGCGCTCATCCAGGCCGAACAGGATATTCATGTTCTGCACCGCCTGACCCGACGCGCCTTTGACCAGGTTGTCGATCACCGACAGCACCACCACCAGATCACCATCCTGCGGACGATGCACTGCAATGCGGCAGACATTGGCGCCACGCACGCTGCGGGTTTCCGGATGGCTGCCGGAGGGCATCACATCGACAAACGGCTCGTTGGCATAACGCTTTTCAAACAGCGCCTGCAGATCCACCGAACGATCGACCACGGTCGCATAGAGCGTGGAGTGAATGCCACGGATCATCGGCGTCAGGTGCGGCACGAAGGTCAGACCAACGTCCTTACCGGCAGCGCGACGCAGGCCCTGGCGAATTTCCGGCAGATGACGGTGACCTTTCACCGCGTAAGCCTTCATGCTTTCCGACGTCTCGGAGTACAGCGAGCCTACAGACGCGCCGCGACCGGCACCGCTGACGCCGGATTTGCAGTCAGCGATCAGACGCGAAGTGTCAGCCAGACCCGCCTCAAGCAGCGGCAGGAAACCCAACTGCGTAGCGGTTGGATAGCAGCCGGGAACGGCGATCAGACGAGCCTTCTTGATCTGCTCGCGATTGACTTCCGGCAGACCGTAGACCGCCTCGTCCAGCAATTCCGGCGCACCGTGTGGCTGGCCGTACCACTTGGCCCATTCTTCAGCGTCCTGCAGACGGAAGTCCGCTGACAGGTCGATGACCTTGGTGCCCGCCGCCAGCAGTTCACCGGCCAACGCATGGGCAACGCCGTGCGGAGTGGCGAAGAACACCACATCACAAGCGCCAAGGGTCTTGATATCGGGAACGCTGAACGCCAGACCGTCATAGTGGCCGCGCAGGTTCGGGTACATGTCAGCCACGGCCAGACCGGCCTCGGATCGGGAAGTGATCACCACCACTTCTGCCTGCGGATGCTGTGCCAACAGACGCAGCAGTTCGACACCGGTGTAACCCGTGCCGCCGACGATACCGACCTTGACCATAAACCTGCCCTCAACGAACCCACTGGAAAGCCGTCGATAATAGGGGCCGCGCGCCCCTGCGACAACCGTCAAGGTGACGTGCGGACGCTCAAGCCTCTACTATCCCGGCTACCGTGAACCTGGAAATAACCAAAAATGCTCTATCTATGGATCAAAGCCTTTCACATCGTCAGCGTCGTGTGCTGGTTTGCCGGGCTGTTCTACCTGCCGCGACTGTTCGTTTATCACGCACAAAGTGAAGACACGCTCAGCAAGGAGCGCTTCAGCGTCATGGAGCGCAAGCTGTATCGCGGCATCATGGGCCCGGCGATGATCGCCACGCTGATCTTCGGCGGCTGGCTGATCTACCTCAATCCGGGCATCTTCAGCATGGGCGGCTGGATTCACGCCAAGCTGACCCTGGTGGTCTTGCTTATCGGTTACCACCACATGTGCGGTGCGCAGGTAAAACGCTTCGCCCGTGGCGAGAACACCCGCAGCCATGTCTTTTATCGCTGGTTCAATGAAGTGCCGGTTCTGATATTGCTGGCTATCGTAATTCTGGTCGTGGTCAAGCCGTTCTAATTTCATAACAGGCATCACACTTCGGGGGATTTCCAATGTCGCTGCCCGCTCTGCTCGAACAACGTCTGCGCTTGCCGGTAGTGGCGGCGCCGATGTTCCTGATCTCCAACCCGGAGCTGGTGCTCGCCTGCTGCCGTAACGGCGTGGTCGGCAGTTTCCCGGCGCTGAACCAGCGTGAAAGCAGCGGTTTCAAGGCCTGGCTGGAGGAGATTGAAGCGGGCCTGGCGACACTGGACAACCCAGCGCCGTATGCAGTGAACCTGATCGTGCACAACAGCAACCCGCGCCTGCAGGCGGACCTGGACATCTGCGTTGAACACAAGGTGCCGATTGTCATCACCAGCCTCGGTGCGGTGAAGGAGCTGGTCGATGCCGTGCACAGCTACGGCGGTCTGGTGTTCCACGATGTGACCACGCGCCGGCATGCCGAGAAGGCCGCCGAAGCCGGAGTCGACGGATTGATCGCCGTTGCGGCGGGCGCCGGGGGCCATGCCGGCACCTGGAGCCCGTTTGCACTGATCGCCGAGATCCGCGAGTTCTTCGATAAAACCCTGCTGCTTGCAGGATGTCTGAACCACGGCCATGAGATCCTGGCCGCACAACTGCTCGGCGCGGATCTGGCCTACTTCGGAACGCGATTTATCGGCACCACCGAAAGTCATGCGCCTGACGCCTACAAGGACATGCTGCTGACGGCCAAAGCGGCGGACATCATTCATACTCCTGCCGTCTCTGGCGTACCGGCCAGCTTCATGCGCCAAAGCCTGGAGGCGGCAGGTTTCGACATGGCCGCGCTGCAAGGCAAGGGTGAGGTCAATTTCGGCGACAAGCTCAAACCGATCAACGACGAAGCCAAGGCTTGGAAGACCGTATGGTCCGCCGGCCAGGGCGTGGGCCAGATTGATGACTTGCCGAGTGTGGATCAGTTGATCGCCCGGCTCGACGCGGAATATCGTCAGGCGCTGGAACGCGCGGCGCAATTGCCCAAACGCTGGCCGCGCTGAGAAAAATCAGGCCAGTGATCGACCGACTGGCCTTACACTTGCTGACTTTCAATTGATTCGCGACAAGGATGCCCCGACCATGAGCGAACCTCGTTACAAGATCGTTTTCGACGGTGCTCTGCAGCCCGGCGTCGATCTCACCACCGCCAAGCTCAATCTGGCGGCCCTGTTCAAAAGCGATGTCGCTGCCATCGAGCGCCTGTTCAACGGCAGCACCGTCGCCCTCAAGCGCGACCTGACTCACAGTGATGCGCAGACTTATCTGCAAGCACTGAGCAAAACCGGGATCGACGCGCGGATTGAGGCGGAAACGGCAATCGAGCTGAATCTGGCGGATGTGCACGAACATCAGCCCGTCATTGCAGAACCAGCCTCCCCCTACGCACCACCACGCGCCGAGGTTGGCGAGAACCTGCCGGCCTTCGCTGTGCTCAAGCCCTTCAGCGTTGAAGGCCGGATCGGTCGCCTGCGGTTTTTGGCCTGGACGATGGTACTGAGCCTGGTAACCCTGCCGATCGTTGGCATATTCGCTCTGCTCGCGCTCGGACTGGTCAGCGGCGACTCCACCACCGGTCTGATCATCGGCGGGATATTCGCGTTCTTCCTGTTCCTCGGCTTCATCATTGTCAGCATCCTGTTCAGCGTGCAGCGCCTGCACGATATCGGATGGTCTGGCTGGCTGTGGCTGCTGAACCTGGTGCCGTTCGTGGGCAGCTTCTTCCCGCTGGTGATCATGGTCGTGCCGGGCAATACCGGGGCGAACCGCTACGGCCCGCCACCGCCACCCAACAGTACCGCGGTCAAAGTGTTGTGCTCGTTGTGGATCGTGTTCTTCGCCCTGGTATTTGCCGGCGGCATGCTCGGCGGCATCTCGGCCATTCAGCAGGAATACGAAAGCAACCTTGAGAGCAGCTACGAAAGCGGCTCGGTCACCACCGATGAAGTCGATGTCGAGACTGAACCGGCGAATTCCGTGGACGATGCAGCCGAAGCGGCCCCGGCCCCTGTAGACTCTGCGAAAGAATGAACAGCGCTCCCCGCCGTGACACCTGCGTCGCTGGCGCGGAGCTGTTGCGATGGAGAATTGCATGACCCGTTACGCTCTGATCACTGGCGCCTCCAGCGGCATCGGCCTGGCCCTGGCTGAAGCTCTGGCCCGGCGCGGCCGCAGCCTGATTCTGGTGGCTCGCCAGCGTGATCAGCTGGAAAGTATCGCGATCGAACTGACCCAGCGTTTTGGCGTGGAGGTGTTGTTCCGCGCCTGCGACCTGGGCGAGCCATTGCGCTTGTCCGGGTTCCTGCTGGAACTGGAAGAAGGCGACCGGCAGATCGATCTGCTGGTCAATTGCGCTGGCATCGGCACCTGCGGCCCATTCCTCGCCCAGGACTGGATGACCGAGCAGGACCTGATCGAAGTCAACATCCTCGCCCTCACCCGCCTGTGCCACGCCATCGGCAACAGCATGGCGCTGCAGGGCGGCGGGCAGATTCTCAACGTCGCCTCGGTGGCGGCGTTCAATCCCGGTCCGTGGATGAGCACTTATTACGCCAGCAAAGCCTATGTATTGCACTTCTCCGAAGCCCTGCGAGTGGAGCTCAAACAGAGCGCGGTCAAGGTTTCGGTGCTTTGCCCCGGCCCGACCCGCACTGCATTTTTCCGCACGGCGCAGCTCAACAGCGACAAACTCAAGGACAGCAAACTGCTGATGAGTCCCGAGGAAGTCGCGCTGTACACCGTGCGTGCGCTGGAGAAAAACCGCGCCATCATCATTCCCGGGAGGCGCAATCGCTGGTTCGCCTTCCTGCCACGCCTCGGCTCGCGCTGGCTCAATCGCACCCTCGTCGGCATGGTCAACAAGGCTTACTGCCCGCGCTGAACTGTCCTACGGCAAAACACTGGGCGGGGGCATTCCCCATGCGTACACTCAGGCCAGCCCACACAACGGAGAAAACAGCAGTGGATACTCTGTTCACCAAGATCATCAACCGGGAGATCCCGGCCAAGATCATTTACGAGGACGACCAGGTTCTGGCGTTCCACGACATCGCTCCTCAGGCACCGGTGCATTTTCTGGTGATCCCGAAGAAACCGGTGCGTACCCTCAACGACCTGACCGAAGACGACAAGGCACTGGCCGGGCACATCCTGTTCACTGCCCAGCGTCTGGCACTGGAGCTGGGCTGCGAGGAAGGCTTCCGGGTAGTGATGAACTGCAATGAACAAGGTGGGCAAACCGTCTATCACATTCATATGCACGTACTCGGTCAGCGTCAGATGAACTGGCCACCGGGCTGATTCACTGCATCAGACCCTGTGGGAGCGGGCTTGCTCGCGAAAGCGGATTGTCTGGCACTGATACTTTGAATGTGCTGACGTCTTCGCGAGCAAGCCCGCTCCCACAAAAACACCACCGTGCTCTCCGCATGGCAAATGACCCAGCGCAAACCTTCCCCGGCCGATTCGGTTAAACTGGCCGTCGAGATTTTTCCCGGAGGTCAGCATGACTACCCAACGTCACTACTCGCCGATTGACCGTCTTCTGCTGCAAGCCGATGCCGCGATGCGCACCCTGCTGCCCTTCAGTGGCCAGCCGTACCGCCCGTCACCCGCCATCGTGCAGCCGGATGTGCAGATGAGCGACGAAGACACCCGCCATGTCGCCGGCCTGATGCGCATCAACCACACCGGTGAAGTCTGCGCCCAGGCGCTGTACCAGGGGCAGGCGCTGACCGCCAAGTTGCCGCAGGTACGTGCGGCCATGGAACACGCCGCCGAAGAAGAAATCGACCATCTGGTGTGGTGCGAACAGCGCATCCATCAACTGGGCAGCCATACCAGCGTGCTCAATCCGTTGTTCTACGGGATGTCGTTCGGCATTGGCGCTGTGGCCGGCCTGATCAGTGACAAGGTCAGCCTCGGTTTCGTCGCGGCCACTGAGCATCAGGTGTGCAAGCACTTGAACGAACACCTGGAGCAATTACCGGCCGAGGACGAGAAGTCCCGGGCGATTCTGCAGCAGATGCGCATTGATGAAGAACATCATGCGGAGAGTGCACTGGATGCGGGTGGTTTCCGCTTTCCGGCACCGGTGAAGTTCGGAATGAGCCTGCTGGCGAAGGTGATGACCAAGAGTACTTATCGGATTTGAGATCTGTATTGCCACAAAGGGCCTCTTCGCGAGCAAGCCCGCTCCCACAGGGTTCTGTTTTTCGGTAATAAAAAAGGCGACTACCGCACGGTAGTCGCCTTTTTTGTGCCCGGGAATCTTACGTCGGCATGTTGCGCGCGTAGAAGATTTCCAGCATTTCGTGTTTCACACGCTCGGTCACCTGAGCGCGCTGCTCGGACGACAGATTGCTGGTGGCGTCGCCGAACAGGTAGTTGTCCAGTTCGAAGTTCTTCAGCAGCATTTTCGTGTGGAACAGGTTTTCCTGGTACACGTTCACGTCGGTCATCTGGTACGCGTCGCGAGTGTCTTCGGAAAGGTAGTTCTGGATCGAGTTGATCTCGTGGTCGATGAAGTGCTTGTTGCCTTCAACGTCACGGGTAAAGCCGCGCACACGGTAATCCACGGTCACGATGTCCGAATCGAACTGGTGAATGAGGAAGTTGAGCGCTTTAAGCGGTGAAATGACACCACAGGTCGACACGTCGATGTCCACACGGAACGTCGCGATACCGGCGTCCGGATGGATTTCCGGATAGGTATGCACCGTGATGTGACTCTTGTCGAGGTGGGCAAGGATGATTTCGGGCAATGGACCCGGGGACTCTTCGATCTGGCTGTCAGTCGGGGTCACCGGCTCTTCCGAGATCAGAATCGTGACGCTGGCACCCTGAGGCTCATAATTCTGACTGGCAATGTTCAGAATGTTGGCACCAATGATTTCGACAACTTCCGTGAGAATCTGCGTCAGGCGTTCGGCGTTGTACTCTTGATTGATGTACTCGACGTAAGCCTGCTGGTCTTGCGGGGTTTCCGCGTAGCAGATGTCATAGATGTTGAAGCTCAAGGTCTTTGTCAGGTTATTGAACCCGTGGAGCTTGAGTTTGCTTTTCACCGTTAAAAACTCTCTATGTATGCGGCCCGGCCGCGTGATCAAGCATGCCCGTCAAGTGCGAACAACGCACCTGCGTAGGACGGTTAACACCTCTTCGCGATGGCGATTTTGGTTATCTGTTCAGGCGGATGACCCGTCGGCTGACCGATCACTGCCCTGAAAAAAGTGGCGCATTATGCAGACGTCAGCGAGGGATCGCCAGAGTCTGCACTGCTTTTATGATAGTTGAATGTCGGCTCAGCCGAGTTCGACGATTTCATAATCGTGAGTGATCGCCACGCCGGCCGCGCCGAGCATGATCGAAGCCGAGCAATACTTCTCGGCAGACAGTTCGATGGCGCGCTTGACCTGGGCTTCTTTCAGGCCCCGCCCCTTGACCACGAAGTGCATGTGGATCTTGGTGAACACCTTCGGATCTTCGGTCGCGCGTTCGGCTTCGAGGAACGCTTCGCAGCTTTCAACCGCCTGACGCGACTTCTTCAGGATGCTGACCACGTCGAAGTTGCTGCAACCGCCAACGCCCAGCAGGAGCATTTCCATCGGGCGAACACCCAGATTACGACCACCGGCGTCCGGCGGACCGTCCATGACCACGACATGACCGCTACCGGATTCGCCGAGGAACATGGCTTCGCCAGCCCATTGGATGCGTGCCTTCATCGCCAAGACTCCACTGTAGAAAAAAGGGTCGCCAGCTTAGCACAGGCCCTTGCTCTGACAGCGCTTGGTGTTCCTAGGACGGATGCCTCTGCGGTGTAGGTAATTTCTCGAATTTTCGACGAAGTGTCTGGTAAGCTGGCGCCAATTCGCTGGCGCCAATTGTCAGCCTGTGTAGCGACCGCCTTCAGCGCCTCATAAAAAATCAAACATCACCGTGCAGTCTTTTCGGGATACAACCATGGTTGCTATTACCCCCACACCCAAAATCAAGAACCTCGACAAGCTGTTGATGCATTGTCAGCGCCGTCGCCATGCGGCCAAGAGCAACATCATCTGCGCCGGCGATCGCTCGGACACCCTGTACTTCATCATCAAGGGCTCGGTGACGATCCTCATCGAAGATGACGACGGTCGCGAAATGATCATCGCCTACCTCAACGCCGGGGACTTCTTCGGGGAGCTGGGCCTGTTCGAACAAGCGGGTCAGGAGCAGGAGCGCAGTGCCTGGGTGCGGGCCAAGGTTGAATGTGAAATCGCCGAAATCAGCTACGTGAAGTTCCGCGAATTGTCGCAGCAGGATCCAGACATTCTTTACGTTCTCAGCGGACAAATCGCACAACGCCTGCGCAATACCACGCGCAAGGTCGGCGACCTGGCGTTCTTCGATGTCACCGGTCGCGTGGCCCGTTGCCTGCTGGAGTTGTGCAAGCAACCTGACGCAATGACCCACCCGGACGGCATGCAGATCAAGGTGACGCGTCAGGAAATCGGGCGGATTGTCGGTTGTTCGCGGGAGATGGTCGGTCGCGTGCTCAAGGATCTTGAAGAACGCAACCTGGTCGATGTGAAAGGCAAGACCATGGTGGTCTTCGGCACGCGCTAAGCGCGCTACTCAGGCGCTGTAGACCTGCGCCAGCATCAGTCGAAACAGCTCATCAAGACGCGCCAAAGCCGTTGGCGCGACGAACTTCTCATGCAGGGCGATGTGGCTTTCGGCCCGTACCCGCTGCTCCAGACCGCAAGCCTCGTTGAAGCGATTGACCGCCGCGACCATCGACTCGCGCTCGTTATCCATCAGCATCGCCCCATGCACCAGCCCCACCGGACGCTGACCGCCCTGACTCTGGCGCCAGCGCTGAGCGGTGCCGACCATCTTGCGGCCGTCGAGATTGACATTGAAACGACCATCGCAGAACGCGCCGGCGATTTCGCCCAACGACGACGTGCCGCCCAACTCATCCAGCAACTCGCAGATCGGATCGCACAGACGCCGGTAGCCGGTTTCGATGCGGTTCAGATCACCCTCGCTGCGGGGCGGGGCGTAGACCAACGCGATGTTGACGGTTGAGGCGGATTGCGGGACCGGTTCGCCACCGGTTTCCCGCAGCAATACCGGCCAACCGGCAGCAGCGGAGACTTCGCAGGCATGCTCGAAACCGGGCAGACGATTGAGGCGACGCGGCATGACCAAGGCGCGATCACTGGGTTGCCAGAACAGCAGGCCGAATTCGGCGTCGCCGGCGCAGATCGAGGCCAACAGGTCTTGTTCGGCTTGCAGGCCGGCTTCGATGGGGAGAGGGACTGGCAGCGACATGACGAACTCCGGCAGATCTGGAATCTGTAGGGAATTGACTGGCCTCTTCGCGGGCAAGCCCGCTCCCACAGGGGACGCGGGCGCCTGCAAAGACGTGATCAGTCGAGGGTCGAACCACTGACCGGTACACCACGCTCCGGGAAGAACAGGCGCTGCAGTTCGGTGCCCGGGCTTTCCGCGCGCATGAACGCTTCGCCGACCAGGAATGCGTAGACGTCGCTGATTTCCATCAGCTCGACATCGGCACGGTTGAGAATGCCGCTCTCGGTGATCACCAGGCGATCGCGCGGGATGCGCGGCAGCAGGTCGAGGGTGGTTTCCAGGCTGACGTCGAAGGTGTGCAGGTTACGGTTGTTGACCCCGACCAGTGGCGTGTCGAGGGTTTTCAATGCGCGTTCCAGCTCATCGCCATCATGTACTTCCACCAGCACATCGAGACCGACGCCTTTGGCAACCGAGGCCAGCTCGGCCATTTTCACGTCGTCCAGTGCGGAGACGATCAGCAGCACGCAGTCGGCGCCCAGCGCACGGGCTTCGACGATCTGGTACGGATCGATCATGAAGTCCTTGCGGATCACCGGCAATTTGCACGCGGCGCGGGCCTGTTGCAGGTAGAGATCAGCGCCCTGGAAGTAGTCGATATCGGTCAGCACGGAAAGACAGGTCGCCCCGCCCTTCTCGTAGCTCTTGGCGATATCGGCAGGCACGAAGTTTTCGCGGATCACGCCTTTGCTCGGCGAAGCCTTTTTGATTTCGGCGATCACCGCCGGTTGCTTCGTCTTGGCCTGCGCCAGCAGGGCCTGGGCAAAACCACGGGGTGCATCGGCCGCCTTGGCCAGACTTTCCAGCTCGCTCAGGCTGACGCGAGCGCTGCGCTCGGCGACTTCCTGGACTTTGCGCGCCAGAATGTTTTCCAGAACCGTCGGTACACTCATCCCTCATTCTCCACTTTGAATACCGCGGTAAAGGCACCCAACTCCTCGAGTTTTTCCCGAGCAAGACCGGTGTGCAGAGCATCGTGCGCAAGTGCCACGCCTTCTTTGAGACTGGTCGCCAGGTCAGCCGCGTACAGCGCCGCACCGGCATTGAGCACAATCATTTCGGCAGCCTTCTGGCCGTTTTCGGTCTTGCGCTTGCCCAGCGCATCGCGAATCAGCGCCAGCGAAGCCTCCGGGCCTTCGACCGACAGACCGTGCAGGCTCTGGCTCTTCATGCCCAGATCTTCCGGCTCGACCCAATATTCGGTGATTTCGTTGTTCTTCAGTTCAGCGACGAAGGTCGGCGCGGCGAGACTGAACTCGTCCAGACCGTCCTTCGAATGCACCACCAGTACGTGCTTGCTGCCCAGGCGCTGCAAGACTTCGGCCAATGGCCGGCACAGCGCAGGAGTAAACACGCCCACCACCTGATGTTTCACACCGGCCGGATTCGTAAGCGGGCCGAGCATGTTGAACAGCGTACGCAGGCCGAGATCGCGGCGCGGGCCGGCGGCGTACTTCATGGCTTTGTGGTGGGTTTGGGCAAACATGAAACCGATGCCGACGTTATCGATGCAGCGGGCGACCTGTACCGGCGTCAGGTTCAGGTAGATGCCGGCTGCTTCCAGCAGGTCGGCGCTGCCGCTTTTGCCCGACACTGCACGGTTACCGTGCTTGGCCACGGTGCAACCCGCCGCCGCGACGACGAACGCGGACGCCGTCGATACGTTGAAAATGTTCGCACCGTCACCGCCGGTGCCGACCACATCGACCACGCCGTCGAGGGTCTTGAGTTCGACCTGATCGGCCAGCTCACGCATCACGGAAACCGCGCCGACGATTTCGTCGATGCTCTCGCTCTTCATGCGCATCGCCATCATGAACGCGCCAATCTGCGCCTCGGTGCATTGACCGGTCATGATTTCGCGCATCACGTCGCGCATTTCTTCGGTGCTGAGGTCGAGGTGTTCGACGATACGGCTCAGGGCTGTCTTGATGTTCATGGGAGTCCTTAGCGCGTGCCGCCGGTTTGTTTGAGGAAGTTGGCAAACAGTTCATGGCCCTGTTCAGTCAGGATCGACTCAGGGTGGAACTGTACGCCCTCAATGTTCAGGGTCTTGTGACGCAGGCCCATGATTTCATCGACCGAGCCGTCGTCGTGCTGCGTCCACGCGGTCAGCTCCAGGCACTCGGGCAAAGTATCGTGTTTGACGATCAGCGAGTGGTAGCGGGTAACCGTCAGCGGATGATTCAGACCGGCAAAAACGCCCTTGTCCTCGTGGAATACCGGGCTAGTCTTACCGTGCATTACCTGACGGGCACGCACGACATCGCCGCCGAAGGCCTGACCGATGGACTGATGGCCGAGGCAGACGCCGAGGATCGGCAGTTTGCCGGCGAAATGTTTGATGGCTTCGATGGAAATGCCGGCTTCAGTCGGCGTGCACGGGCCTGGCGAGACCACGATGCGCTCCGGGTTGAGCGCTTCGATTTCAGCGATGGTCAGTTCGTCGTTGCGCACGACCTTGACCTCGGCCCCCAGCTCGCCCAGGTATTGCACAACGTTGTAAGTAAAGGAGTCGTAGTTGTCGATCATCAGCAACATGGCGTTTCGAACCTCTTGAATTCTGACTTGAAGACAGCCTTCGAATGACTTGCCCGCAGGGCGCTGCACGATGTCGGACGCGCACAGATGGCGTCGGCACAGCGGTATTTCAAACGGGCAAGGAAGGCAAAGCGATACAGATCCGGCCGGGCCGGCAGAAAAGATTCAGGCGCGCCAACGCCAACGGGCGTGTGCCTTGATGACTTGATCCAGAAGTTTGCTGACGATCAACACGGGGAAGGTCTCGTTCATACGTTCCGGCACAGTAACTTAGCTGGGCAGAGCGTGCAATATGGCGGGGCTGACGGGGGGCAAAACAACAGGGGTGTTCGCGACCGATGGCAAAAGGCCGGAAGTTTTTGGTACTGTCGTTTTGTTCACTACAACAATAAATAAACGGACTTGCTCATGATCAAACAGACGTTGTTCGTACCGCTTGCCGGATGCCTGCTCGCCATGGCTTGCGCCCAGGCTTACGCAGCACCCGCGCCCTATTCCAACTTCATCGTGTTCGGCGACAGTCTGAACGATGCCGGGACCTTCAGCGACCCGGGCGGCCCTGCCGGCGCCACCCAGCGCTACACCAACCGCACCGGCCCGCTGTACAAGGATGGAACCGGGGAAAACCGAGATCTTAATGCCACCCAGATCATTGGCGGCAAGCTGGGTTTCAATCCGAACCAGACCGCCTCTTCATCCTCGGCGGTACGCGCCAGCGAAGGTCTGCCCGATGGCAACAACTGGGCGGTCGGCGGCTATCGCACTGACCAGATTCTCGACTCGATCACCACGGAGTCGGCCACCGGTGAACGCACCCGCGCCGGCTACCTGCCTTCGAACGGCTTCCGTGCCGATCCGAACGCGCTGTATTACCTGTCCGGGGGCGGCAACGACTTCCTGCAAGGTCGCGTGCTCAGCCTCGATCAGGCCAGTTCAGCAGCCGATCGCCTGGCCGACAGCGTACGCACACTGCAAGGCGCCGGGGCCAAATACATCATGGTCTGGCTACTGCCGGACATCGGTCTGACCCCGGCGATCAACGGCTCGCCGCTGCAGGGTTTCACCTCGCAGCTCAGCGCGCAGTTCAACACCGAACTGGTCAGCCAGCTGCAGGGCATCAACACTGAAATCATCCCGCTCAACATTCCAGTGCTGCTCAAGGAAGTGTTCGCCAACCCGGCGCAGTTCGGTCTCGCCACCGACCAGAACCTGACCGCCACCTGCTTCAGCGGCAACAGCTGCACCGAGAACGCCCGATACGGCATCAACAGCGCCACGCCGGATCCGTACAAATTGATCTACAACGACTCGGTGCACCCGACCGAAGCCGGCCAACGCCTGATCGCCGACTACGCCTACTCGCTGCTGGCCGCCCCGTGGGAACTGACCCTGCTGCCGGAAATGGCTCAAGGCGCCTTGCGCGCGCACCAGGATGAACTGCGCAATCAATGGCTGGCCGACTGGGAAAACTGGCAGGGCATCGGCCAATGGCGGGCGATTGTCGCCGGTGGCGGCCAACATCAGGATTTCGACGGCCAGCACAGCGCAGCCAGTGCCGATGGCAATGGCTATAACCTGAATATCGGCGGCAGCTATCGCGTCAACGAAGCCTGGCGGGTCGGTCTGGCCGCGGGTCTCTACCACCAGAAACTCGAAGCCGGCGACGCTGACTCCGAATACAAACTCAACTCCTACATGGGCACCGCGTTCGCCCAGTACCAGCAAGATCGGTGGTGGGGCGACCTGGCGATGACTGCCGGCAAACTCGACTACGACAGCCTCAAGCGTAAATTCCAGCTCGGGGTCAACGAGCGCGGGGAGAAAGGCGACACCGACGGCTATGTACTGGCGATCAGCGGCCGCATCGGCTACGACATTGCGCAGCAGGCCAGCAGTCCGTGGCACCTGTCGCCGTTTGTCAGCGCCGACTTCGGCAAGACTGAAGTCGATGGTTATTCGGAAAAAGGCGCGGACGCCACAGCGCTGACCTTCGATGACCAGTCACGCAACTCGCGACGTCTGGGCCTGGGTATTCAAGGCAAGTACCAGATCACGGCGCAGACCGAAGTGTTCGGCGAATTCGCTCACGAGCGTGAGTACAACGACGACCGGCAAGACCTGACCATCAACCTCAACAGCCTGCCGGGCAATCGCTTCACGCTCGAAGGCTACGAGCCGCAGACCAACCTCAATCGTCTGAACCTGGGCGTGAGCCACAAGCTCACGCAGGATTTGGCGTTGCGCGCCAGCTACAACGTGCGCAAGGATGATGACTTCACCCAGCAAGGGGTGAACGTGGGGGTCAGTCTGGATTTCTGATTGGCAGGCATAAAAAACGCGGCGCCCTCACAGGCGCCGCGTTTTTTATGGCTGATCACAACACAATGTGGGAGCGGGCTTGCTCGCGAAAGCGGTGTATCAGCCGACATCCATTTTGAATGTCAGGCCGTATTCGCGAGCAAGCTCGCTCCCACAGGGGGACTGTGTGAACTCAGCTTTCCGGTGTCTGCTCGGCCAGGGCCACAGCACGGAACATTGCGCGGCGCTTGTTCAGGGTTTCTTCCCATTCCAGCGCCGGCACCGAGTCGGCCACAATGCCGCCACCGGCTTGCACGTGCAGTTCGCCGTTCTTGATCACCGCGGTACGAATCGCAATCGCGGTGTCCATGTTGCCGTTCCAGGCGAAGTAACCGACCGCACCGCCATACACGCCACGCTTGACCGGCTCCAGTTCGTCGATGATTTCCATCGCACGGATCTTCGGCGCGCCGGACAAGGTGCCCGCCGGCAGAATCGCCCGCAGTGCGTCCATCGCGGTCAGCCCGGCCTTCAACTGGCCGGTGACGTTGGAGACGATGTGCATCACGTTGGAATAACGCTCGATGACCATTTTCTCGGTGAGCTTCACCGAACCGATTTCCGAAACCCGGCCAGTGTCGTTACGACCGAGGTCGATCAGCATCAGGTGCTCGGCGATCTCCTTATCGTCCGACAGCAGATCTTCTTCCAGCGCCAGATCCGCCTCTTCGGTGGCTCCGCGTGGACGAGTGCCGGCAATCGGGCGCACGGTGATCAGGTTGTCTTCGACCCGCACCAGCACTTCCGGCGAACTGCCGACGACGTGGAAGTCGCCGAAGTTGAAGAAGTACATGTACGGCGTCGGGTTGAAGCAACGCAGCGCACGATACAGATCGATCGGCGCCGCCTTGAAGTCGATCGACATGCGCTGCGACGGCACGACCTGCATGCAGTCGCCCGCGAGGATGTATTCCTTGATGGTGTCGACGGCTTTTTCGTAGTCGCTCTGGGTGAAACTGGAGCGAAACACCGGATCAGCCGCTTGTTGCTTGCTGAAATCCAGGCCACGGCGCGGGGTGATCGGCTGGCGCAGTTTCTCCAGCAGTTCCTGCAATTGCGCCTGCCCCTGCTCGTAAGCATCGGCTTGCGCCGGGTCAGCGAGGACAATCGCGTGCATCTTGCCGGCGAGGTTGTCGAACACCACCACCGCATCAGAGACCATCAGCAGAATGTCCGGCACGCCCAGTGGATCCGGGTTCGGGCATTTGCCCAGACGTTTCTCGACATAGCGCACGCAGTCGTAACCGAAGTAGCCGACCAGACCACCGTTGAAACGCGGCAGACCGGCGATGGTCGGCACGTTGTAGCGGGCCTTGAAGGTTTCGACGAAGGCCAGCGGGTCTTCGACGTCATGGCTTTCGGTCTCGACGCCATCGACGGTGATGCTCACGTGATGGTCGTGCACCCGCAGCACAGTGCGGCACGGCAGGCCGATGATCGAATAACGGCCCCATTTCTCGCCACCCTGCACCGATTCGAGCAGATAGGAGTTGGGCTGGTCGGCCAGTTTCAGGTAGATCGACAGCGGCGTGTCGAAGTCGGCCAGGGTTTCGCAGGCCAACGGAATGCGGTTGTAGCCGTCAGCGGCCAAGCGCAGGAATTCTTCGCGGATCATGAGGTGCCTCGTGGTGTGAGGTGCTAACAGTCAGGTATGCAAACGCGCCGGCAAGCCGGCCAGGAACCAGTCAGGCGCGCCAACGCCAGCGGGCCAGGGCCTTGATGACTTTCATCCAGAGTTTGCGGGTGACCACCACGATGGCGTTTCCAGAAGGAGATTGAGAAGCGTCGGGCAACGTTATCTCAGCGGCAGTACCGAGGCAACCGGGAATTAGCTTGCGCAGATCGTCGATCACCAGTGCCGGGGATTCCTCGGCAATCGGTCGACCGTGGTTATAGCCGTAGCTCAGCGCCACACACTTGACCCCCGCCGCTTTCGCCGCCTGCACGTCACTGCGCGAGTCGCCGACGAACAGCGATTGCGAGGCCGGGATGTTGGCCATTTTCATCACGAAGAACAGCGCGGCCGGATCAGGCTTCTTCTGCGGCAGGGTGTCGCCGCCGATGATCCATTTGAAGTAGCGGCCGATCTTCATCTGATCCAGCAGCGGTGCGACGAAACGCTCCGGCTTGTTGGTGATCAGCGCCATGGCCACGCCCTGCTTGTGCAACCACTTGAGGGTGTCGCGCACGCCGGGATAGACCACGGTCAGCTCATGACTCGCGCCGTAGGCTTCCATGAACACTTCCAGCGCGTGCTCGGCCTCGACGTCGTCCACCGCCGAATGATCGATGCCACCGGCCAGCGCCCGGCGCACCAGCACCGGTGCGCCGTTGCCGACCCACTCGCGCACCGCCTCGATGCCGGCAGGCTTGCGGCCGAGGGAGAGCAGCATGGTGTCCACCGCGGCCGCCAGGTCGGGAACCGAGTCGATCAACGTGCCATCCAGATCGAACATCACCAACCGTGGCAGTTGCCCCGGGAACAGCTGCTCAAAACCGCTCATGGGCGCGCCAGCGCCAGTTCGGAACGCATCTTGTCGATGACTTCCTGATAGTTCGGCGCATTGAAGATCGCCGAGCCAGCCACAAAGGTATCGGCGCCAGCGGCCGCGATTTCGCGGATGTTGTTGACGTTGACGCCGCCGTCGATTTCCAGACGGATGTCGCGGCCCGAAGCATCGATGATCGCCCGCGCTTCGCGCAGTTTGTCGAGGGTGCCGGGGATGAACTTCTGCCCGCCGAAGCCCGGGTTGACGCTCATCAGCAAGACCATGTCGACCTTGTCGATCACGTACTTGAGCACGTCCAGCGGGGTCGCCGGGTTGAACACCAGCCCGGATTTGCAGCCGCCTTCACGGATCAGTTGCAGCGAACGATCGACGTGCAGCGTGGCTTCCGGGTGGAAAGTGATGTACGTCGCACCGGCCTCGATGAAGTCGCCGACGATGCGATCCACCGGGCTGACCATCAGGTGCGCGTCGATCGGCGCGGTGATGCCGTACTTGCGCAATGCCGCGCAGACCATCGGGCCAATGGTCAGGTTCGGCACGTAGTGGTTGTCCATGACATCGAAGTGGACGAAGTCGGCACCGGCGGCCAGAACATTGTCCACTTCTTCGCCGAGGCGGGCGAAGTCGGCGGAGAGAATCGACGGAGCAATTACGAAGGGCTGCATGACGCACCTTTTCTGAGCTAAATCACGATGGCGCGCATTGTATACCTCAAGTTTCCGTGCGCGCACCGTGACCGCGATGATCAGTACGCCGCTCGGTAGATCTTCTCGATATCCGCAGCGCTGAGCTTGCGCGGGTTGTTGCGCATCAAACGCTCGATTCCCGCGGCCTCCACAGCCATGGCCGGGATCGCCTCTTGCGGCACACCGAAACTGCGCAGCCCGGCCGGAATTTCCACCGCCGCACACAGTTCGGTCATCGCCTGCACGGTTTTGTCCGCCGCCTCAGTGGCGCTCAGATGAGCGGTCTTCACCCCCATGGCCTCGGCGATATCCTGCATGCGCTCGACGCAGGCCATCTTGTTCCAGGTCATGACGTACGGCAGCAACAAGGCGTTACTGACGCCATGGGCAATGTTGAAACGCCCGCCCAACGGATAGGCCAACGCATGCACCGCGCCGACCCCGGCATTGCCGAACGCCATGCCGGCCATCAGGCTGGCGGTGGCCATGTCTTCCCGGGCTTGCAGATTGCCGCCATTGGCGTAGGCCTTGGGCAGCGCCCTGGCGATCAACTTGATTGCGCCGAGCGCCAGCGAGTCGGTGATCGGCGAAGCGTTGACCGACAGATAGGATTCGATGGCATGCACCAGCGCATCGACGCCACTGGCGGCAGTGACGCTGCGCGGGCAGGTCAGGGTCATTTGTGGACTGACCAGCGCCACATCCGGCAGCAGATAGTCGCTGACGATGCCTTTTTTCAGTTGCGCAACCTTGTCGGAGAGGATGGCGACGTTGGTCACTTCCGAGCCGGTGCCGGCGGTGGTCGGGATGGCGATCAGCGGCGGACCTTTGCGCGGCACCTGCTCGACGCCGAACAGGTCTTCCAGCGCGCCGTGATAGCCGGCGTACGCGGCAACGCTCTTGGCGATGTCGATGGCACTGCCGCCGCCCAGGCCGATCAAGCCGTCATGCCCGCCCTCGCGATACACGCGCATGCAATCTTCGACGATGGCGATTTCCGGATCCGGCAGCACCCGGTCGAAAATCTCGTACTCGCGCCCGCCCAATTGGCACAGCGCCAGCTCCACGGTGCCGGACTTGACCAGCGCGGCGTCGGTGACGATCAGCGGGTTGTCGATATCCAGCCGCGTGAGTTCCGCCGCCAGTTGCTCGATGGCCCCGGCGCCGGTGATCAGTTTGTGAGCAATTTTGAACTGGGACAGACTCATTGTGCGCAGCCTCTTATAGATGTGGGAGCTGAGCACAAGCGTAGTTGAGGGTTTGGGGTTGTCTGGTATTCAGTTGGTGAATAATCAAGAGCAAAAGCCCCTCACCCTAACCCTCTCCCGGAGGGAGAGGGGACTGACCGAGCTGCACTCTCGAAGTCCATCGACGTGCAATACCGAGTCGAACTCAGATTCTGAACAGCATGAAGATCTGCTCCCTTTCCCCCTCGCCCCCTTGGGGGAGAGGGCTGGGGTGAGGGGGTGGCTTTTGATCTGGGCGTCAGACCTGCGCGGTACGCAGTTTCTCGCTACGGCCACGCAGCCATTCCAGGGTCAGCAACAGGATGACGGAGAACGCAATCAGCAAGGTTGCCGCAGCAGCAATCGTCGGACTGAGGTTCTCGCGGATCCCGCTGAACATCTGCCGTGGCAGCGTCGCCTGCTCGGGGCCGGCGAGGAACAGCGTCACCACCACTTCATCGAACGATGTGGCGAAAGCAAACAACGCCCCGGAAATCACTCCCGGCGCAATCAGCGGCAGGGTCACCCGGCGGAACGTGGTCAACGGCGATGCGCCGAGGCTGGCCGCCGCCCGCACCAGATTGTGGTTGAAACCCTGCAACGTCGCCGACACGGTGATGATCACGAACGGCACACCGAGCACCGCGTGCACCACGATCAGCGAGAAGAAGCTGTTGCCCAGCCCCAGCGGCGCGAAGAACAGGTAACTGGCCACACCAATGATCACCACCGGCACCACCATCGGCGAAATCACCAGCGCCATCACCAGCGCCTTGCCGGGGAAATCACCGCGGGTCAGGCCGATCGCGGCCAGCGTCCCGAAGACCATCGCCAGCACGGTCGCCGCAGGAGCGACGATGATGCTGTTCTTCAGCGAACGCATCCATTCCGCCGAAGCGAAGAAGTCCTGATACCAGTGCAAGGAGAAGCCCTGCAGTGGGTACACCAGAAAACTGCCGGAGTTGAACGACAGCGGCACGATGACCAGTACCGGCAGAATCAGGAACAGCAGGATCAGGCCGCAGAGAATCCGCAAGCTGTAGAACCACACCCGTTCGATGGGCGACATGTAAGGACTCAGCATTTCAAATTCCCCTTAGCTCAGGCGCAGGCGACTGGCGCCCACCAGCCAGCTGTAGATCAGATAAAGCACCACGGTCGCCAGCAGCAACAGGCCGCCCAACGCAGTGGCCATGCCCCAGTTGATGCTGGTGTTGGTGTAGAACGCGACGAAGTAACTGACCATTTGATCGTTTGGGCTGCCGAGCAGCGCCGGGGTGATGTAGTAGCCGATGGCGAGGATGAACACCAACAGGCAACCGGCGCCGACACCGGCGTAGGTTTGCGGGAAATACACCCGCCAGAAACTGGCGAACGGATGGCAGCCCAGCGAGATCGCGGCGCGCATGTAGGTCGGCGAGATGCCTTTCATCACGCTGTAAATCGGCAGAATCATGAACGGCAGCAGAATGTGCACCATCGAGATGTAGACCCCGGTGCGGTTGAACACCAGCTCCAGCGGCTTATCGATGATGCCCATGGCCATCAGCGCGCTGTTGATCAGCCCGCCCGATTGCAGCAACACGATCCACGCCGCGACCCGCACCAGAATCGAAGTCCAGAACGGCAGCAGCACCAGAATCATCAGCAGGTTGCTCTGCCGCGAGGGCAGGTTTGCCAGCAGGTAGGCCAGTGGATAGGCGAGGAACAGGCAGATCACGGTGATGACCAGCCCCATCCAGAAAGTCCGGGCAAAAATGTCGAGGTAGATCGCCTGATCCGGGGTGGCCGGCGCCACTTCACCAAGGTCGTCGATGCGGTGATCGACTGCCGCCAGCAGGTAGTAAGGCGTGATGTTGCTGGTGTTGCGGCGCACCGCTTGCCAGTAGGCCGGATCGCCCCAACGCTCGTCGAGCGCTTCGAGGGCTTCTTTATAGGAGGCCGGCTCGCTGGCGAAAGGCAGCGCGCGGGCGGTTTTGGTCAGCAGGCTGCGATAGCCGGCCAACTCCATGTTCAAGCGCTTGGACAGATCGCCCAAGGTCTGGTTTTTGCGGGCTTCGGCGAGGTCTTCGCCGGCGGCTTTATAAACCGGTTCGGCGGGCAGGCCGCGGCCGTCCCAACTGGCGATGGCCGCCACGGTGCGCGGCATGCCACCGACCACTTCCGGGTTGCCGACGCTTTTATAGAGCAGCGCCACAATCGGCACCAGGAACACCAGCAACAGAAACAGCACCAGCGGCGCAATCAACGCCTGAGCCTTCCAGCGGTTGACCCGCTCGGCGCGCTTGAGCTTCTGCTTCAAGGTGGGGCTGGCGCCCTCGTTCAGGGGAACGGCGATGGCCATGACGTACTCCGCAAATCTTTGATCGTTACAGAGGTGGCGAACCACCTCTGTTGTGTTGAAACACCATGCCTGATGATGGCGATTCCCTGTGGCGAGCGAGCTTGCTCGCGCTGGGCTGCGAAGCGGCCCCAAAATTGTGTTGGCAGTGCCAATTTTGTGAGTGCTGCGCACTCAAGCGGGAGCAAGCTCCCTCGCCACAGGAGCCCTCATAGTGGGAGCGATGGTTACTTCGCAGCCCAGGAATTGAAGCGCTGCTCCAGTTGCTCGCCGTTGTCAGCCCAGAAGCTGACGTCGATCTGCACCTGGTTGGCGATGTTCTCCGGGGTGGTCGGCATGTCTTTCAGTACGTCCTTGCTCAGCAGCGGTACCGCTTGCGTGTTGGCCGGGCCGTAGGCGATGTTTTCCGAGTAGGTCTTCTGTTGCTGCGGCTGAACCGAGTAGGCAATGAACTTCTTCGCAGCATCGGCGCGGGTCTTGTCCAGACCTTTCGGGATGGCCCACGCGTCGAAGTCGTAGATGCCGCCGTTCCAGACGACCTTGAGGTTGGATTCTTTCTGCACGGCCGCGATGCGACCGTTGTAGGCCGAGCTCATGACCACGTCACCGGAAGCGAGGTATTGCGGCGGTTGGGCGCCCGCCTCCCACCACTGGATGTAAGGCTTGAGTTCGTCGAGTTTCTTGAAGGCGCGATCCTGACCGTCCTTGCCGGCCAATACTTTGTAAACGTCTTTTGGTGCAACACCGTCAGCCATCAACGCGAATTCCAGAGTGTACTTGGCGCCTTTACGCAGGCCGCGCTTACCCGGGAATTTCTTGGTGTCCCAGAAATCTGCCCAACTGGCGGGTGGCGCTTTGAGCTTGTCGGCGTTGTATGCCAGCACGGTCGACCAGACGAAGAAGCCCACGCCGCACGGCTGGATCGCGCCTTTTACATAGTCTTCGGTCTTGCCGAACAGCGCCGGGTCGAGTTGTTCGAACATGTCTTCATCACAACCACGGGCCAGCTCCGGGGATTCAACTTCCACCAGATCCCAAGACACACTCTTGGTATCGACCATGGCTTTGACTTTGGCCATTTCGCCGTTGTACTCGCCAGCAACGATCTTGCCGTTGCCCGCCGCCTGCCACGGTGCGTAGAACGCTTTTTCCTGGGCGGCCTTGTTCGCCCCGCCAAACGACACCACAGTCAGATCAGGGCCGGCGGCCATCGCGTGTGCCGCACCCATCAGGCCCAGGGTCAGGGCTGTCAACTTCAGGGATCTCAACATTTATTGTTCTCTCCACGTGCAGGGTTGGTGTTGGTATTGCGGGGGGCGATCAGTTCGCCTCTAACAGCGGATCGAGTGCACGAACGTGCTCGACCTGCCAGCCAAGCGGTACCACGTCGCCGACCGCGAGCGCTGGATCGAGCTCGGCAATCGGCTGTTTCACGAAGAAGTCGGTCTTGCCGCAGACTTCCAGGCGCACCCGGACGTGGTCGCCCAGATAGATGAATTCCGCCACCCTCCCTGAGAAGCGGTTGACGCATTGGTCGCTCGAACCGTTGAGGCTCACGCGCTCCGGGCGAATCGACAGGGTCACGGGTTCGCCGGTCTGGCCGACGTTGACCGCCAGCGCCTCGACCTTCTCGCCACGGCCCAGCTCGACCACGCAGCGCTCGCCGCTCTGACTGAGCAGACGGCCGTTGAGGCGGTTGTTCTCGCCGATGAAGTTGGCGACGAAGGTGTTTTTCGGCTCTTCGTAGAGGGTGCGCGGCGGGGCGATCTGCTGGATTTCGCCTTGATGAAACACGGCGACGCGGTCGGACATGGTCAGGGCTTCACCCTGGTCGTGGGTCACGTAGACCACGGTCACGCCGAGGCGCTGGTGCAGGTGCTTGATCTCCATCTGCATGTGTTCGCGCAGTTGTTTGTCGAGCGCGCCCAACGGTTCGTCCATGAGTACCAGTTGCGGTTCGAACACCAGCGCGCGGGCCAGTGCTACCCGCTGCTGCTGGCCGCCAGACAGTTGCGCCGGATAGCGCGACGCGAAGGCGTCGAGCTGGACCATGCTCAGGACTTTCTTGACCTTGTCGCTGACGTCACTCTTGTTCAAGCCACGGACGGTCAGCGGGAAGGCCAGGTTCTCGGCCACGGTCATGTGCGGGAACAGCGCGTAGTTCTGGAACACCATGCCGATGTCGCGCTTGTGCGGCGGCACGTTGTTGATCGCACGGCCGGCCAGGAGGATTTCGCCGGCGGTCGGGGTTTCGAACCCGGCGAGCATCATCAGGCTGGTGGTCTTGCCCGAGCCGGACGGCCCGAGCAGGGTCAGGAACTCGCCTTTGCGAATGTCCAGGTTGAGGTCTTTGACGATCAGGTTCTCGCCGTCGTAGCTCTTCTGCACTCCACGAAAGCTGACCAGCACGTCACTGGCCCCTGCGTTTGAATCGACCTGGCTCATACCCACACCTTTGTTATTGGTAACTGCTGTGGAACAAGCCTAGTGGCTGGCGCCAGCCACGCAAATCGGGGCGCAGGAGAGAATCGCCTCAGCCGGATGGAAGGTTGGGGGTAGGGATTGCCCTACAAGGATGGCGCGTTTTGGCAAACGCAGCGGAATCGACAAGCGGCGAGCCGCAAGAACAGGCAAACGAGGCTGTCGCTAATGGATATGTCCGCAATTGCAGGCCAGATGGAGATTCCCTGTGGGAGCGGGCTTGCTCGCGAACGCGGTGTGTCAGTCACTGAATGATTGGATGACACACCGCATTCGCGAGCAAGCCCGCTCCCACAGTAGAAATACGGTGTGCTTAGAGGAGTTTATGTTCCATCGCGTATTTCACCAGCTCGGCCAGCGAGGTGATGTTGAGCTTCTGCATCAGCCGCGCCTTATGGGTGCTGATGGTCTTGCTGCTCAGGGCCAGTTGCTGGGCGATGTCGTTGACGTTGGCGCCTTGGGCCAGGCGCTCGAATACCGAGAACTCGCGTTCGGACAACAGCGAATGCAACGGACGCGTGTCAGTCAGGCCGACCTCGAAGACCATCCGGTCGGCCAGCTCCGGGTCGATGTAACGCCCGCCGGCCGCGACCTTGCGAATTGCCGTCAGCAACAGCGCCGGATCACTGTCCTTGGTCGCATAGCCAGCGGCGCCGACCTTCAGCGCACGGGCAGCCATTTGTGCTTCGTCGTGCATCGACAACACCAGAATCGCCGGCGGATTGTTCAGCGCGCGAATCCGCGGGATCGCTTCCAGTCCATTGACCCCGGGCATCGAGATGTCCAGCAACACCACTTCACATGGCACGCTGCGCAGGGTTTCGAGGAGTTGTTCGCCATTACTCGCCTCCCCCACCACTTGCAGATCCTTGGCCAGGCCGATCAATTGCTTGATGCCTTCACGGACGATGGTGTGGTCTTCGGCTACCAATACACGGATCACTTTCTTCTCCAGATTTCAGGTACACACCAAACCCTGTGGGAGCGAGCCTGCTCGCGATAGCGTCAGCTCAAACACCACAAACCTTCAAACCTCACTCACCGGCACCCACACATGCAGACTGGTGCCCTCCCCCGGTTCACTCTCAAGCAGCAACCGCCCGCCCATGATCAGCACCCGCTCGCGCATACCGACCAAACCAAAGGAAGTCGGCCGATCTGCCGCAGCGACAAAGCCTACGCCATCATCGCTGACCGTCAGACACAACTCATCGCCTTCCAGCACCAGTGTCAGCTCCACAGTATGCGCCTGGGCATGGCGCATGACGTTGGTCAGCGCCTCCTGCAGGATACGGAACAGGCCGATCGCCTTGGCATCGCTGAGCGCCGGCAGATTGTCCGGCACCTGCACCAGACACGGAATCTGCGTACGCGCCTCGAACCGCCGCGCCTGCCACTCGATCGCTGAAGCAATCCCAGCATCGAGAATTGGCGGTCGCAGCGCCGTCGCCACATCGCGCACCAACTGGAACAACTGGGCGATCAGGCGTTTCATGCTGTTCAAGCGCTCGTTCAGCCCCGGGTCGAGCTGCGCATAGGCCAGCTCGCACATCGAGGTTTCCAGTTTCAGCACCGTGAGCATCTGCCCCAGCTCATCGTGCACTTCGCGGGCGATTCGCGCCTTCTCTTCTTCGCGCACGCTTTCCAGGTGCGCCGACAATTCGCGCAGTTGCTCGCGGGACGCGGCCAGCTCCAGTTCAATGCGCTTGCTTTCGCTGATGTCCCAGACGATGCCGTCCCAGACATAGGCGCCATCCTCCAGTTGGCGGGTGATCGCCTTGATCTCGGCCCAGCGCTGTTCGCCCTGGCGAGTGAGGATGCGGCCCTGCCACGACCAGTCACTGTCGGTGTCCAGCGCCTGATCCTGGGTCTGGTGGTAACTGGCTCTGTCGTCGGGATGCACCAGACTGCGCAAGCCCATGTCACGGTGCGCGATGGCGGCCGGCGCGTAACCGACCAGACTCTCGCTGCCCTCACTGATGTAGGCGAAATCGATCTGCCCGGTTACCGCCGCCCGCTCCAGACGGAACACCAGTCCCGGCACGTTGGCGGCGATGCCTTGCAAGCGCGCTTCACTTTCCTGCAACGCAGCCAGAGCGCGACGCCGTTCGGTGACGTCGGTGAGATAAACCACCAGATACTCACTGTCGCGAAAGCGCAGAAAACTCAGCGAGACGTCCGCCGGCAGGATGCTGCCATCAGCGCGCACGCAACTGGTTTCAAAGCTCAGCGGCCCTTCCTCACTGGCCCGCGCGCGTTTCCACAGGTTGAGCCAGCGGTCCATGTGCAGACCGGGTTCAAAGTCGATCAGCGGCCGCTCGATCAGCGCTCCCTGTGGATAACCGAGCATGTGTTCCGCCGCGCGGTTCGCGTAGCGCACATGGCTGTCCCAGTTGACCCAGAGAATGCCGACGGTGCTTTGATCGATGGAAAACTGGGTCAGGCGCAAGGCTTCTTCGCTGGCCGCGCGCAGGGCAATATCTTCCCGGGCCGCCAGCAGGCGCTGTTCGAGGCTATGTTGCTGGCGTCGCTGCCAGACCACGATGGCCACACAACTGAGCAGCAACACGGCAAACAGCAGACTGAGGTTCTGCCAGAACCCCGGCGATTCGGTGAGCCGCGGGTACTTGGGTTGCAGCCATTGGTTGTGCAGGCGCTCCAGATCCTTGGCCGGGATCGCCCGCAAGGCACTTTCGATAATCCCGGCCAACTGTGGCCAGTCCCTCCGCGTGGCAACTCGCAACAGCTGCGGCAAGCCGATATCGCCGACCACCACCAGCCCGGCGAACTCCGGCTCGGCGGACAATCGCCCGAGTTGCGCTTCGTCCACCACGGCGTAGGACGCTTGCTGAGTCAACAACAGTTGCAACGCCTGACGCTCCAGCGGCACGCCTTGCAGATTCAGGTGCGGATAATTGCTGCGCAAATAATCGGCGGTGACGCTGGGCATACGCACGGCGACGCGGGACAGGCTGTCGAGCTTTTCCAGCTCGACCACGCCGCCGCTCTTCTGATCGCTGACCACCAGTTGCGGCACACGCATGTAAGGATCGGAAAACAGCCACAGGCGCAGTGCCTCCGGGGTCTGGGTCAAGCCCGGGGCGATGTCGATTTCACCTTCGCGAGCGGCCTCCTCCAGTTGCGTCAGATCCTGAAAATTGCGCCAGCTCAGATCGACATTCAGGGTTTTGGCCAGTGACTTCATCAATTCGACATTGGCCCCGGACAAGCGCTGCAGACGCCGGTCGTACTGCGCGTACGGTGCCTGCAAGACCAGACCGACGCGCAGCTCTCGGTGCTGCGCCAGCCATTGCTGCTCGCCGGGCGTCAACAGCGCCGCGTGCGCCGCCGGCGCAGACGCCGCCCAGCCCATCAAGGGAAAACACAACCAGCCGATAACCCACAGGCAGCAAAAACGCATCATTGAAGTCTCGTACACTGACAAATTCTGACCAACCCATTAGGCTGCCGGGATACTTTTCTGGCCTGGAATAACCGATGCCCTCTGTCTACCGCCTGGCAATGCCAGCATTGTGCCTGTCGCTGATCCTGCCTTGTGCGTTTTCCGTCGAAGCCGCCGATCCGGCGCCCGCCTCCACCGCCGGACAACCGGCTACCGAAAAACCGGCCGAACGCCAGCCACTGCTTGAGCGTAGTCAGGAAGAAGCCGCGGCACTCGAACGCAAAGTCCCGGCGCAAGAACAGCAGCAACTGCAGGCCGGCGCCGACACTTTCCTCGCCCTGTGGAAACCGGCCAACACCGCTGACCCGAAAGGTGCGGTGATTATCGTCCCGGGCGCCGGCGAAACCGCTGACTGGCCGCAAGTGATCGGCCCGCTGCGCAACAAATTGCCCGACGTCGAGTGGAGCAGCCTGAGCATCACCCTGCCGGATCTGCAAAGCGATGTCATCGCCCCGCGCGTGATTGCGCCCGCCGCCGCGCCAAAAGCCCCGGAAAGTGGCAGCAAGGATTCCACCACCGCGCAACCGATCGAACAGGCGGCGGGCGGTGAAGCGGAAGTGGCGGATCAGGTGGTTGCCGAAACGACTGAAGAACAATCCAAGGCGGATGCCGAGCGCATCTTTGCGCGGATCGACGCGGCGATTGCCTACGCCGAGCAACAAAGCGCACGCCGGGTCGTCGTCCTCGGTCACGGCACGGGCGCCTACTGGGCGGCGCGCTTCCTCAGCGAGCGGCAGAGTTCTCAGGTCGAGAAGCTGGTGATGGTGGATGTGCAAACGCCAAACAAGGCCAAGCCGCCACTGGCCGAGCTGACGCCGACCCTGAAGTTGCCGACGGCGGATATTTTCTACATGGACAAGGCGCTGGATCGCACCGCGGCGCTGGAACGCATGCAGGCCAGCAAGCGCTTGAAGACTTCAGCGTTCAGCCAGGTGGCGCTCAAGGCGCTGCCGGATAAAAAGGCTGAGCAGGAGCAGGTGTTCCGGCGGGTGCGTGGCTGGTTGAATCCGCAGAAGACTGACTGATAGACCGAGTCGCCCCATTCGCGAACAAGCCCGCTCCCACCCTGATCGCATTCCTTCAGCTGAAATGCGATCAAAGTGGGAGCGGGCTTGCTCGCGAAGAGGCCCTCATCAACAATTAACCTCTAACGATCAGCGAAAATCCCGTCGCGCTCGAATCAACGTAAACGCGTTGTGCAGCTCGCGGGTTTTCTCGGTCGCGTCACGCACCTGCTCCGGCGTTGCGCCGCTGCCGGCGATCTTGTCCGGGTGATGACGGCTGAGCAGTCGTCGATAGGCGCGCTTGATCTGCGCCGGCTCGCTGGTCGCCGACACGCCGAGCAGGCGCATCGCGTCCTGATAACTCATCGCAGCACTGACAATCGGCCGTTTGTTCGGCTCGTAATCATTGGCCAGCGCTTGGATCTGGTGCGTTGTCCACCCCAGCCACTTGCCCCACTGCGCCAATAATTCACGCTCACTGACGCCCGCGCGACCGTCGGCCCAGACCATCCGCCAGCAGGCGCGCAACACGCCTTCGGCGGCATGCGGTTGAGCACTCAGGCGCCGCAGATAACCGCGCAGGCGGTCGCCGCCGGACTTGCCGCGATTGAACGCGGCAATCGCTCGCCGCCGCGCCGGTTCGCTCATTTCCAGGGCGTTCATTTCATGGCGCGCCTGCTGGATATGACCGTCCGTCACCCGCCCGTCACTCTTGGCCAGACGCCCGAGCAACACGAACAGCAGTTCGTCGTTGCGCAACATCGGCCGGCCGCCGAGTTTTTCCCGCAAGTGCCCCCAGCTCTGCAAGTGCAGACGCCGATCCAGCGCCTGTCCCAACAATGCCCCAAGCATGGCCCCCGGAATGCTGGCGATCGCAAAACCTGCTCCGGCTCCAATCAGAGTCCCTGGCCACAACATATCAACGACTCGCTTCTATCAATGCTTCAGCTTCGGCCAGACGCTCATGCGTACCGACATCCACCCAATGGCCTTTCAGACGCTCGCCGGTGACCTGTCCATCGGCCATGGCTTTGCGCAGCAATGGTGCGAGCTTGAATGGGCCGTCCGCGCAGCCATCGAACAACTGCGGATGCAGGACGGCGATGCCGCTGTAGGTCAGGGTTTGCGCACCCGCCTGGCCATCGCTCACCCGACCGTCAGTCAGGGTGAAATCGCCCGTCGGATGATGGGCCGGGTTGTCCGCCAGAACGAGATGCGCCAGACCGTTGATCGGTTGATGCAGCACGCTGAAGTCGTAATCGGTCCAGATGTCACCGTTGACCACCAGGAACGCATCATCACCGAGCAACGGCAAGGCGCGGAAAATCCCGCCGCCGGTTTCCAGTGGCTCGCCTTCCGGCGAGTACTGGATGCTCACGCCGAACTGCGAACCGTCGCCCAGATAATCCTCGATCTGCTGACCGAGCCAGGCATGGTTGATCACGATTTCGCTGAAACCGGCCGCTGCCAGCGCGCGCAGGTGATATTCGATCAACGGCACGCCGCCGGCACGCACCAGCGGTTTGGGCGTGGTCAGGGTCAGCGGGCGCATGCGTTCGCCCTTGCCTGCCGCCAGAATCATGGCCTTCATGCAGTCACTCCGCCACGCAGACTGGCGAGCAACGCCTGCAGATCCGCCAGTTCCGGACGACGGGCGATCACCGCTTCTATATAGGCGAAGAAACGCGGCACGTCGGCCAGATAGCGCGGTTTGCCATCGCGATGGCAAATGCGAGCGAAGATGCCGATGACTTTCAGGTGACGCTGCACCCCCATCAGGTCGCTGGCGCGCAGGAAGTCTTCGAAATCGGCCTGCACCGGGATGTTCAGCGCGGCGGCTTGCTGCCAGTAACTTTCCAGCCAGCCACGCACACGCTCTTCAGGCCAGCTGAGGAAGGCGTCCTTGAACAGGCAGGTGACGTCGTAGGTGACCGGGCCGTAGACCGCGTCCTGAAAGTCGAGCACACCGGGATTCGGTGCGCTGAGCATCAGATTGCGCGGCATGTAGTCGCGGTGCACCAACACTTTCGGCTGGGCCAGAGCGCTGTCGATCAGCAGATCGCTGACGGCTTGCCACTGTTGCTGCTGCGCTGCATCAAACTCGATGCCGAGTTCGCGCTTCACGTACCACTCGGGGAACAGTTCCAGCTCGCGGCGCAGCAGTGCCACGTCGTAGCTCGGCAGCGGTGCGACCATCGGCAATTGCTGAAAAGCCAGCAGAGATTGCAAGGCATCGCTGAACAGTGCGTCGGCATTTTCGCTATCGATCACGTCGAGATAGGTCTTGTTGCCCAGGTCATTGAGCAAAAGAAATCCGCGTTCGAGGTCTTCTGCATAAATTTTCGGCACATTAATTCCGGATTTCGCCAGCAAAAAGGCGATATCCACGAACGGTTTGCAGTTTTCCTGGGGTGGCGGAGCATCCATCACGACGAAGCTGCGACCCGCTCCGTCCCAGCGGAAATACCGCCGGAAACTCGCGTCGCTGCTGGCCGCGGTCAACGTGGCCGGGGGTACGGCGCCCCAGCCCTGATCTGCAAAAAGGATTGCCAACTGTTCATCGAGCCAAACTTTCAGGTGTTGCAAGCGTACATCTTGGTCAGGCATTGCAAGGGTCTCCGACGGCGCTAGCCGTCAAGCGGGTCATGCTTTATTATCCAGCATCTTTTTCAGACCATCGAGAGGCGTGCGGCCCACACCGCGGGCAGATGGCACGCAGGAAGCCCGGACTAATAAGATGGCATTGAAATCCCCCGCGTTTCGTAAAAAATTTCCGTTGTTGGTAACCGGCAGTCTGCTGGCTATGCAACCTCTGGCCAGTCAATTCGTTGTTGCCGCCGAGCAGTATGACTGCGCCGTCTCGGCAACGGGTGGCTGGGCTTGTGCGCCCAAGACGCCGGCAGCTGCATTGCCGCCGCGTCCGGTGCATGACGGCAGTGCCGTCAGCGCCGCTGGCGAAGCCCCGGCCCAGAACGGTTCCACTTCCGACAGCGGCGCCAAGCCTGTGCTGGTCACCGAAGCCAAAGGCCGCGGCCTGAAATCCCGTAGCGAAGACTACAGTCACCTCGACTGGGTTCCGCGCGAGAAGCTCACCGCCGCCCAATTGGCCGAGACCGGTCCTTACTGCTCTGGTTCCTATATCGAACCGATTCGTCCTGGCATGAATGACAAGACGAATAAAAGTGACGCACCGACCTTTATCGGCGCCAAAGCCTCGCGCTACAACACCGAAGATCAGGTGGGTACGCTGGCCGGCGACGTGGTCCTGCGTCAGGGCAGCATGCAGGTCGAGTCCGACGAGGCGAGCCTGTACCAGGCCGAGAGCCGCGCCGAGCTCAACGGTGACGTGCGCATTCGCGACAACGGCGCGTTGATCGTCGGCGACCACGCCGATGTGCAGCTCGACACCGGTGAAGCCAAGGTCGACAACGCCGAATACGTGCTGCACAAATCGCGCATCCGCGGTAACGCGCTGTACGCCAAGCGTGCCGAAAACGCGATCATCCGCTTGAAGGACGGCACGTACACCACGTGCGAACCGAACAGCAACGCCTGGCAGCTCAAGGGCAACAACATCACCCTGAACCCTGCCACCGGCTTCGGTACCGCGACCAACGTGACACTGCGGGTCAAGGACATTCCGATCCTGTACACGCCGTACATCTACTTCCCGATCGATGACCGTCGTCAGTCGGGCTTCCTGCCGCCGACCATCGGCACCGGCAGCGACACCGGCTTCATGCTGGTCACCCCGTACTACTTCAACCTGGCACCGAACTACGATGCCACGTTGTATCCGCGCTACATGAGCAAGCGTGGCCTGTTGATGGAAGGCGAGTTCCGCTACCTGACCAAGTCCAGCGAAGGTCAGTTCGGCGCGGCGTATCTGAACGATGAAGATACCGATCGCAGCAAACAGTCTGATTACGAAAAAAATCGCTACATGTACAACTGGCAACACAAGGGTGGTCTCGACTCCCGTGTGTATACCCAGGTTGACTACACCAAGATCAGCGATCCGTACTACTTCCAGGATCTGACCACCGACCAGATCGGTGTGAAGAGCGCTGACTATGTGAACCAGCAGGGTTCGGTGACCTACCGCGGCGACAGCTACACCGCTCGCCTGAATGCGCAGCAGTACCAGTTGGCAACCGTTTCGAACATCACGCCTTACGGCCGTCTGCCGCAGATCACCTTCAATGGTCAGCTGCCGTATCACCCGGAAGGTCTGAATTTCGATTATGAGACCGAAATTGTCCGGTTCGATCGTGACCTGCAAAACGGCAACTTCACGGATGAAGATGGCACCGTTACGCCGCGCCTGGACACCAACGTACAGGGCCTGGCGCGTGCCAACGGCGACCGTCTGAACCTGAAGCCTGGCGTCAGCCTGCCGATGAACTGGACCTACGGTTTCCTGAAGCCGTCGCTCAAGTACCAGTACACCCAGTACCAACTGGATCTGGACGGCACTGGCAAATCGCAGATTGCTGCAATGTCGCCGGAAAACCAGAAGCTCAATGGCAAGTTCGACAGCAACCAGAACCGTGGCGTACCAATCGCCAGCGTCGACAGCGGCCTGTACTTCGACCGCAACACGTCGTACTTCGGCACGAACTATCGCCAGACCCTGGAACCGCGTCTGTTCTACCTCTATGTACCCAAGGTTGATCAGGAAGACATTCCAGTATTCGACACCAGTGAATACACCTTCAACTACGCGTCGTTGTTCCGCGACAACCGCTTCTCCGGCTCCGACCGCGTCGGCGACGAGAACAAGCTGTCGTTGGGTGTGACCAGCCGCTGGATCGAAGACAACGGTTTCGAGCGTCAGCGCATCAGCGTCGGCCAGGCTTACTACTTCAAGGATCGTGAAGTACAACTGCCAGGCATCGCGTTCAAGGATCGCAAAGATGCCCAGTCCGACGTATCGCCATACGCACTGGAATACGAATACCGCTGGAACCGCGACTGGCGCACCACTGCCGACTACAACTGGGACCCGGACAGCCGCAGCCCACGTTCCGGCAGTGCGATGTTCCATTACCAGCCTGAGGACAACCCGAACAAGGTCGTCAACGTCGGCTATCGCTATCGTAACGACCAGGTTCGCTACGACCAGACCACCGGCAAATGGACGGTGGGCGGTGGCGACTACGGCACCCCGGGCCAGCCTGGCTACGTGAAGGACTACTACAAGATCCAGCAGCATGACTTCTCGGTCATCTGGCCGATCGTTCCACAGTGGAGCGCGATCAGCCGCTGGCAGTACGACTACAACCGCAACCGTACGCTGGAAGCCTTCGGTGGTTTCGAGTACGACAACTGCTGCTGGAAACTTCGCCTGATCAACCGTTACTGGGTTTCCTACGACGAATTCAGTCAGGAAGCTCCGCAAAACGAAAAAGGCGACCACGGCGTCTTCCTCCAAATTGTTCTGAAGGGACTCGGCGGCCTTACCGGCGCCAAGACTGAAACCTTCCTCGACAAAGGCATCCAAGGTTATCGTCAACGTGAAGACCAAGCTTTCTGATTGTCTGCGCCCGCTGCTGCTGGGCGCGCTGTTCCTGGGTACTGCGGCCAATGCCGCAGTTCAGTCCATCGATAAAGTGGTCGCGATCGTTGATAACGACGTGGTTATGCAGAGCCAACTGGACCAGCGTGTCCACGAAGTTCAGCAGACCATCGCCAAGCGTGGCGGCGGCATGCCGCCTCCCGGCGTTCTGGATCAGCAGGTGCTCGAGCGTCTGATCGTCGAAAACCTGCAATTGCAGATCGGCGAACGCTCCGGCATCCGCATTACCGATGAAGAGCTGAACCAGGCGGTCGGCACTATCGCTCAGCGCAACAACATGACCGTGGATCAATTCCGCGCTGCTCTGGCTCACGACGGCTTGTCCTACGACGACGCCCGTGACCAGATCAAGCGCGAGATGATCATCAGCCGTGTGCGTCAGCGCCGCGTGGCAGAACGCATCCAGGTCTCCGAGCAGGAAGTGAAGAACTTCCTCGCCTCCGATCTGGGCAAGATGCAACTGTCCGAGGAGCTGCACCTGGCGAACATCCTGATTCCAACGCCGGAAAGTGCCAACTCTGAAGCGATTCAGAGCGCTTACCGTCAGGCCATGGACGTTTACCAGCAACTCAAGCAGGGCGCTGACTTCGGTCAACTGGCCGTTGCCAAGTCCGGCAGCGACAACGCTCTGGAAGGCGGCGACATGGGCTGGCGTAAAGCCGCTCAACTGCCACCTCCGTTCGATCGCGAGCTGAGCAACATGGCGGTGGGTGATATCACCCAACCGGCACGCACACCAGGTGGCTTCATCATCCTGAAAGTGCTCGGCAAGCGTGGCGGTGAAACCCAGATGCGTGATGAGGTGCATGTGCGCCACATTCTGGTCAAGCCAAGCCCGATCCGCGACGAAGCCAAGACCAAAGCGCTGGTGCAGTCGCTGTACGAGCGCATCCTGGCGGGTGAAGACTTCGCTGAACTGGCGAAGAACTACTCCGAAGACCCGGGTTCGGCGCTCAACGGCGGCGACTTGAACTGGATCGACCCGAACGCACTGGTACCGGAATTCCGCGAAGTGATGGCCAAGACCCCACAAGGTCAGCTGTCCAAGCCGTTCCAGACTCAGTACGGCTGGCACGTTCTGGAAGTCCTTGGCCGCCGCGCCACCGACAGCACCGAGCAGGCCCGCGAGCAACAGGCAATGACCGTTCTGCGTAACAAAAAATACGATGAAGAGCTGCAAAACTGGCTGCGTCAGATTCGTGAAGAAGCCTACGTAGAAATCAAACTCCCTGGTGCAGACCAGGCAGCGCAGTGAAACCCAAGCGTTTCGCGCTGACACCCGGCGAACCAGCCGGCATCGGTCCCGACCTGTGCCTGCTGCTCGCCTCGCAAGCCCAGCCACACCCCCTGATTGCCATCACCAGCCGCGACCTGCTCCTCGAGCGGGCCGCGCAGCTGGGGCTGGCCGTCACTTTGCTGGAGGTGGCGCCAGATCACTGGCCGGATGTACCGGCACCCGCCGGCAGCCTGTACGTCTGGAATACCCCGCTCAGCGCCCCCGTGGTTGCCGGGCAACTGGACAAGGCTAACGCTGCATTCGTTCTGGAAACCCTGACCCGCGCCGGCAACGGCTGTCTGAACGGCGATTTCGCCGGGATGATCACCGCTCCGGTACACAAAGGCGTGATCAACGAATCAGGCATCCCGTTCTCCGGGCATACGGAATTCCTCGCCGACCTGACCCATACCGCACAGGTGGTGATGATGCTCGCCACCCGCGGTTTGCGCGTGGCGCTGGTCACCACTCACCTGCCGCTGCGCGAGATTGCCGATGCAATCACCCCTGATCGGCTGGAGCGGGTCACACGGATTCTGCACGCCGACCTGCAAGACAAATTCGGCATCGCCCAGCCACGCATCCTGATCTGCGGACTCAACCCGCACGCCGGTGAAGGCGGACACCTGGGCCATGAAGAAATCGACATCATCGAACCTACATTAGAGCGCCTGCGCGGCGAGGGCATGGACCTTCGTGGCCCGCTGCCTGCCGACACTCTGTTTACCCCCAAATATCTGGAGCACTGCGATGCAGTGCTGGCGATGTACCACGACCAGGGCCTGCCCGTGCTGAAGTACAAAGGCTTCGGCGCCGCGGTCAACATTACCCTTGGCCTGCCGATCATCCGCACCTCGGTCGATCATGGCACCGCCCTGGATCTGGCCGGCAGCGGCAAGATCGACACCGGCAGCCTGCAGGTCGCCCTGGAAACCGCCTACCAGATGGCCGAGACCCGTTTATGACCGAGCAATACCAACACAAGGCGCGCAAACGCTTTGGCCAGAACTTCCTGCACGATGCCGGCGTCATCGACCGCATCCTGCGCTCCATCAGCGCCAAATCCGGCGACCGCATGCTGGAAATCGGCCCGGGCCAGGGCGCACTGACGGCTGGCCTGCTCAACTCCGGCGCGCAGCTCGACGTGGTGGAACTGGACAAGGACCTGATCCCGATCCTCAACCAGCAGTTCGCCGGCAAGAGCAACTTCAATCTGCATCAGGGCGATGCGCTGAAGTTCGACTTCAATACACTGAACGCCGCGCCGAACAGCCTGCGCGTGGTCGGCAACCTGCCGTATAACATCTCCACGCCGCTGATTTTCCACCTGCTGAATAACGCCGGCATCATTCGCGACATGCACTTCATGCTGCAGAAGGAAGTGGTCGAGCGCCTGGCCGCGGGCCCCGGTGGTGGCGACTGGGGTCGTCTGTCGATCATGGTTCAGTACCATTGCCGCGTGGAACACCTGTTCAACGTCGGCCCGGGCGCGTTCAACCCGCCGCCGAAGGTCGACTCGGCCATCGTCCGTCTGGTGCCGCACACCGTATTGCCGCACCCGGCCAAGGATCATCGCCTGCTCGAGCGCGTGGTACGCGAAGCGTTCAACCAGCGCCGCAAAACCCTGCGCAACACCCTCAAGCAATTGATGACCGCTGCCGAGATCGAAGCCGCCGGCGTCGATGGCAGCCTGCGCCCCGAGCAACTGGACCTGGCCGCATTCGTGCGCCTGGCCGACAAGCTCAGCGAACAAGCCCCGCAAGCCCCCGCCGCCGACTGACCGGCGATGAACGCTATCGGGCAGGACGCCACTCTGGTTTACTGCCCGATACTTGCCTAGACTGATTCCCCATCAGCTACGCCTCGCGTTCCGCTTTGCTTAAGGCCCTTTTGCATGTCCGATTCTCGCTATCAGGTCGATGTCAGTGTCGTCACCCACTATCTGGCAGACCAATCGCAACCCGAGCACAACCGCTTCGCCTTCGCCTACACCATCACCGTGCAAAACAATGGCGCGCTCCCGGCCAAGCTGTTGTCGCGGCATTGGGTGATCACCGATGGTGACGGGCATGTCGAAGAAGTGCGCGGCGCCGGTGTCGTCGGTCAGCAACCTCTGATCGACACAGGCAAGAGCCACACTTACAGCAGCGGCACAGTGATGACCACCAAGGTCGGCACCATGCAGGGCTCTTATGAAATGGTCGCCGACGACGGCAAGCATTTCGACGCGATCATCAAGCCCTTCCGCCTCGCCGTACCCGGAGCCTTGCACTGATGACGACGTACGCCGTCGGCGACCTGCAAGGCTGCCTCGAACCGCTCAAATGTCTGCTCAAGCAAGTGGCTTTCGACCCGGAGCTCGATCGGCTGTGGCTGGTCGGCGACCTGGTCAACCGCGGCCCGCAATCGCTGGAGACCCTGCGTTTTCTCTACGGCATGCGTGACTCGCTGGTTTGCGTACTGGGTAACCATGACCTGCACCTGCTCGCTGCGGCCAACAACATTGAGCGCCTGAAGAAATCCGATACCCTGCGCGAGATCATTGAAGCCCCCGACGCGGCCGATCTGCTCGAGTGGCTGCGCCAGCAAAAGCTCATGCACTACGACGAGCAACGCGAAATTGCCATGGTGCATGCGGGCATTCCTCCGCAGTGGTCCTTGCGCAAGGCCCTGAAGTACGCGGCCGAGGCCGAAGCGGCATTGCGTGACGACAACCTGTTTCCGCTTTACCTGGACGGCATGTACGGCAATGAGCCGGCGAAATGGGACAGCGAGCTCACGGGCGTGACCCGCCTGCGCGTCATCACCAACTATTTCACCCGCATGCGCTTCTGCACCGCCGAGGGCAAGCTCGACCTCAAGAGCAAGGAAGGCCTCGACACCGCCCCGCCGGGCTACAAGCCCTGGTTCCAGCACAAGGAGCGCAAGACCCGCGGTCTGCGGATCATCTTCGGTCACTGGGCTGCGCTGGAAGGCGATGTTCACGAACCAGGCATCTCGGCGCTCGACACCGGTTGTGTCTGGGGCGGCAGCCTGACGCTGATGAACGTCGACAGCGGCGAGCGCGTGTCGTGCAAATGCGATGAGCACGGCGGGCTTGTACCAACCGTCACCCCACTTATCCCCGAAACTCCGCCAGTCAGCGCCCCGCGTTAGACTGCGTATTCTGCCGAGCTACAGGAACCCGCCATGAGCGAATTCAAACGAATCCCCCCGGAACAGGCCCAGGCCCTGCGTGAACGAGGCGCAGTCGTGGTTGATGTCCGTGATCCCGCCACCTTTGCCGCACTGCATATCAGTGGCTCGAAGCATTTGGACAACCATTCCTTGCACGCTTTTATCCAAGGCGCCGATCTTGATGCACCGACTGTCGTCGTTTGCTATCACGGCAATTCCAGCCAGGGTGCGGCCGCCTACCTGATCAGCCAGGGCTTCTCCGACGTCTACAGCATGGACGGCGGTTTCGAGTTGTGGCGTACGACTTATCCTGCAGAAACCGCGCAAGGCACGCCCGAATAATTTTTTTTGTCACGCGCAGGCCCCGGCTGCCGTGGGCCTGCGCAGGGCAGACGAACGGTCTGCCACAACTAATTACGTATCTCCCCTTTACCTCCCGAATTCCCAACTATCCTTAAGCCCAGGCCATCCAAAACAGGGGAGAGCCGGTACACCGGCGCACGGGTCATCGGGAGTGACTTTCAAGGTTGTCGACCGCGAAAGTGTTCTGGGGGGTAAACAAGTGGCCACAGCGGCTGCTTGCCAGCATCGACTGAGTGATCCGGCGTCGGCTCCACGTATCGAGCGAGGTGACGTCATGAGTATCTTTAGCCACTTCCAACAACGCTTCGAGTCCACACGCCAGGAAGAACTCTCGCTGCAAGAGTACCTGGAACTGTGCAAGAAAGACCGGAGCGCCTACGTTTCCGCCGCCGAGCGTCTATTGATGGCCATCGGCGAACCGGAACTGCTCGACACATCGACCAATTCGAGGCTGTCGCGCATCTTCTCCAACAAGGTGATCCGTCGCTATCCGGCCTTTGAAGACTTCCACGGGATGGAAGAATGCATCGACCAGATCGTCTCGTATTTCCGCCATGCCGCCCAAGGCCTGGAAGAGAAGAAACAGATCCTCTACCTGCTCGGCCCCGTTGGTGGCGGTAAATCGTCCCTGGCCGAGAAGCTGAAACAGCTGATGGAAAAGGTGCCCTTCTACGCGATCAAGGGTTCGCCGGTATTCGAATCGCCCCTGGGTCTGTTCAACGCCACCGAAGATGGCGCGATCCTCGAGGAAGATTTCGGCATTCCACGGCGCTACCTGAACACCATCATGTCGCCCTGGGCGACCAAACGCCTGGCCGAATTCGGTGGCGACATCAGCCAGTTCCGCGTGGTCAAGTTGTACCCGTCGATCCTCAATCAGATCGCCGTGGCCAAAACCGAACCGGGCGACGAGAACAACCAGGACATCTCGGCGCTGGTCGGTAAGGTCGACATTCGCAAACTCGAGGAATACCCACAGAACGACGCCGACGCCTACAGCTACTCCGGTGCGCTGTGCCGGGCCAACCAGGGCCTGATGGAATTCGTCGAAATGTTCAAGGCACCGATCAAGGTGCTGCACCCATTGCTGACCGCCACCCAGGAAGGCAACTACAACAGTACCGAAGGCCTCGGCGCGATTCCGTTCACCGGGATCCTGCTCGCGCACTCCAACGAATCGGAGTGGCACACTTTCCGCAACAACAAGAACAACGAAGCCTTCATCGACCGGATCTACATCGTCAAAGTGCCGTACTGCCTGCGCGTCAGCGACGAGGTCAAGATCTACGACAAGTTGCTGTTCAACAGTTCGCTGGCGAAGGCCCACTGCGCACCGGACACTCTGAAGATGCTGGCGCAGTTCACCGTGTTATCTCGCCTCAAGGAGCCGGAAAACTCCAACATCTATTCGAAGATGCGCGTCTACGACGGGGAAAACCTCAAGGACACCGATCCGAAGGCCAAATCGATTCAGGAATACCGCGACTCGGCCGGCGTCGACGAGGGCATGAACGGCCTGTCGACCCGCTTCGCGTTCAAGATCCTGTCCAAGGTGTTCAACTTCGATCCGCATGAAATCGCCGCCAACCCGGTGCACCTGCTGTATGTGCTGGAACAGCAGATCGAACAGGAACAGTTCCAGGCCGAGACTCGCGAACGCTACCTGCGCTACCTCAAGGAATACCTGGCGCCGCGTTATATCGAATTCATCGGCAAGGAGATCCAGACCGCGTACCTGGAGTCTTACAGCGAATACGGGCAAAACATCTTCGACCGCTACGTGCTGTATGCAGACTTCTGGATTCAGGATCAGGAATACCGCGACCCGGAAACCGGCGAGATTCTCAACCGTGTCGCCCTGAACGAAGAACTGGAGAAAATCGAGAAGCCGGCCGGCATCAGCAATCCGAAGGATTTCCGCAACGAAATCGTCAACTTCGTATTGCGCGCCCGAGCCAACAACAACGGCAAGAATCCGACCTGGCTCAGCTACGAAAAACTGCGGGTGGTCATCGAGAAAAAAATGTTCTCGAACACCGAAGACCTGCTGCCAGTCATCAGCTTCAATGCCAAGGCCAGCAAAGAGGATCAACAGAAACACAACGACTTCGTTACTCGAATGGTCGAACGCGGCTACACCGACAAACAGGTACGACTGCTGTCCGAGTGGTACCTGCGGGTCCGGAAGTCGCAGTGAAGCAGTTGCAAGCTTCTAGCTATCAGCTGCAAGAACAAAGCGCGTAACCCACAGATGCCCGGGAACCTGCTTTTACTTGCAGCTTGAAGCTCACAACTTGAAGCTGCCCGGAGGGCTTCCTATGAGTTATGTGATCGACCGACGCCTCAATGGCAAGAACAAGAGCACGGTGAATCGCCAGCGCTTCCTGCGGCGTTACCGTGATCACATCAAGAAGGCTGTCGAAGAGGCGGTCAGCCGGCGTTCCATCACCGATATGGAACACGGCGAACAGATCAGCATTCCCGGTCGCGACATCGACGAACCGGTGCTTCATCACGGTCGCGGCGGCAAGCAGACCGTGGTTCATCCCGGCAACAAGGAATTCACTGCCGGCGAACATATCGCCCGTCCACCGGGGGGTGGCGGCGGACGCGGTCCGGGCAAGGCCGGCAATTCCGGCGAGGGCATGGACGAGTTCGTCTTCCAGATCACCCAGGAAGAATTCCTCGAATTCATGTTCGAGGACCTCGAACTGCCGAATCTGGTGAAACGCAACCTCAGTGGTACCGACACGTTCAAGACTGTGCGCGCAGGGATCAGCAACGAGGGTAACCCGTCGCGGATCAACATCATCCGCACCCTGCGCTCGGCTCACGCCAGGCGCATTGCGCTGTCCGGCAGCAGCCGTGCCAAACTGCGCGAGGCCAAAGAGGAACTGGCGCGATTAAAGCGTGAAGAGCCGGATAACTTCGGCGATATTCAGGAACTCGAAGCGGAAATCGAAAAACTCAGCGCGCGCATTCATCGCGTGCCGTTTCTCGACACCTTCGACCTCAAGTACAACCTGCTGATCAAGCAACCCAACCCCAGCTCGAAAGCGGTGATGTTCTGCCTGATGGACGTTTCCGGCTCGATGACCCAGGCGACCAAAGACATCGCCAAACGCTTTTTCATCCTGCTGTACCTGTTCCTCAAGCGCAATTACGACAAGATCGACGTCGTGTTCATCCGCCACCACACCAGCGCCCGGGAAGTGGACGAGGAAGAGTTCTTCTATTCACGGGAAACCGGCGGCACCATCGTCTCCAGCGCGCTGAAGCTGATGCAGGAGATCATGGCCGAGCGTTACCCGAGCAACGAATGGAACATCTATGCCGCGCAGGCTTCCGACGGCGACAACTGGAACGATGACTCGCCGATCTGCCGCGACATCCTGATCAACCAGATCATGCCGTTTGTGCAGTACTACACTTATGTGGAGATCACCCCGCGCGAGCACCAGGCCCTCTGGTACGAATACGAACGCATTGCCGAAGCCTTTTCCGACACGTTTGCCCAGCAGCAGCTGGTCTCGGCCGGGGATATCTATCCGGTCTTCCGTGAACTCTTCCAGCGCAGGTTAGTGACATGACCGCCAAAGAGCAGAAACGCCAACCCATCTCCACCGGCTCCGAATGGACGTTCGAGCTGATCCAGGCCTACGACCGCGAAATCGCCCGGATTGCGGCCGGCTACGCGCTGGATACCTATCCCAACCAGATCGAAGTGATCACCGCCGAGCAGATGATGGATGCCTATGCCTCGGTCGGCATGCCACTGGGCTATCACCACTGGTCCTACGGCAAACACTTCCTCAGCACCGAGAAATCCTACAGCCGCGGCCAGATGGGGCTGGCCTACGAAATCGTGATCAACTCGGACCCGTGCATCGCCTACCTGATGGAGGAAAACACCATCTGCATGCAGGCGCTGGTGGTCGCTCACGCGTGCTACGGGCACAACAGTTTCTTCAAGGGCAACTACCTGTTCCGCACCTGGACTGACGCCAGCTCGATCATCGATTACCTGGTGTTCGCCAAGCAGTACATCATGCAATGCGAAGAGCGCCACGGTATCGACGCGGTGGAGGACCTGCTCGACTCCTGCCATGCGCTGATGAACTACGGAGTCGACCGCTACAAGCGCCCGTATCCGATCTCCGCCGAGGAAGAACGCCGGCGGCAGAAAGATCGCGAAGAGCACATGCAGAAGCAGATCAACGATCTGTGGCGCACCATCCCCAAAGGCGCGGACAAATACAGCGACAAGGACAACGCGCGCTTCCCGGCCGAACCGCAGGAAAACATCCTGTACTTCATCGAGAAACACGCGCCTCTGCTTGAGCCGTGGCAACGGGAGATCGTGCGGATCGTACGCAAGATCGCCCAGTATTTTTATCCACAGCGCCAGACTCAGGTGATGAACGAAGGCTGGGCCACGTTCTGGCACTACACGCTGATGAACGACCTGTACGACGAGGGCCTGGTGACCGACGGCTTCATGATGGAATTCCTCACCTCGCACACCAGCGTGGTGTTCCAGCCCGGCTTCGACAGTCCTTACTACAACGGGATCAACCCCTACGCACTGGGTTTCGCGATGTATCGCGACATCCGCCGCATGTGCGAAAACCCCACCGAGGAAGACCGGCGCTGGTTCCCGGACATCGCCGGCTCTGACTGGCTGTCGACGATCAAGTTCGCCATGAGCAGCTTCAAGGACGAGAGTTTCATCCTGCAATACCTGTCACCGAAGGTGATCCGCGATCTGAAGCTGTTCAGCATCCTCGATGACGATCAGAAGGACGATTTGCTGGTACCGGCGATCCATGACGAAACCGGCTACCGGATCATCCGTGAAACCCTGGCCGCGCAGTACAACCTCGGCAACCGCGAGCCCAACGTGCAGATCTACAGCATCGACCGGCGCGGCGACCGCTCGCTGACCCTGCGTCACCAGCAACATGACCGCAAACCCTTGGGCGACTCCACCGACGAGGTACTGAAACATCTGCACCGGTTGTGGGGCTTCGACATTCATCTGGAAACCCTGCAGGGTGACCAGATCATGAAAACCCACCATGTACCGCCGCGAAGTGAACACAGCGAAGGCGATTACGGTCGGCTCGACTTGGCCGTGATTCATCTTTAGATGCGGCTCTGACCTCCGAAAGTCCGGCGCAGGGGTTATCCTGTCGGGCTAACGGAGGTTTTTTATGCAGATTTTCAAGGTTGGCGGCGCGGTGCGCGATCGCTTGCTCGGCTTACCGGTAACCGATATTGATTGGGTGGTGGTTGGCGCCACGGCAGACGAGATGCTCGCCAAGGGTTATCGCCCGGTTGGAGCGGATTTTCCGGTATTCCTTCACCCCAAGACCGGCGAGGAATACGCCCTCGCCCGCACCGAACGCAAAAGCGGTCGCGGTTATGGCGGCTTCACCTTTCACGCCAGCCCCGAAGTCACCCTCGAAGAAGACCTGATCCGCCGTGATCTGACGATCAACGCGATCGCCGAAGACGACCAGCAAAACCTGACCGATCCGTATCATGGCCAGCGCGATCTCGAAGCGCGCATCCTGCGCCACGTTTCCCCCGCATTCGCCGAAGATCCGCTCCGTGTGCTGCGCGTTGCGCGCTTTGCTGCCCGATATGCCAGTCTTGGCTTCGCTGTCGCACCAGAAACACTGGAACTGATGCGCCAGCTCAGTGAGTCCGGTGAACTGCAGGCGCTGACCGCCGAACGCAGCTGGAAAGAAATCTCCCGCGCACTGATGGAAGATCAGCCGCAGGTATTCATCCAGGTGCTGCGCGACTGTGGCGCCTTGAAAGTATTGATGCCGGAAGTCGACGCGCTGTTCGGCGTACCGCAACCGGAGGCTCATCATCCGGAAATCGACACCGGCCTGCACACTCTCAGCGTTCTGGAGCAATCAGCGCTGCACGAACAACCGCTAACGGTACGCTGGGCTTGTCTGCTGCATGACCTCGGCAAAGGCCTGACGCCGGAAAAAGAGTGGCCACGACATATCGCCCATGAACACACCGGGTTGAAGCTGATCAAAGCGGTCAACGAACGCTTCAAGGCACCGAAGGACTGCCAGGAACTGGCGTTGCTAGTCGGCGAGTACCACACCCATGGCCACCGCGCCCTGGAGCTGAAGGCGTCGACCTTGCTGGAGCTGCTGCAGAGCTTTGACGTGTATCGCCGCCCGCAGCGTTTTGAGGAATTCATCGTCGCCTGCGAGATGGATGCCCGTGGACGCAAGGGCCTGGAGCAACGCAGTTACCCACAGGCGGATTATCTGCGCGGCGCTGCCAAGGCTGCACGGGAAGTCGCGGTGCAGCCGTTGCTGGAGAAGGGATTCAAAGGCCCGGAACTGGGCGAAGCGCTGAAGCGAGAACGACTGAAGGCGCTAAAAGCCTACAAAGACGAGGCGTCAGCCTGAAAAGCTTCGCGAGCAAGCCCGCTCCCACAAGGGGAATGCATTGCAAATGTGGGAGCGGGCTTGCTCGCGAAAGCGGCAGTTAATTCAACGCAAATCCGAAGACGTCAGCTGCTGCCCACGCCACTCAAAGGCCACCGGCGCCAACACCTGATCGATCTGCGCCTCGGCCCACAACGTCGCGAAGCTTTTTCCCACACCAGGATGTACCCGATCCGGCGCAATCAGCGACAGCGGCCACAGCACAAAGGCGTTTTTCAGGATTTCGGCACGCGGCAGAATCAAGCCGTCGAAGTTACCGGTCAGATCGCCGTATAACAGCACGTCGATATCCAGCGGCAGCCCCTTGCGATCCGGCGCATAGCGACCGTTATCGGCTTCGATGAATTTCAGGCGCCGATCCAGCTCCATCAACGGCAGATCGGTCAGCGCCGAGACCACGAAGTTGTAGAACGGCCCGCTCTTGATCCCCACCGGCTGACTCTCGAACACCGCCGAACAGCGCATATCCACCAGAAACGTCGCCAATGCGTCGAGTCCGGCGCGCAAATGGGTTTCGCGCTCGATATTGCTACCGAGCCCGAGGTACACCTGAGTCAGCGACATCCGCGCTCGATCTCCACACCCACACCACCCTTGGCTGCCGGCACGGCACCAGGCTTGGTCAGCTTCAGACGAACCCAGGTGATCTTGAATTCAGCCATCAGCACTTCGACCAGACGCTCGGCAAAGGTCTCGACCAGTTGATACTGCGCCTGCTCGGCAAAGGCCTGGATGCGCGTGGAAACGCTGGCGTAATCGAGCGCCAGGGTCAGGTCGTCACCGGCCGCTGCCGGGCGATTGTCCCAGGCGAAGCTCAGATCAAGACGCAAGCACTGTCGGATGCCGCGCTCCCAGTCGTAGGCACCGATCACGGTGTCAACTTCCAGGCCCTCGATAAACACTCTGTCCAAGCACTTTTCTCCGCTGCACGACAAGGGCGCAATGCGCCGTTAGAATCAGGGCGTCCTCGCCCGGAATAGTTAGCATGTTTTGGTTAGTGGCGATCCTCGCCTACCTGCTCGGCTCTCTGTCCTTCGCCATTTTGCTCAGCCGCCTGACCGGAAATCCGGATCCGCGAATGAGTGGCTCGGGTAATGCCGGCGCCACCAACATGCTGCGCCTGGCCGGTCGCAAACTGGCGATCCTGACCCTGCTGGGTGATCTGTGCAAAGGCCTGGTACCGGTGCTGATCGCAGCGGCCATGGGCCTTTCGCTGCAGGATCAGGCCTGGATCGGCGTGTGCGCCGTGATCGGTCACCTGTTCCCGCTGTACTTCCGTTTTCGCGGCGGCAAAGGCGTCGCCACGGCTGCCGGCATGTTGCTGGGCCTGTATCCGCCCGCCGCACTGCTTGCGGTGTGCGCCTGGCTGCTGACGTTCTACCTGACCCGCACCAGCTCGCTGGCGGCGCTGATTGCCACGCCCCTGACCCTGCCCTTGCTTGCGTGGCAAGAACCGGAGGCGCTACTGCCGATGAGCGCGTTGACGCTGCTGATCGTCTGGCGCCACCGCGGCAATCTACGCGACCTGTTTGCCGGGCGCGAACGGCATTTTTAAATACCGCTCAGCCACACCGCCAATCACACCGCCCTTCACAGCGCCGACAACTGCTCCATCGGCCAGCGCGCCTGCACGCTGATCGCCAGACTTTCCTGCTGACCGACCTGCAAACGCTGGCAACCGGCAAACGCGATCATCGCGCCATTGTCGGTGCAGAACTCGGGACGGGCATAGAACACCTCGCCCTGCATGTCGCCGAGCATCTTTTCCAGCGATGCGCGCAACGCTTTGTTGGCGCTGACGCCGCCAGCGATCACCAAACGCTTCATGCCCGCGTGTTTCAGCGCGCGCTTGCACTTGATGGTCAAAGTCTCCACCACGGCCTGCTGGAACGCCAGCGCGATGTCGCAACGGGCTTGCTCGCTGTCGTCCCCGGCGCTGACGCATTGCTGCCAGGTGTTGAGGGCAAAGGTTTTCAAGCCGCTGAAGCTGAAATCCAGGCCCGGGCGATCGCACATTGGACGCGGGAAAGTGAAACGTCCTGCAACGCCCTTCTCGGCCAGCTTGGCGATTTCCGGCCCGCCCGGATAATTGAGGCCCATCATTTTCGCGGTTTTGTCGAACGCTTCGCCGGCAGCATCGTCGAGCGTCTCGCCGAGCAGGCTGTATTGGCCAATGCCATCGACCTGAACCAGCTGCGTATGACCACCGGAAACCAACAAAGCGACGAACGGGAATTCCGGCGGTTTTGGCTCCAGCATTGGCGCCAGCAAGTGGCCTTCCATGTGGTGCACTCCGAGTGCCGGAATACCCCAGGCAAACGCCAGCGCCTGCGCGCAAGAGGCACCGACCAGCAGCGCTCCGACCAGGCCCGGGCCCGCGGTGTAAGCGATCGCGTCGATCTCGGTCGGCACGCAGTCAGCCTCGGCCAACACCTGACGAATCAAGGGCAGCATGCGCTTGACGTGGTCACGCGAGGCCAGCTCCGGCACCACACCGCCATAAATGCGGTGCAGGTCGATCTGACTGAACAGCGCGTCGGCCAGCAGGCCGCGTTCGCTGTCGTATAAAGCGACGCCGGTTTCGTCGCAGGACGTTTCTAATCCCAGTACTAGCATGGGTTTGCGCCTTGTTTAGGCTGAATTCGAAGGCGCGCATAATAGTCGCCATGCGATGCCCCGACTAGCGGTTTTCGATCAGAGGCTTTGCATTCCGAGCGATGAGGGGTTAACATCCGCAACCCTTAAAAACCGACGTCTTCAAGTGCTCTTTTGCCGCGAGGATGTTGACCCCGGTAATGAATGAAGGTAGCTCTGGATGCCAGCCGTCAAAGTTAAAGAGAACGAACCCTTCGACGTAGCTCTGCGTCGTTTCAAGCGCTCCTGCGAAAAAGCCGGTGTACTGGCTGAAGTTCGTAGCCGCGAATTTTACGAGAAGCCAACTTCTGAGCGTAAGCGCAAAGCAGCAGCCGCTGTTAAGCGTCACGCCAAGAAAGTTCAGCGCGAACAGCGCCGCGCCGTTCGTCTGTACTAATACACAGACGATCGTAGCAAGCTTCTTGCCTAAGCCCGGCCCTCAGCCGGGCTAATGGCATTTGCGTAAAACGCTTGATGCTTCACCGTCGAAGCCGCACATGCGATCGAGACAAAACTGCTTCACCGCGTCAGGCCTGGCTCTTTTGCCAGCGGTGCACGTCTTTTCTGACGAGCCTTTCAAGGCTACTGACGAGCACACCCACTGATTCCTCTCACGACGATCAGCCCAAGGCACCTGCATGCGTGCCCGTTTTATTGAGCTATCCGAGGCCATTTATCGGCCGTCAGCGGATTCAGCGCAACACTTTCAAATAGTCGAAGACTGATAGGCACTAACGTCAGTGGATTTTCGGCAGATACACTTCCCGACAGCGATCACGCAAACGACACCGGTCGAGCCGCCCATTTTGTGCGCTTCACTCAAGACCTGCGTCCGGCCGCCCTTCGCATCGGACTCATTACAAGCACAGACGAGAACGCCATGGCCGGGCTGATTCCCCAGAGCTTTATTGACGACCTCCTGAACCGCACCGACATCGTCGACGTGGTCAGCTCGCGCGTGCAACTGAAAAAGGCCGGCAAGAACTACACCGCCTGCTGCCCGTTTCATAAAGAGAAAACCCCGTCGTTCAGCGTCAGCCCCGACAAGCAGTTCTATTACTGCTTCGGCTGCGGCGCCGGCGGCAACGCCCTCGGCTTTCTCATGGACCACGACAACCTGGATTTCCCCCAGGCCGTCGAGGACCTGGCCAAAGCCGCCGGCATGGAAATCCCCCGCGAGGAAAGCGGTCGCCCGCACAAACCGCGGCAACCAACCGATTCGCCACTGTATCCGCTGCTCACCGCCGCCGCCGATTTTTACCGGCAGGCGCTCAAGAGCCATCCCGCACGCAAAGCCGCCGTGGATTACCTCAAGGGCCGTGGCCTGACTGGCGAGATCGCCCGGGACTTCGGCCTGGGTTTCGCACCGCCTGGCTGGGACAATCTGTTCAAGCATTTGAGCAGCGACACGTTGCAGCAGAAAGCCATGATCGACGCCGGCCTGCTGATCGAGAACGCTGAAACCGGCAAACGCTATGACCGCTTTCGCGATCGCGTCATGTTCCCGATCCGTGATACCCGTGGCCGGATCATCGCTTTCGGTGGCAGGGTACTGGGTGACGACAAGCCGAAATACCTGAACTCGCCGGAAACCCCGGTGTTCCATAAAGGCCAGGAACTCTACGGCCTCTATGAAGCACGCAAGAACAACCGCAATCTCGATGAAATCATCGTCGTCGAAGGCTACATGGACGTCATCGCCCTTGCCCAGCAAGGCTTGCGCAATGCCGTCGCGACCCTGGGCACAGCGACCAGCGAAGAACACCTCAAGCGCCTGTTTCGCGTCGTGCCGAACGTTCTGTTCTGTTTCGACGGCGACCAGGCCGGCCGCAACGCCGCATGGCGCGCCCTGGAAGCAACACTGCCGTGCCTGCAGGATGGACGCCGCGCGCGCTTCCTGTTTCTCCCGGAAGGCGAAGACCCGGACACCCTGGTTCGCGCCGAAGGCACTGACGCTTTCAAGGCTCGCATCAATCAGCATGCGCAGCCGCTGGCAGACTATTTCTTCCAGCAACTGACCGAGGAAGCCGATCCGCGCTCGCTCGAAGGCAAGGCTCACATGGCCACCCTCGCCGCACCGTTGATCGACAAAGTGCCGGGCGCCAACCTGCGCATCCTGATGCGTCAGCGCCTGACCGAAATCACCGGTCTGAGCAGCGAAACCGTCAGTCAGCTGGCCCAAAGCGCACCACAGGAAGCGCCGCCCGCCTACGATCCGGGCATCGATTACGACGCAATGCCGGACTACAGCGACTACCATCAGCCGCAGGCACAGGATATGTACGTGCCGCAGCAGGAGTGGACGCCAAAGAAACCCGGCGCCGGCGGCAAGAAATGGGACAAGAAACCCTGGGACAAGAACGGCAAGCGCGGCGGTGATCGCGACCAACAGCGCCCACGCACGCCGATTGGCGTCGAGTCGCCAACCCTGACCGCCCTTCGTACATTGCTGCACCACCCGCAACTGGCCAAGCGCGTTGAAGACGCCGGACACATTGCGGACGAAAATCAGACCAACGCACAGTTACTTGTGGCGCTGCTCGAGGCCGTACAGAAGAATCCCAAGCTAAACTCATTTCAGTTGATCGCGCGATGGCACGGCACTGAACAAGGTCGGTTGCTCAAGGCACTGGCGGAAAAGGAGTGGCTGATTGACGGAGAAAACCTTGAACAACAGTTTTTCGACACCATTACTAGCTTGTCAGCCCGCCAACGCGAGCGAAATCTGGAACAGTTGCTCAGGAAAGCGCGTCAAAGCGAACTGAGCGTCGAAGAGAAAAATCAACTGCGCGACCTTCTAAGTCGCAATGTTTCCGCATCAAACCCGACCTCAACTGGCGCGTGAGGTCATAGCTCAGGTATAATCCTCGGCTTGTTTTTTGCCCGCCAAGACCTTCAGTGGATAGGGTGTTATGTCCGGAAAAGCGCAACAGCAGTCTCGTATTATTGAGTTGATCAAACTGGGTCGTGAGCAGAAGTATCTGACTTACGCCGAGGTCAACGACCATCTGCCCGAGGATATTTCAGATCCGGAGCAGGTGGAAGACATCATCCGCATGATTAACGACATGGGGATCCCCGTACACGAGAGTGCTCCGGATGCGGACGCCCTTATGTTGGCCGACGCCGATACCGACGAGGCCGCTGCGGAAGAAGCAGCCGCCGCGTTGGCAGCGGTGGAGACCGATATCGGTCGCACCACTGACCCTGTGCGCATGTATATGCGTGAGATGGGTACGGTCGAGCTTCTGACTCGTGAAGGCGAAATCGAAATCGCCAAACGTATCGAAGAAGGCATCCGTGAAGTGATGAGCGCTATTGCGCACTTCCCTGGCACGGTTGACCACATTCTCTCCGAGTACACTCGCGTCACCACCGAAGGTGGTCGCCTGTCCGACGTTCTGAGCGGTTACATCGACCCGGACGACGGCATTGCGCCGCCGGCTGCCGAAGTGCCACCGCCGATCGACGCGAAAGCCGCCAAGGCTGACGACGATACCGACGACGATGACGCCGAAGCTTCGGATGACGAAGAAGAAGCCGAAAGCGGTCCGGATCCGGTCATCGCTGCCCAGCGTTTCGGCGCTGTGGCCGATCAGATGGAAATCACCCGCAAGGCCCTGAAAAAGCACGGTCGTCACAACAAGGCAGCGGTTGCCGAGTTGCTGGTTCTGGCCGAGCTGTTCATGCCGATCAAACTGGTGCCGAAGCAATTCGAAGCCCTGGTCGAGCGTGTTCGCAGTGCCCTGGATCGTCTGCGTCAGCAAGAGCGCGCGATCATGCAACTGTGCGTACGTGATGCACGTATGCCACGCGCCGATTTCCTGCGTCAGTTCCCGGGCAATGAAGTCGACGAAAGCTGGTCCGATGCCCTGGCCAAAGGCAAGAGCAAATACGCCGAAGCCATTGGTCGCGTACAGCCGGATATCATTCGTTGCCAGCAGAAGCTGACCGCGCTGGAAACCGAGACCGGTCTGACCATCGCTGAAATCAAGGACATCAACCGTCGCATGTCGATCGGTGAGGCCAAGGCCCGCCGCGCGAAGAAAGAGATGGTTGAAGCCAACTTGCGTCTGGTGATCTCGATCGCCAAGAAGTACACCAACCGCGGCCTGCAATTCCTCGATCTGATCCAGGAAGGCAACATCGGTCTGATGAAAGCGGTGGACAAGTTCGAATACCGTCGTGGTTACAAGTTCTCGACTTATGCCACCTGGTGGATCCGTCAAGCGATCACTCGCTCGATCGCCGACCAGGCCCGCACCATCCGTATTCCGGTGCACATGATCGAGACGATCAACAAGCTCAACCGCATTTCCCGCCAGATGCTGCAGGAAATGGGTCGCGAACCGACCCCGGAAGAGCTGGGCGAACGCATGGAAATGCCTGAGGACAAGATCCGCAAGGTATTGAAGATCGCTAAAGAGCCGATCTCCATGGAAACCCCGATCGGTGATGACGAAGACTCTCATCTGGGTGACTTCATCGAAGACTCGACCATGCAGTCGCCAATCGATGTTGCAACCGTTGAAAGCCTGAAAGAAGCGACCCGCGAAGTGCTGTCCGGCCTCACTGCCCGTGAAGCCAAGGTACTGCGCATGCGCTTCGGTATCGACATGAACACCGACCACACACTCGAAGAAGTGGGCAAACAGTTTGACGTAACGCGTGAGCGGATCCGTCAGATCGAAGCCAAGGCGCTGCGCAAGCTGCGCCACCCGACGCGAAGCGAGCATCTGCGCTCCTTCCTCGACGAGTGATACCAGAACCCCCGGCCCAGGCCGGGGGTTTTGTTTATGGGCAGATTAAATCCCTCTCACCCCCCTCCCCTGCATACCCCGTCTACACTCGAAAACAATGAATCCCGTGCCATAACGAGACGGTTATGCCCAGACTGGCGCCCTTGCTTTTCTTGCTGTCACTGATGATCTGGACCGCAACGGCTGACGCGCTGACTCTGACCGATGAAGAACGTAGCTGGCTGGCGGCTCACCCGGACTTGCGCCTGGGTGTCGATGCTTCGTGGCCGCCTTTCGAGTTCCGCGATGATGAAAACCGCTATCAGGGCCTGGCCGCCGACTATATCGGCGTGATCCGCCAGCGACTGGCGATCAATCTCACCCCCGTCGAACCCTCGAGCTGGACCGAAGTACTGGAGCAGGTCAAACACGGCAAGATCGATCTGCTGCCGGGCATCATGTCCACCCCGGAGCGGCAAAACTATCTGTCATTCACTCGCCCCTACCTCGACTTCCCCATTGTCATCCTCGCCCACGTCGGCGGCGCCCAGCCCCGCAAGATAGAGGATTTGTACGGTTTGAAGATTGCGGTCGTGGAAAACTACGCCCCCCATGAACTGCTGCGTACACATCACCCGGATCTGAATCTGGTGGCCATGCCCAATGTCAGCTCGACCTTGCAGGCATTGGCCACCGGCCAGGTCGACGCGGTTGTCGGCGATCTCGCTTCCAGTGTCTGGAGCCTGCGCCAACTCAAGCTCGAAGGCTTGTACGTCAGCGGCGAAACACCGTACCGCTACCAGTTGGCGATGGCTGTACCGCGTGACAACAAAATGCTGGTGGAGATTCTGGACAAAGTCCTCGCCGACATGACCCCGGACGAGATCAGCAGCATTCAGGAACATTGGGTCGGCAACGTCCTCGACCATCGGACATTCTGGTCGGACCTGCTGATTTATGGTCTACCCGGTCTGTCGCTGCTGGTGATCATTCTGGCGGTGGTCATTCGCATCAATCGCCGCTTGAGTTCGGAAATTGCCCGACGTGTCGACCTCGAACAGGAATTGCGCAGCAGCGAATACCACTACCGCGGGCTGGTGGAAAGCCTGTCGGCCATCGCCTGGGAAGCGCGCATAAGCGACTTCACCTACAGCTATGTGTCGCCCCATGCCGAGGATCTGCTCGGTTATCCACAGGCGCACTGGCTGATTCCGGGCTTCTGGCGCAACATCATTCACCCCGCCGACCTGACCCGCGCCCAGGCCTTCTGTGATGACGCGGTACGTGAAGGACGCGATCACACCCTCGACTATCGGGTGATCACCGCAGACGGGCGCTGTCTGTGGGTGCGCGACATTGTCAGTCTGATTGAACATGGCCATGAGCCGGTGATGCGTGGCTTGATGATCGACATCAGCGAAACCAAACGGACCGAAGAAGCGCTGCGCCTGTCGGAACAGAAGTTCGCCTCGGTGTTCCAGCAATGCCCGGACATTCTGGTGATCGCGCGGCTGTCCGATGGCTGCCTGCTGGAAGTCAACGAGGCCTTTGAAGAACAGATAGGCCTGAAAGCGGAAGAAGTCGTCGGCCAGACCGCCACTGAACTCAACATCTGGGGCATTCCCGGGGTCGGCCCGGGACTGTTGCAGCGCTTGCAGGCCGGCAGCATCCGCAACCTGGAGATGCCTTTTCGCCGCAACAATGGCCATGTGTTCACCGGCCTGATTTCCGCCGAGCCGTTCGATCTCGACACCACTCCGGCGCTGGTGGTCGTAGTGCGCGACATCACCCAGCTCAAGGAAACCCAACAGCAACTGCAAACTTCCGAAGAGAAGTTCGCCAAGGCCTTCCACGCCTCGCCGGATGGATTACTGTTGTCGCGGCAAAGCGATGGCCTGTTACTGGAGGTCAACGAGGGCTTCAGCCGCATCACCGGCTTCAACAGCGCGATGTCGGTGGATCGCTCGGCGCTGGACCTGGGGATCTGGGTCAACCTCAACGAACGCAAGCAGATGCTCGATCTGCTGCACCGCGACGGCTTCGTACGCGACTTTACCTGCCATATCCGTCGCAGCGACGGGCAGATCCGTCTGTGCGAAGTGTCCAGCCGCCCCCTGCCGATCGGCGACGAAGACTGCATGCTGACCATCGCCCGGGACATCACCGAGCGCCATCTGATGCAGGAAAAACTGCAGCAGGCCGCCACCGTATTCGAGAGCACTGCCGAAGGTGTACTGATCACTGACACTCAGCAGCACATCAGCGCGGTCAACCGCGCGTTCACCGAAATCACCGGTTATAGCGAAAGTGAAGCCCTCGGCCACACCCCGCGTCTGCTCGCCTCCGGCCTGCACGACAGCGCGTTCTACGCAGCGATGTGGCACCAGTTGACCGACGAGGGACACTGGCAGGGCGAGATTTCCAACCGGCGCAAGAACGGCGAACTGTACCCGAGCTGGCTGACCATCAGCGCCGTGCGCAACCGCGACAAGTTCATCACCCACTTCGTCGCGGTATTTGCTGACATCTCCAGCCTGAAACACGCGCAAGCCAAGCTCGACTATCAAGCGCACCATGACCCGCTCACCGGCCTGCCGAATCGCACGCTGTTCGAAAGCCGCCTGCTGACCGCGCTGAACAGTCAGCAGGAAAACGGTGGTCAGGGCGCCGTGCTGTTCCTTGATCTCGACCGTTTCAAACACATCAACGACAGCCTCGGCCACCCGGTCGGCGACCTGCTGCTCAAGGGCATTGCCGTGCGCCTGAAAGAACAACTGCGCGATATCGACACCGTCGCGCGGCTGGGGGGCGACGAGTTCATCATCCTGCTGCCGGGCCTGCAACAAGTCAGCGATGCCGACAACATCGCAATCAAACTGCTCAACTGCTTTGGCGCACCGTTTCAGGCTGGTGAGCACGAGTTTTTTATCAGCGCCAGCATCGGCACCAGCCTGTATCCACGGGACGGCTGTGATGTCGCCACCCTGGTGAAAAACGCCGACGCGGCGATGTACCGCTCCAAGGCCAAGGGCCGCAACCGCGTCGAAAGCTACACCCGTGACCTCACCGCCCAGGCCAGCGAGCGTGTGGCACTGGAACACGAACTGCGCCGGGCCATCGAGCGCGAAGAGTTGTTCCTTTACTACCAACCGAAAATCAGCCTCGACGACCATCGCCTGGTCGGTGCCGAAGCGCTGATCCGCTGGCGCCACCCGACCTTCGGCGAGGTGCCGCCGGAGCACTTCATCCCGTTGGCCGAAGAGAACGGCATGATCCTGCAGATCGGCGATTGGGTGCTCGAGACCGCCTGCCGGCAGATGTTCGAGTGGAATCAGATCTACGACAGCCTTGGCCCGCTGTCGGTCAACCTGGCCGGCGCACAACTGCGGCAGCCGAATCTGCTCGGGCGCATCGAACAACTGCTCCGGGACAACCGTCTGCAGCCGGATTTACTGCAACTGGAAATTACCGAAAACTTCATCATGAGCCAGGCCGAAGAAGCACTGGCGGTGCTGCACCAGCTCAAACATCTGGGCGTTCAACTGGCGATCGACGACTTCGGCACCGGTTATTCTTCGCTCAGTTACCTGAAACGCCTGCCGCTGGACATCCTCAAGATTGACCAGTCATTTGTCCGCGGACTGCCCGATGACCCGCACGATGCGGCGATTGTCCGCGCGATCATCGCTCTGGGCCGGAGCATGCAATTCACCGTGATTGCCGAAGGCGTGGAAACCCAGGCCCAGCAACAATTCCTCGCCGCCGAAGGCTGCGAACAGATTCAGGGCTACATCGTCAGCCTGCCACTGCCCCCGGATGAATTCGCCGCAACGTTTCTTCGTGTAACCGTATCGGATTATTCGGATAGCACAGCCGCCAAACCGTCGCTATAATCCGCGGCCTACTGAGGGCCTATAGCTCAGTTGGTTAGAGCAGAGGACTCATAATCCTTTGGTCCACGGTTCAAGTCCGTGTGGGCCCACCACATTTGAGAGCCGCGCTATATGCGCGGCTTTTTCTTGGGCGATCGGTTGAGGGGAGAATCTTTGCGAGCGCAATGTTCGGAAGACCTCCCCGAAGGCTGCAGGCAAGTTCCGAAGCTGTGATTTGAAGCGCTTTGGTGTCTGTTGGGCTTTTCTTTGACGGGATACCCTCGAGGCGTCGCTGCTTATCAGCGGTCGGGCTAAGCGACTCACGAAAAAGGAAGCAAATCCATCTACAGTCTAATAAGCAGAGTTGAAAATTCCCAAAAAGGGACCTATCGCTCCCTTTTTGGGACACTTCCAGAGTCAACCATGCCGGTTATACCACTCAGCGATGCACTCTTTACCGCGACCCAGCAGAAGGTGTTGGCCATGTTGTATGGCAAACCGGATCAGAGCTTCTACGCCAATGAAATATCCCGCTGGGCCCAGGTGGGCAAGGGCAGCCTGATGCGTGAACTGGAGCGTATGCACGGTGCAGGCATTCTTACCATGAGTCGCCGGGGTAACCAGACGCACTATCAAGCCAACCCCGAATGCCCCATCTATACAGAACTGCTGGGGATCGTGCGCAAGACTTTTGGTATTGCAGAGCAGTTACGTGCGGCGTTGGCTCCAGTGAGCGATCAATTGGTATGGGCATTTATCTACGGTTCCGTCGCCAAGGGTAGCGAGCATGCCGGCAGTGACATCGACCTGATGCTGATTGGCGAAAACCTCAGTTACAGCGACTTGATGGAACGACTACTTCCCGTAGAGGAATACCTTGGCCGCACCATCAACCCTACGCTCTTTACATTGGTCGACTGGCAGGCCAGGAGAGCGGCTGACAACAGCTTTGTAGTGCGAGTTGAACAACAAGACAAAATTGATTTGATTGGCCGCAACCCAGCGGAGATTACCGATGGGCAGCAATGACAGTCTGGAAAACTTGGTGCGCAGCGGCTGCCTCAAAGACGAGCCACCAGATCGCAAGGAATGTGAAGGGCTGCTGCAATCAGCCACAGATCGTTTGAAAGATGCACACAGCGAGTCGCTTCGACCTCGCCTACAACGCCGCACATGCCTTGGCACTGACTGCCATGCGTCTGAAAGGTTTTCGCTCCGACCGTCGCTATCTGGTTTTTCAGTGCCTTGTGCACACTCTCGGCCTGAACAAAGTCCAGGTTCGTCTGTTCGCACTTTGTCACGAGCGGCGTAATCTGGCCGAGTACGAAGGGTATATGGACGTGGACGAGACGCTTCTGGCTGAGCTGTTAGCGACGACTGATGCCCTGTTACCTTTGGTGCAAGACGCGATGCTTGCGTGCAAATAATGCGCTGCCCCGTTCAGCAGTGAACAGCATCATTACAGTGAAACATCCAGCCACGTAACGAAGGAATGCCTGCACGACCCGCAAACACTTCGACATCTGCCCCTCTCTCGCCACAAGCGTCCGGTCAAACGAGCCTGTAACATGCAGAACCATTGACCCGCACCTCTGGAGCCAACCGTTGCCCGACACCCGCCCCCCCGCACTCGACGAAATCGACCGCCAACTGATCGCCGCCCTGCAAATCAACGCCCGCGAAAGCGTGGCCATGCTTGCCCGGCAGTTGGGCATTGCGCGGACCACCGTCACATCGCGGTTGGCGCGGCTGGAGAAGGCCAAGGTAATCACCGGATACGGCGTGCGTCTGGGTCAGCGCGTGGTCGATGGCGGGTTGCAGGCTTATGTCGGGATCAAGGTGCAGCCGCGTTCTGGCAAGGAAGTGCTGCGTCGCTTGAGTGCGATGGCGCAGGTGCAGCAGTTGTGTGCGGTGAGTGGCGAATTTGATTATGTGGCGTGGCTGCGCACGGACTCGCCGGAGCAACTGGATCAATTGCTGGATCAGATCGGCAGTGTGGACGGGGTGGAGAAGACCACGACTTCGATCATTTTGAGTAGCAAGATTGATCGAGGACAGCCGGTTTGAGTAATGGCAATAACCTTTCGGTTGGCAAATAGGGCCTCTTCGCGAGCAAGCCCGCTCCCACATTTGACCGGGTTGAGCGCAGAATCTGCGCCAGACACAAATCCACTGTGGGAGCGGGCTTGCTCGCGAAAGCGGTCTGTCAGCCGCCTTCTTTAGTGGAAGGAATATAGCCTTCGCTCCCACAATGATCGAAGTGAAGTCGGAGATTGTCACTTTGATCAATAGAATGGCAAAACGACGACACTTTGCGTCTTATTAACGTGTTCTACGCTCCCTAGAATGGCTGGCATCTTTTCCTATACTCAGACGCGCATCCTGCGTCGGGTCGCCAGCAAGGTCAGCCATGAACAAGAACAATCGCCATCCTGCAGACGGTAAGAAACCAGTCACCATTTTCGGCCCGGATTTCCCGTTCGCCTTCGATGACTGGATCGAACACCCTGCCGGTCTCGGCAGCATTCCTGAACAGCACCATGGCGCTGAAGTGGCGATTGTCGGCGCGGGTATCGCGGGTCTGGTGGCCGCTTACGAACTGATGAAGCTCGGTTTGAAACCGGTGGTGTACGAGGCCTCGAAACTGGGTGGCCGTCTGCGTTCGCAAGCGTTCAACGGCACCGATGGCATCGTTGCGGAACTGGGCGGCATGCGTTTCCCCGTGTCCTCAACTGCGTTCTACCACTATGTAGACAAGCTCGGTCTCGAGACCAAACCCTTCCCGAACCCACTGACGCCGGCCTCCGGCAGCACGGTGATCGATCTCGAAGGCAAAACCCATTACGCACAGAAACTGGCGGATCTTCCTGCACTGTTCCAGGAAGTGGCTGACGCCTGGGCGGATGCACTGGAGGCTGGCTCGCAGTTCGCCGATATCCAGCAAGCGATCCGTGACCGCGACGTACCACGCCTCAAAGAACTGTGGAACAAACTCGTTCCGCTGTGGGACGACCGCACGTTCTACGATTTCGTTGCCACTTCCAAAGCCTTCGCCAAACTCTCGTTTCATCACCGCGAAGTGTTCGGTCAGGTCGGTTTCGGTACTGGCGGCTGGGACTCGGACTTCCCCAACTCGATGCTGGAAATCTTCCGCGTGGTGATGACCAACTGCGATGATCACCAGCATCTGGTGGTTGGCGGTGTGGAGCAAGTGCCGCAAGGCATCTGGCGGCATGTGCCGGAGCGCTGCGTGCACTGGCCGGAAGGCACCAGCCTGAAATCCCTGCACCGTGGCGCGCCGCGTTCCGGGGTGAAGAAAATCGCCCACGCGCCGGACGGCCGTTTCGCCGTCACCGACAACAACGGCGACACCCGCGAATACGCCGCCGTGCTGACCACCTGCCAGAGCTGGCTGCTGACCACCCAGATCGAATGCGACGAAACCCTGTTCTCGCAGAAGATGTGGATGGCGCTGGACCGCACGCGCTACATGCAGTCGTCGAAGACCTTCGTGATGGTCGACCGGCCATTCTGGAAGGACAAGGATCCGGAAACCGGTCGCGACCTGATGAGCATGACCCTCACCGATCGCCTGACCCGTGGCACCTATCTGTTCGATAACGGTGACGACAAGCCGGGCGTGATCTGCCTGTCGTACTCGTGGATGAGCGACGCGCTGAAGATGCTGCCGCACCCGGTCGAGAAACGCGTGGAACTGGCATTGAACGCGCTGAAGAAGATCTACCCGAAAGTCGACATCGCCGCGCGGATCATCGGCGATCCGATCACCGTGTCGTGGGAAGCCGACCCGCACTTCCTCGGTGCATTCAAAGGCGCCCTGCCCGGCCACTATCGCTACAACCAGCGGATGTACGCGCACTTCATGCAGGACGACATGCCAGCCGAACAGCGCGGGATTTTCATCGCCGGCGATGACGTATCGTGGACGCCGGCATGGGTCGAAGGCGCGGTGCAGACCTCGCTCAACGCGGTGTGGGGCATCATGAAACACTTCGGCGGGTCGACACATAAAGCGAACCCGGGCCCGGGTGATGTGTTCAAAGACATCGGCCCTATCGCCCTGCCCGAGTAAGAGGATTCCCCGATGCGTGTAGCCCTTTACCAATGCCCACCGCTGCCACTGGACCCCGCCGCAAACCTGCATCGCCTGCAGCAACTGGCGATGGAGGCCAAGGGTGCCGACCTGCTGGTGCTGCCGGAAATGTTTCTGACCGGCTACAACATCGGCAAGGAAGCGGTCAGCACCTTGGCCGAGGTCTACAACGGCGAATGGGCGCAACAGATCGGTCGAATCGCCAAAGCCGCCGGGCTGGCAATTGCTTACGGGTACCCCGAGCGCACGGCCGACGGGCAGATCTACAACGCCGTGCAGTTGATCGACGCGCACGGCGAGCGCCTGTGCAATTACCGCAAGACCCATCTGTTCGGCGATCTTGATCGGTCAATGTTCAGCCCCGGCGAAGATGATTTTCCGGTTGTTGAACTCAACGGCTGGAAGCTCGGTTTCCTGATCTGCTACGACCTGGAGTTTCCCGAGAACGCGCGGCGTCTGGCGCTGGCCGGTGCCGAGCTGATTCTGGTGCCGACGGCAAACATGATTCCGTTCGATTTCGTCGCTGATGTCACCGTGCGCTCCCGCGCCTTCGAAAACCAGTGCTACGTGGCGTACGCCAACTATTGCGGGCATGAAGGCGAGATCCACTATTGCGGGCAAAGCAGCATCGCCGCGCCGGACGGCAGCCGTATCGCCCAGGCTGGCCTCGATGAAGCATTGATCGTCGGTGAGCTGGATCGCCAGTTGATGGCCGACTCCCGCGCCGCCAATCGCTACCTCAACGACCGTCGTCCCGAGCTTTACCACGCGTTGAACAAGCGCTGACCCCACGCAATCCGCTAGCATTGGCACTTCACTGTTCTGGAAGTGCCCATGCCTGCGCCAACTCCCCCTCGCCCCCACACTGAAACCCTGGCCAACGGCTTGCGCGTGACCCTGCGTCAGGTGCCCGGCTTGAAGCGTAGCGCCGCTGCGTTGCGGGTGGCGGCCGGTAGCCATGATGTGCCACTGGAGTGGCCGGGGCTGGCGCATTTCCTTGAGCATCTGCTGTTTCTCGGCACTGAGCGTTTTCCTGCGAGTCAGGCGCTGATGGCCTACGTGCAAAGTCACGGTGGGCAAGTAAATGCCAGTACCCGTGAACGCAGCACCGACTTCTTCTTCGAATTGCCGACCTCGGCCTTCAGCGCCGGGCTTGAGCGTCTGTCAGACATGCTCACCCACCCGCGTATGAATCCGCACGATCAATTGCGCGAACGGGAAGTGCTGGACGCGGAATTCGTCGCGTGGTCGCAAGATCCGACGGCTCAGCAGGAACTGGCGCTGTACGAGGGCTTGCGGGCCACACATCCGTTGCGCGGGTTTCATGCGGGGAATCGCGATAGCCTGAAAGTTGAGTTACCAGCGTTTCAGCAGGCACTGAAGGATTTCCATCAGCAGTTTTATCGCACCGGGCAAATGACGCTGAGCCTGGTCGGGCCGCAGAGCATTGAGGAGTTGAGCGTACTGGCACAGCAGTTCGCCGTGGCGCTGCCGGTTGGGGATAAAGTCCAGCAGGCAGCGCCGCTGCCATTGACGGTGAACAGTTATCAACAGTTCGGCGAGCGAAGCAGCAATCTGTTGTTCGCTTTCGAAGCACTGCCCGACTCATCCGCCGAAGCACTGGCGTTTCTCTGCCATTGGCTGAACAGCGCCAAGCCCGGCGGGCTGTTCGCCCATCTGCAACAACAAAGCCTCGCGGACGGTTTGAAAGCCGTGCCGCTGTATCAGTTCGCCGGGCAAGCGCTGCTGCATCTGCAATTCACCGGTTCCGCCGAATCCCTCAGCGCCATTCGCGAACAGCTGCTGGACTGGTTGAGTTTCTTCGCCGCGCAACAGGACTGGGCAGCGTTGCGCGAGGAGTACATCAAGTTGCTTGAGCGTCAGCAGCAAATCAGCGGTGCTCTGCCACTGGCGCGGCTCGACAGTGAACAACGCGAAAGCGGTCTGTCGGAAAACGGCGTCGTTGCGCTTAAACAGATCCTGCGCGACCTCGGTGTTGTGGATAACTTCAGCGACCATTGGCATCTGCCTGCCGACAACCCTTTCTTGGGCTCCAACGAGCCGCTGGCCAACGCCGGCCTGATTCGCGGCCAGACCAGCGCTCACCGTGGTTTGCGGACTTTCGCTCAGGATCGCTCCCGCGGGCGGCGTGAGCGTTCACCGATGCAATTCAGCCAGGCGTTGCCGGACAACAGTGATCTCGGCGCGATTTACCTGCGCTGGCAAACCGAAGCGGTGGCCAGTGTAAATCTGCAAGCCAAGCTGCAACGCAGTCTGCGGGAAACGCAGGAAGATGCGCGGCAGGCCGGCGTCGAGTTGGCGTTCAGTGCCACCGGTACGCAGTGGTTACTGAAACTGACCGGCCTGCAGGAGCCGATGCCCAGTGTCCTCGAACACGCGCTGAAATGCCTGACGCAAATTGACGTCGATTCCGCCAACGCAGAGCCAGAACCACCGCTGATACCGATCCGCCATTTGCTCAAGGCATTGCCTGAACGCTGTCTGCCATCAGCCGTTGAGTCGAACGACGCCAAACTGCTGTGGACAAGTTCGCGCTGGGACGGACTGGCTCTTGGCCTCAACGCGCAGACGCAATCGTCCATGGGCCTGGCCCTGAGCCGCATCCCTGGCACACCGGACAATCAATTGCCGGCAACGCCTGCGATCAACACGCAACATCTATGGAGCCACATCGACACCGCGTCCAGCGAACACGCCTTGCTGCTGTTCTGCCCGACCGCCAGCCACGAGATTGCCGATGAGGCCGCGTGGCGACTGCTCGCGCAACTGTGCCAGACCCCGTTCTATCAGCGTCTGCGGGTCGAATTGCAATTGGGCTACGCGGTGTTCAGCGCCCTGCGGCAGATGCATGGCCAGAGTGGATTGCTGTTCGGTGTGCAGTCGCCAAATACTGCGCCAGTTGAACTGCTTGGGCATATCCAGCAGTTCCTCGAGGGCATTCCTGCGCTGATCGAAAACCTCGATGAAGAGGACTTCAACCAGCAACGCCAGTCACTCGCGGATCAGTTCGATGAGAGTCATCTGTCCGGCAAAGACGCCGCCGAGTTGCTGTGGCAGGCCAAGCTCGCCGGCCACTCGTCGGATTATCTTGCGCAACTGCACACAGCCATTGGTCAACTGGAACGCTCAACATTGCTGGCGGCAGCGCAGCGCTTGCTCAACGCCAAGGGCGGCTGGCGCTGCCTGGCCAGCGAATCGTCACCCGGCGCGCCGTGGCAAGCGACAAAATGATCATTACCCAGGCTGCAAGGAGCTTTCTCAAAGATTCACGGGCAATACCGTTGAAATTTTGAGTAACATAGCAGCCTAACTATTTGGAACATCCCTGCGCGGCCATGGACTATACCTATGGATAGCGCTATCCCACCCACCCAATGAGGAGTCACCTTATGTCCTGGACAAAACCGGCTTACACCGACCTGCGTATCGGCTTCGAAGTCACCATGTACTTCGCCAGCCGCTGAGTTCTGCCTACGCAGACTTGCAGTGCAACGCCTCGGCTCGCCGGGGCGTTTTATTTTCAGCGTTGAAAGATGGGAGCGTTCATGTTCGTCCAGATTCTGGGTTCGGCCGCCGGTGGCGGATTTCCGCAGTGGAACTGCAACTGCGTCAATTGCGCAGGCTTTCGCGACGGCAGCCTGAATGCCAAGGCCCGCACCCAATCGTCCATCGCGATTTCCGATGACGGTGTGAACTGGGTGCTGTGCAACGCTTCGCCGGACATCCGCGCGCAACTGCAGAGCTTCGCCCCGATGCAACCGGGCCGAGCCCTGCGCGACACCGGCATCAGCGCGATCATCCTGATGGACAGCCAGATCGACCACACCACCGGCCTGCTCAGCCTGCGCGAAGGCTGCCCGCATCAGGTCTGGTGCACGGACATGGTTCACGAAGACCTGAGCACCGGTTTCCCGCTGTTCAAGATGCTGACCCACTGGAACGGCGGACTGAACTGGAACCGCATCGAGCTCGACCAGAGCTTCACCGTTGCAGCCTGCCCGAACCTGCGCTTCACCCCGCTGCCGTTGCGCAGCGCCGCGCCACCGTATTCGCCGCACCGTTTCGACCCGCACCCGGGCGACAACATTGGCCTGATCGTCGAAGACCTCAACACCGGCGGCAAACTGTTTTACGCCCCTGGGCTGGGCAAGGTTGACGCGCCGCTGCTGGAGATCATGGCCGGCAGCGATTGCCTGCTGGTTGACGGCACAATGTGGGATGACGATGAAATGCAGCGCCGTGGCGTCGGCACCCGCACCGGTCGCGAGATGGGCCATTTGGCACAGAACGGCCCCGGCGGCATGCTCGAAGTGCTGGAGCAGCTGCCCGAGCAGCGCAAGGTGCTTATCCACATCAACAACACCAACCCGATTCTCGATGAAGATTCGCCGGAGCGTGCGGAGCTGGCGCGGCGTAATGTTGAAGTGGCGTTTGATGGCATGAGTATTGTGCTGTAGCGGATGGCCTCTTCGCGAGCAAGCCCGCTCCCACATTGGATCTGTGGCGTTCACAAACCCTGTGGGAGCGAGCTTGCTCGCGAAGACGTCCGAACAGACACCCAGTATTCCAACGGTTGTTCCCCGGAGAACCGCAATGACCGACACCCCCCTGTCCCCCAGCGAATTCGAAGCCGCCCTGCGCGCCAAAGGCGCCTACTACCACATCTACCACCCATATCACGTGGCGATGTACGAAGGCCGTGCCACCCGCGAGCAGATTCAGGGCTGGGTCGCTAACCGCTTCTACTATCAGGTGAACATCCCCCTGAAAGACGCGGCGATCCTCGCCAATTGCCCGGATCGCGAGATTCGCCGGGAGTGGATTCAACGCCTGCTCGACCACGATGGCGCCCCCGGTGAAGACGGCGGCATTGAAGCCTGGCTGCGGCTCGGTCAAGCGGTCGGCCTCGACCCGGATCAACTGCGCTCCCAGGAACTGGTGCTGCCCGGCGTGCGTTTCGCCGTCGACGCCTACGTCAACTTCGCCCGCCGTGCCAGTTGGCAGGAAGCCGCCAGCAGCTCGTTGACCGAACTGTTCGCGCCGCAGATCCACCAGTCGCGCCTCGACAGCTGGCCGCAGCATTACCCGTGGATCGACCCGGCCGGTTACGAATATTTCCGCACCCGCCTCGGTCAGGCGCGGCGCGATGTCGAGCATGGTCTGGCGATCACGCTCGAGCACTACAAGACCCGCGAGGGTCAGGAGCGCATGCTGGAAATTCTCCAGTTCAAACTGGACATTCTTTGGAGCATGCTCGATGCCATGAGCATGGCTTACGAACTGAACCGCCCGCCCTATCACAGCGTCACCGAGCAGCGGGTCTGGCACAAAGGAATCACCCTATGAGTTTTGATCGCAGCAAGATCCCGACCTGGCGTCCCGGCTACCGTTTTCAGTATGAACCGGCGCAAAAAGGCCACGTGCTGCTCTACCCCGAGGGCATGATCAAGCTCAACGACAGCGCCGCGCTGATCGGCGGCTTGATCGACGGTGAACGCGATGTCGCGGCGATCATCGCCAAACTCGACGAGCAGTTCCCCGGCGTGCCTGAGCTCGGTGAAGACATCGAGCAATTCATGGAGGTTGCCCGTGCGCAGCACTGGATCGAACTTGCCTGAGGCATCGGTGCAAGTACCGCCAAAACCTGAAGTCGGCCTGCCGCTGTGGTTGCTCGCCGAGCTGACCTACCGCTGCCCGCTGCAATGCCCGTACTGCTCCAATCCGCTGGACTTCGCCGAGCAGGGCAAAGAGCTGAGCACCGAGCAGTGGATCAAGGTGTTCCGCGAAGCGCGGGAGATGGGCGCGGCGCAACTGGGCTTTTCCGGTGGCGAACCGCTGGTACGTCAAGACCTCGCCGAGCTGATCCATGAAGCGCGGCAATTGGGGTTCTACACCAACCTGATCACCTCCGGCATCGGCCTCACCGAGCAGAAGATCAGCGACTTCAAGAAGGCTGGTCTCGATCACATCCAGATCAGTTTCCAGGCCAGTGACGAGCAAGTGAACAACCTGCTCGCCGGCTCGAAAAAGGCCTTCGCGCAGAAACTGGAAATGGCTCGTGCGGTGAAGGCCCACGGCTATCCGATGGTGCTGAACTTCGTCACCCACAGGCACAACATCGACAAGATCGACCGCATCATCGAGCTGTGTATTGCGCTCGAAGCAGACTTCGTCGAACTCGCCACCTGCCAGTTCTACGGCTGGGCACAGCTCAACCGTGTCGGCCTGTTACCGACCAAGGAACAGCTGGTGCGTGCCGAACGCATCACCAACGAATACCGCGCCAAACTGGAAGCCGAAGGGCATCCGTGCAAGCTGATATTCGTCACCCCGGACTACTACGAAGAACGCCCGAAAGCCTGCATGAACGGCTGGGGCAGCATCTTTCTGACGGTGACTCCGGACGGCACTGCCCTGCCCTGTCATGGCGCCCGACAGCTGCCGGTACAATTTCCCAACGTGCGCGACCACAGCATGCAGCACATCTGGTACGACTCGTTCGGTTTCAACCGCTTTCGCGGTTACGACTGGATGCCCGAGCCGTGTCGCTCGTGCGACGAGAAGGAACAGGACTTCGGCGGCTGCCGCTGTCAGGCATTCATGCTCACGGGGGACGCGAGCAATGCCGACCCGGTGTGCAGCAAGTCTGAACATCACGGCGTGATTCTCAAGGCCCGCGAAGAAGCCGAGACCGCCACCCAGACCATCGAACAACTGGCCTTCCGTAATGAACGAAACTCACGCCTCATCGCCAAGGGCTGAGCCTTTCAGCGCCGCTCAGGCCGTCGCCGCCGGAATGGATTTCGCCGAGCTGCAACTCGGCGCCCACGGTTTGTTCTGGAATGAATATCGCCCGCAAGACGCCGCGTGCCGAATCTGGCAGTGGCGCGACGGCGTGGCGAAATGTCTGACGCCGAACGGTTTCAGCGTGCGTAGCCGGGTGTACGAATATGGCGGTGGCGCGTTTTGTCTGACGCCGGACGGAGTGGTTTTCGTCAATGAGGCGGATCAGCAGTTATATCGGCAAGCGCTTGATGGCGCGCCTGAAGCGCTGACGTCTGGCGAGTGTCGTTATGGCGATCTGCATTTTGCTTTCGGCCAGGTGCTGACGGTTGAGGAGCTGCGCGACCAGCATCGACTGGTAGCAATTGATCTGGCCGACGGCACCCGGCATTTGCTGGCTGAAGGTGCAGATTTCTATGCAGCACCGGTGATCAGCCCGGACGGTTCGCGGTTAGCGTGGATCGAGTGGAGTCGGCCGCATCAGCCGTGGACCTCCACGCGATTGACGGTGGCCGAGCGTCTGGCTGAGGGTGGCTTTGGCGCACCGCGTTGCGTGGCGGGGGCTGACCTTGAAGAATCAATCCAGCAACCGCGGTTCGACGCGCAAGGACGCTTGTTGTGCCTGACTGATCGCGGCGGTTTCTGGCAGCCGTGGGGCGAAACGTCCGACGGCTTGCATCGACTGCCCTGTGCCGAGGCCGATCATGCGCCCGCCCCGTGGCAGATGGGTGGCTGCACCTGGTTGCCGGTGGGCGATTCGTTTTTGGCTAGCTGGAGCGAAGGCGGTTTTGGTCGTCTGGCGCTCGACGGCGAGGACTTTACTGGCGACTACAGCCGCTTCCGGCATCTGGCGCTGGATCAGCAGTTCATCTACTGCATCGCCGCTTCGCCGATCAGCCCTTCGGCGGTGATCGCCATTGATCGCGCTACCCGCGAAGTGAATGTGCTGGCCGGCGGTGTGGCGCCTTTGCCGGCGGAGCGCATCAGCCGTCCGCAGACTTTGCGCTACCCGAGTGGCAGCGGTGAGGCTCACGGCTTCTTTTATCCGGCGATGAACGACGAAGCGCGACCGCCACTGGTGGTGTTCATCCACGGCGGCCCGACCTCGGCCTGCTACCCGATGCTCGACCCGCGCATTCAGTACTGGACGCAGCGTGGTTTCGCCGTCGCCGACCTCAACTATCGCGGCAGCAGCGGTTATGGTCGCGAATACCGTCAGGCGTTGCATCTGAGTTGGGGTGAGGTGGATGTCGAGGACGCCTGCGCGGTGGTGGCGTATCTGGCTGAACAAGGTCTGATCGACGGCGAGCGGGCATTTATCCGTGGTGGCAGCGCCGGGGGTTACACCACGCTGTGCGCGCTGGCGTTTCAGCAAGTGTTCCGCGCCGGCGCCAGCCTCTATGGCGTCAGCGACCCGGTGGCACTGGCCCGGGCAACCCACAAATTCGAAGGTGATTATCTCGACTGGCTGATCGGCGATCCCGAACAGGATGCCGAGCGCTACGCTGCCCGCACGCCGCTACTGCATGCGAGCAACATCCGGGTGCCGGTGATTTTCTTCCAGGGTGAACTGGATGCGGTGGTAGTGCCGCAACAGACGCGCGACATGGTCGCGGCGCTGGAGCACAACGGCATCCCGGTCGAGGCGCATTACTACGCCGAGGAACGCCATGGCTTCCGCCGCGCGGTGAATCAGGCGCATGCGCTGGAGCAGGAGTGGAAGTTTTATCGGCGGGTGATGGGGTTGGCGGACTGAGCACCGCCATAATTCAAAATATCGGTGCCTCTATCGCGAGCAGGCTCACTCCTACAGTTGACCGTGTTCACAACACAAATCTCCTGTAGGAGTGAGCCTGTTCGCGATGGCTTTTTATCTGACTCGGCAATACTCAGCGCTTGGCGATGATGTACACCGCATGCACGATCCCGGGAATGTAGCCGCACAGCGTCAGCAAAATGTTCAGCCAGAACGCCCCGCCGAACCCGACCTGCAGAAACACACCCAATGGCGGCAACAGAATAGCGATGATGATACGAATGAAGTCCATGGGTCAGCTCCTGAATGGGGGTTGGCTCACATGAGCCATACAAGCTAATCGACCTGCACCGTTCGTCAGGGTTCACTGTAAACGCCATTTGATCGCCACCATCGGGTACAAAAAAACGCCCCACGCCAAAAGAATCAGGCGTGAGGCGTGCGTTATACCGCGAGACGGTTCTTCAAATCGGGCAGGAAACTTCAGCTCAGACGGCAATCCCCTTGCGGCATTGCAGTTGCGCAGTACGCACTCGCGAGAAGGCGCGAGCCAGGCGCAGGAGCATTTCGTCGATGTTGGCCTTGCTGACGGTGAGTGCCGGGGTGAAACGCAGGCAGTTGGCTTGCGGCGCGTTGAGCAGCAGGCCTTCATGCAAGGCGGCTTTGACTACGGCATCGGCGGAACCCTCTGACAGGCTCAGTCCCCAGAACAGGCCTTGCCCGCGCAACTCGCCATGTCCGTAACGGTGCGCCAATCGCGAGAGTCCCTCGCGCAAGTGCTGGCCGTGGTCTTTGATCTGCTCGAGAAATGCCCGGTCCTGCACGCTGTCGAGCACCACCAGACCGGCCGCGGTCATCAGTGCATTGCCGTGATGAGTGCCGCCCAGTTCCCCCGCATCAAAGCAGCAGGCCTTGCCTCGGGCCAATAACGCCGCCAGAGGAACGCCGCCACCAAGGCCCTTGCCGAGTACGACGATGTCGGCGCGGACACCGTAGGACTCTTCCGCGAGCAAAGTGCCGCAGCGGCCGATGCCGGTCTGCACTTCGTCGAGGATCAGCAGAATGCCCAGCTCGCGGCACAGGCGCTCGACACCCTTGAGGTAATGCTCGGTGGCCGGAATCACCCCGGCATCGCTCTGGATCGGTTCGAGCATGATCGCCACGGTTTGCGCATCGACGGCGGCATGCAGCGCCGGCAAATCGTTGAAGGGCACCCGATCGAAACCCGGCAACAAAGGTGCGAAACGGTTGTACAGGTTGCAACTGTCCGACGCGGAAATCGTCGCCAGACTACGGCCGTGACAGCCTTGTCTGGCAACAATGATCCGCGAGGCGCCGCCACGATGCAGTTGGCCCCATTTGCGCGCCAGTTTGATCGCCGCTTCACAGGCCTCGCTGCCGCTGTTGAGCAGGTAAGCCTGATCGCTGGAGGTGCTGGCGCACAGGCGCTCGGCGAGGCTGAGCATGCCGCGGTTGTGCAGATTGAAACCGGGATTGATCAACGCCTGGGCCTGACTGGCGATGGCTTTGACCAGCGCCGAAGGGCTGTGGCCGAGGCTGTTGGCGCCGCCGGCCTGGGAGAAGTCGAGATAAGCGCGGTCGTTGCTGTCCCACAGCCATGAGCCCTGACCGCGAACGAACACCTGCTGCGGCCGTTCGACACTGGGCATCAGGCGCTCGGCATTCAGGCTGTTGCCTGCCTGGGGTGAAGCGGCCTCGAAAGCGAGGTCATCAAGACTCGGCGCTTGGCGCCGCAAACTGAAAAGATTCATTGAAACAAACCTCGTTTGAGGTTTTTTGAACTGCCTATGCAAACACTGTCGAAGCAAACGCTATTCATCGCGCTCTCTGGCCCTGTAAGCCTTGTGATTGCGGTTAGACTAGGCTCACTGACGGCTTCGGGCCATTTCGATTTACCAGCATTTTCGATAAGCGCTACTTATGGATTTCAAACAACTGCGTTATTTCGTCGCGGTCTACGAAGAGGGCCATGTCGGCCGCGCTGCCGAACGCCTGTCGATCTCGCAACCGGCGCTGTCGCAGCAGATTCGCCAGCTCGAACAGAACCTCGACGTCACCCTGTTCGAACGCAGCAGCAAACGCCTGTTGCCGACACTCGCCGCACATACGCTATACAACCACGCCCTGCCGCTGCTCGACGGTCTGCAGCGGGCGCGGGAAGCGCTGGGCAACTTCAAGGGACAGGCCCTGCGCACGCTGGCGATCGGCGTACTGCAAACCGTGCACACCAGCCTTGTGCCGCAAATGCTCGAACGGGTGCGCAAGGCGCAGCCGCATCTTGTGGTGCAGATCTATGAACTGACGGGGCTGGAGATCGAGCGCCGTTTGCTCAACGGCTCGCTGGACATCGGCATCAGCTATCTGCCGCCGCGCCAACCGGGGCTGCATGGCGTGCTGCTGTACGAAGACGAGCTGACGCTGGTCATCCCGGCGGATCACCCGCTGCGTGAATTCAAGAAAGTCTCGATGCGCCAGGCTGCGGAATTGCCGATGCTGCTGCTGGGCGAGGAGTTTCAGATCCGGCAGATCTGGCAGGCGCAACTGACCAGCCTGGGGCGGCGCCCGCAAGTACAGGCCGAGCTGAACAATATGCTGGGGATTCTCGACAGTCTGCCGCACACCAAACTGGCGACGGTGTTGCCCGGTCGCTCACAGAGGGAATACGACGAACAGGATCTGCTGTGGAAGCCGTTGAGCGAACCACGGGTGCCGCTGAAGGTTGGGCTGGTATGCCGCGACGTGCAACGCCAGCAGGCGTCTTTGGCGTTGCTGCGTACGTTGCTGGAAGAGGTGATTCAGCGTGAGGACAAACCGCTTAAAGCTGCGCCGCCACTGGATCCGCTGGCCTGAAAACTTTTCTGCAGGCAAAAGAAAACCCCGCCGAAGCGGGGCTTTGCAGACTGTTTCCCTGACATCCATTTCACTCCGCCACCCTGGCAGAATCCTACGTGTCCGTGTTGTTGCTTTGCGCTTCCTGCGCGACGTCCATGAGTTGTAGATTAGCTGTGGATCCAATCCACGCCTATGGGAGAACAGCAGCACGTCATGTAAGAGAATGCTTACATGACGTTACATCATCAGAACTGCTCAGCGTTCAGCAGGAACAACGACTCGCTGCCAGCCTTCACCGATGCACTCAGTGAGTGGATACGCGGCAGCAGACGGGCGAAATAGAAGCGCGCGGTGCCCAGCTTGCTGGCGTAGAAATCGTCCTGGGCTTCTTTGCCCAGCGCGGCTTTCGCCATCAGTGCCCACATGTAGGCATAAGCGGTGTAGCCAAACGCTTGCAAATATTCGACCGAGGCTGCGCCGATTTCGTTCGGATTGGTTTTCGCCCGATCCAGCAGCCACGCAGTCAGTTCATCGAGGGTGCTGACGGCATCGTTCAGCGGCTTGGTGAATTCGCCGAGGTCAGCGCTGGCAGTTGCGGTGAAGTGGCGAATCTCGTCAGCGAACAGCTTGTAGAACGCGCCGCCACTGCCGACGATCTTGCGCCCGACCAGGTCCAGCGCCTGAATGCCGTTGGTGCCTTCGTAGATCTGGGTGATGCGCACGTCACGCACCAGTTGCTCCTGTCCCCACTCGCGGATGTAGCCGTGGCCGCCGAAAATCTGCTGGCCGTGCACGGTGGTTTCCAGGCCCAGGTCCGTGAGGAATGCCTTGGCCACCGGAGTCAGCAACGCGACCAGGTCTTCTGCGCGCTTGCGGGTGGTCGCGTCTTCGCTGAACTTGGCGGTGTCGAGTTGCATCGCCACATAAGTGGAGAAGGCGCGACCGCCCTCGTTCGAGGCTTTCATGGTCAGCAGCATGCGACGCACGTCCGGGTGGACGATGATCGGGTCGGCAACCTTGTCCTTGTTCTGCGCGCCGGTCGGCGAACGGCTCTGCAGACGATCACGCGCATATTCGACAGCGTTCTGATAAGAGCGCTCGCCGCTGGCCAGGCCTTGAATGCCGACGCCCAGACGCTCGTAGTTCATCATGGTGAACATCGCCGCCAGACCCTTGTTCGGCTCGCCGACCAGATAACCCACGGCTTCGTCGAAGTTCATCACGCAGGTCGCGGACGCCTGGATGCCCATCTTGTGCTCGATCGAACCGCAGTTCGCCGGGTTGCGCGCGCCCAGACTGCCATCGGCATTGACCATGAACTTCGGTACCAGGAACAGCGAAATGCCTTTCGGGCCGGCCGGGGCGTCCGGCAGTTTCGCCAGCACCAGGTGAATGATGTTCTCGGTCAGGTCGTGCTCACCGCCGGTGATGAAGATCTTGGTGCCGCTGACCTTGTAGGAACCGTCGGCCTGCGGTTCGGCCTTGGTGCGAATGATGCCCAGGTCGGTGCCGGCGTGCGGCTCGGTCAGGCACATGGAACCGGCCCAGATGCCGGCGTACATGTTCGGCAGGTACGCGGCCTTCAGCTCCTCGCTGGCGTGGGCGTTGATCGACAGGCAGGCGCCGGCGGTCAGCATCGGGTACAGACCGAACGACAGGCTGGCGGAGTTGACCATTTCTTCGACCTGCGCCGAGACAGCCTTGGGCATGCCCATGCCGCCGTAGGCCGGATCGCCACCGACGCCGACCCAACCGCCTTCAGCGTAAGTCTGATAGGCCTGTGGGAAACCGGCCGGAGTGCTGACGGCGCCATCCTTCCAGTGGCAGCCTTCTTCGTCGGCTGCGCGGCTCAGGGGTGCAATGCTTTTGCTGGTGACCTTGCCGGCTTCTTCGAGAATGGCTTCTACGGTTTCTGCATCGACGGTCTCGGCCAAGGCCGGCAGTTCGGCCCAGAGTTTGGCGACTTCGAATACTTCATTGAGGACGAAGCGCATATCGCGCAGCGGCGCTTTGTAGTCAGCCATGGCAAACCTCGCAAGATCTAAACAGGTGATTCGTGGAAGAGTGTTCTCGTTGAGGCCGAGTGTACCTCAACAACTTTTGTGACACATAGGGTCAGCTGGTGACTGATTTGTTATTTTTGGTCACCAGCATTCAGCGATAAAACAAAGCCCGCAATCAGCGGGCTTTTTAGTGATGGTTGTGGCTTGATTCAGCCAGCGGCGCTGTCCATGCGCACCGCGCCGCGACGGCTCTGTCCGAACGCCATGACGCAGTTACGCCCGGCGCCCTTGGCGCTGTACAACGCCTGGTCGGCGGACTTGAGGACTTCTTCCGGGGTGCGCTGCTCGACGCGTTCGGCAACGCCGATACTGACCGTGACCGAGACACTGGAAGCACCGCTGCCGCTACGGCGCTGGCGACCTTGCTGGTCGTCCTGCGGGCGGTTCTCTTGATTGCGCAACTGGATGTTGTAGGAGGCAATCGACTCGCGGATCACTTCCAGGTGCGGCATGCATTCCTCGAGGGTTTTGCCCGCAAACACCAGGGCGAATTCCTCACCACCATAGCGATATGCCCTACCGCCGCCGCTGATTTTCGACAGTTTGCTGGCGACCAGTCGCAGCACTTGGTCACCAACATCGTGACCGTGGGTGTCGTTGAATTTCTTGAAGTGATCAACGTCGCTCATCGCCAGCACATAGTTGCGCCCCAGGCGCTGCATCCGCTCATTGAGCGCGCGGCGCCCCGGCAGACCGGTGAGTTCATCGCGGAAGGCCATTTGATAGGCCTCATGCGCCACGGCAGCCGCAACCATCAGCATCACCTGACTGCACATGATGTTCAGGGTGAATGGCAGGATGAAGGTTTTCGGCAGCATCCAGAACAAACCGAGCAAGCCGACCAGTTGCGCCGCATGCAGCGGGCGCGGGTTGCGCCAGTACTGCCAGGCCAGCAGCAGGAACGCCGAGAGGAATACCGGATAGGACATCTGGATCAGGCTCATCCAGGCGCCATGCAGCGCCGGCCAGCGGATTTCCGAGAGCCACATGAGCAGAGCCTGGGGATAACTCTGCTCAAGGCCGAGGGCGACGCTGCCGAAGGCCAGCAACACGGCGAATCGCGCCACCATGTCCTGAAACAGATGGGTACGTTCCTGCCACGCGGCGAACAGCCCGAACAGCAGCGGCAACAGCAGACAGACAAGGTGGAATACTACGGCGGCGTCTTCGCGCACTTTGCCATTGTCGCGGTAATAGTCGGTCTGGGTGTCGAGCAAAAAGTAGGCGATGTACACCGTGAGCATCAGAAACAGTTCGCGCTGACGTCGGTAAACCGCACAGTAAGCGCCGCCCAACAGCAACACCAGGGTCGGCAACACGTTGAACAGCGAAGTGAAGAATACGTTGAGGTCTTTGACGTACGCAGCCGCCAACCCCGCAAGTAACAACAGCAGTGAAGGTAGGAAATGGCTGAAACGTACAGCAGAAGAACGCGGCAAGGGTAAAGCTCCGACCCGTCATATCAAAGAGATGGCATTGTGCCTGCAATGTGGCCAGTTAAGCACACACAATGTGATCCAGATCACACGCAGTCTCTTTAACGGCAGAAAACTCGGGTTTCTGAGCGATTCAGAAACAAAAAAAACCGCTGCCCCATGGGAGCAGCGGTTTTCGTCAGACCGCGTTGAGGCTTAGTAGCCCAGTGCGAAGTCTTCTTCTTTCATGTCCATCAGGTTGTTGGCGCCCGACAGCATGGTGGCCACGTGACTACGGGTACGTGGCAGGATGCGCTGGAAGTAGAAGCGCGCGGTTTGCAGCTTGGCGGTGTAGAACGCTGCGTCGCCGGTGCCTTCTGCCAGCTTCTCGGCCGCCACACGTGCCATGTCGGCCCAGAAGTAGGCCAGGCAGGCGTAACCGGAGTACATCAGGTAGTCCACGGAGGCCGCGCCGACTTCTTCGCGATCTTTCATGGCGGCCATACCGACCTTCATGGTCAGCTCGCCCCATTCCTTGTTCAGTGCTGCCAGCGGTGCAACGAATTCTTTGACGGCTTCGTTGCCTTCGTTGTTCTGGCAGAACTTGTGGACGATCTTGGTGAAGCCTTTCAGAGCCTCGCCTTGGGTCATCAGCACTTTACGGCCCAGCAGGTCGAGTGCCTGGATGCCGGTGGTGCCTTCGTACAGCATCGAAATACGGCTGTCGCGAACGTTCTGCTCCATGCCCCACTCGGCGATGAAACCGTGGCCACCGTAGATCTGCACGCCGTGGTTGGCGGCTTCGAAACCGACTTCGGTCATGAACGCTTTGGCGATCGGCGTCATGAACGCCAGCAGTGCGTCGGCCTTCTTCTTCTCTTCTTCGTCGACGCCGTATTTGACGATGTCGACCTGCTTGGCGGTGAAGTACACCATCGCGCGGTTGCCTTCGGCGAAGGCCTTCATGGTCAACAGCATGCGACGTACGTCAGGGTGCACGATGATCGGGTCAGCAGCCTTGTCCGGCGCTTTCGGGCCAGTCAGGGAGCGCATTTGCAGACGATCGCGAGCGTATTTCAGGCCACCCTGGAAGCCGATTTCGGCGTGGGCCAGACCTTGCAGCGCGGTACCCAGACGTGCGGTGTTCATGAAGGTGAACATGCAGTTCAGGCCTTTGTTCGCCGGGCCGATCAGGAAACCGGTGGCACCGTCGAAGTTCATCACGCAGGTGGCGTTGCCGTGGATGCCCATCTTGTGTTCCAGCGAACCGCAGCTCACTGCGTTGCGCGCACCGATGGTGCCATCGGCGTTCGGCAGGAATTTTGGAACGATGAACAGAGAAATGCCTTTAGTGCCAGCCGGTGCGTCCGGCAGGCGGGCCAGTACGATGTGGACAATGTTGTCGGCCATGTCGTGTTCACCGGCCGAGATGAAGATCTTGGTGCCGGAAACCTTGTAGGAGCCATCAGCCTGAGGTTCGGCCTTGGTGCGCAGCATGCCCAGGTCGGTGCCGCAGTGCGGTTCGGTCAGGCACATGGTGCCGGTCCACTCGCCGGAAACCAGTTTGGTCAAATAGGCTTCTTGCTGCTCAGGGGTGCCGTGCTCGGAGATGGTGTTCATCGCGCCGTGCGACAGGCCTGGGTACATGCCCCACGACCAGTTGGCTTCACCGACCATTTCGCTGACGGCCAGACCCAGCGACTCCGGCAGGCCTTGACCGCCGTGCTCGACGTCATGGGCCAGGCTTGGCCAGCCGCCTTCGACGAATTGCTTGTAGGCTTCTTTGAAACCAGTCGGGGTTTTCACGCCGGACTCGCTCCAGGTGCAGCCTTCGAGGTCGCCCACGCGGTTCAGCGGTGCCAGTACCTGCTCACAAAACTTGGCGCCTTCTTCAAGAATGGCGTCAACCATGTCCGGCGTTGCTTCGGAGCAAGCTGGAAGGCTCTGATAGTGCGCTTCGTAGCCGAGCAGTTCGTCACGAACGAAGCGAATATCACGCAAGGGGGCCTTGTAGTCAGGCATAGCGATAAACCTCTGCTGATGTAACCGGGAATGAACGACCGCATTGATTTGTTGTGACGGTCAAACAGTTGTTTGAAACATACGTTTACGCCGAAATCTTGTCAAGCGTCGATCTTTTGCCGTTCGTCATCACTTTTTTCAAACGCCGGACACAGCAAACCGCCACGGACTGCAAAGCGCCACGGGCAATGAAAAAAGATTAGTTGAGGGAGAAGGACTTACAACGAAAAACGCCGCGACAAGGCGCGGCGTTCAGCAAGCGAGAGACGAGAAAACTCAGGCAAACGTATCGATGATCGTCCCGAGCATTTCATCGGAAGCCTTGGCGACCTTGGTGCCCAGCTCTACCTGAAACTTGCCCTGGGCCATTTCGGCCATGGCGCTGCCCGGATCCATTTGCTGGCTGCGGTCAATACCACGCAGACGATCCACCTGAGCCTCCGAAGACTGGCTGGTGACCGAACGTTCGATGGTGTTGTTGGCGATCTGGCTGGCCGCCTGATCAACACGATTCTGCCCGGTCTGAATGGTGCTCAAACCCGCATAAAAAGCTGTGTTACCGGTGATTTCCATGGGAGTTCTCATCCTTGGGAAGGATCAATGGCTGCCATTGAAGCAGAGGCGCCAGAAAAACACCCGTCAAAAATACTGATGGCACAGTGCCCTGTCATAGCCAAAAGCATTAATCCAGCAGATCGAGTTGCAGATGATCGGCCACAGCCTCGGCGCTGAGCGATTTCAGTTTCGGTACCCGCCCCAGACAGGGCGCCGGAAGCCGCTCGGCCAACGTCGCCAGATTCTCCTCCAGCCGCGACGTCTTCGGATCGATGATATTCGCCACCCAACCCGCCAGTTGCAGGCCATCGCGAGCAATTGCCTCGGCCGTCAGCAACGCATGGCTGATGCAGCCCAGACGCACACCCACCACCAGAATCACCGGCAGCTTCAACGCGATGGCCAGATCCGACAGATTGTCCTGATCGGCCAACGGCACCCGCCAGCCACCCGCCCCTTCGATCAACGTGAAATCGGCATTCAGCGCCAGAATTTCGCGCATCGGCGCCAGCAACGATTGCACGGTCAGCGCGACGCCGGCCTCACGCGCTGCCAGATGCGGCGCGATGGCCGGTTCGAATGCCACCGGATTGACCTGTTGATAAGTCAGCGGCACCGAACATTCAGCCAGCAGCGCCAGCGCATCGGCATTGCGCAAACCCTTGGGGGTGACCTCGCAGCCCGAAGCAACCGGTTTCCCCGCCGCCGTACTCAGCCCTGCCGAGCGCGCAGCATGCAGCAACCCGGCAGCCACGGTGGTCTTGCCGACATCGGTGTCAGTCCCGGTGATGAAATAGGCTGCGCTCATAAGGGTTTCTCCAAAACGGCGTAGACCACCTGGTAAGTCGCCGGCAATCCCTGCGCCTCACGGAACTGCTCGTAAGCCTCGATCAAGCCGAGAATCCGCGCGCGCCCGGTCAAACCACCCGGCCGACCAGGGTTCAGATTGTGCGCGCCGAGCGCCTTGAGTTCGTGGGTCAGGCTGCGTACATCCGGGTAGTGCAGCACATGCGCCTGATTCTGCAGACTCACCGTACGCAAGCCACTGGCGGCACACAACTGCTCATACCGGGCGAACTCGCGGAAGCGGTTGACGTGCACCAGACCATCGACCTGCCGCCAGCTGTCCCGCAACTCGTACAACGTCCCTACACAAAGACTAGCAAACGTAAAAATCCCACCGGGTTTCAGTACGCGAAAAGCCTCACTGAGCACCGATTCGAAGTCCGCGCACCACTGCACCGCAAGGCTGGAAAAGATCAGCTCACAGGTCGAATCCTGCAACGGCAGACGTTCCGCATCGCCAGCGATGAAATGCTGCGCCCCCCCCAAAGGACGGGCGTGATTGAGCATGCCCTCGGCGATATCCAGTGCCAGACCATGACCCTCGACAAATCGCTCGGCCATTGCGCGAGTGAAATACCCGGTGCCGCAGCCCAGATCCAGCCAGCGCGCCGGCACAAAACCCGCTGGCAAGCGTGCGAGCAACTGCGAACCGACATCACGCTGCAGCTCGGCAACGCTGTCGTAGCTGGCCGCCGCACGTGAGAAAGACGCCGCGACCTGGCGCTTGTCAGGCAAGCCGCCAGGCAGCGCAACAAGAGACAAATCAGTCATCACCGCACTCGTGTAGAAAAGCCTGGATCGCACCCGCCACGCCATGGGGGTCTTCCAGAAGAAATGCATGACTGGCCTGTTCGATCAGACCAATTTCGATATCCGGCAACAACGCGAACAACGCCCCCGCCGCTTCCGCCGGCACCAGGCCGTCCTGCCCGGCGAACAGGTGCAACTGTGGGCCGCGAAAGGCCTGCAACGCTTCACGGGTATCCAGTTGTGCGAGCAATTCCAGGCCGGCCATCAAGGTCTCGGGGGCTGCATTCGGCGCCCCGCCGAGCATCAGCCGCGACAAGCCGCGCGGATCTTGCGCGCCTTGGGCACACAGCAGCGAGAAACGTTTGAGGGTCATGCGCGGGTCGGCGCTGCAACCGGCCAAAAAAGCGTCGAACGTCTCAGCCGCCATCGCGCTCGGCCATTGCTCATGGGCGACAAACGAAGGATTGCTCGCCAGTGTCAGCAGCCCGCAGCAATGTTCTCCACGCCGCGCCGCCAACTCGCCGGCAAGCATGCCGCCGAGCGACCAACCGCCCAGCCACACGTCCTGAGGGATCCGCTCATCGAGTTCGTCGAGCCAATTCTGCAAGTCGCAAGAATCGAGTTCCGGCAACGGCTCGATCTCGACATGCAGGTGCTCGTCGAGCCCTTGCAATGCCGCGGCCAAGGGCTCCAGCGGCGAAACGCCGAGGCCCCAGCCGGGCAGCAGAATCAGGCGATTACGCATGGCTTGGCTCCGACGACAGTTGGGCAAAGCAATCGGCCAGTCCTTCTAACAATAGCTGCACCTGCGCCTCGCTGTGGGCGGCGGTCAGGGTCACGCGCAGGCGTGCACTTCCCGCCGGGACGGTAGGCGGACGGATTGCGCTGACCATCAAGCCGCGCTCGCGCAGCATCCGCGACAGGCGCACGGCGCGACCGGCATCGCCGATCAGAATCGGCTGGATCGGGGTGAAGCTGTCCATCAGTTGCAGACCGATCTGCTCGGCCCCTCGACGAAATTGGCGGATCAGCAGGTTAAGGTGCTCACGCCGCCAATGCTCGGTGCGCAGTAATTCCAGACTTTTCAGGGTCGCGCAGGCTAGCGCCGGCGGCTGGCTGGTGGTGTAGATGTAGGGCCGGGCGAACTGGATCAGGCTTTCGATCAGTTCTTCACTGCCAGCGACAAAAGCGCCAGCAGTACCGAACGCCTTGCCAAGGGTGCCGACCAGCACCGGCACATCCTCCTGACTCAGACCAAAATGCTCGACGATCCCGCCGCCATTGGCGCCGAGCGGGCCGAAGCCATGGGCATCGTCGACCATCAACCACGCGCCTTTGGCCTTGGCCTCACGCGCCAGCGCCGGCAGATCGGCGAGATCGCCGTCCATGCTGAACACTCCGTCAGTCACCACCAGCGTATTGCCGGTGGCTTTCTCCAGCCGCTTGGCCAGGCTGTCGGCGTCGTTGTGCAGGTAACGATTGAACCGCGCGCCGGACAACAGACCGGCATCCAGCAACGACGCGTGGTTGAGCCGGTCTTCCAGCACCGTATCGCCCTGCCCGACCAGCGCCGTGACCGCACCGAGGTTGGCCATGTAGCCGGTGGTGAACAGCAACGCACGGGGCCGGCCGGTGAGATCGGCGAGGGCTTCTTCCAGTGCGTGATGCGGGCCGCTGTGACCGATCACCAGATGCGACGCGCCGCCGCCCACGCCCCAGCGCTCGGCACCGTCGCGCCAGGCTTCGATCACCTGCGGATGATTGGCCAGGCCAAGGTAATCGTTGTTACAGAACGCCAGCAACGGCTGGCCGTCGACCACCACTTCAGGCCCCTGCGGGGACTCGAGCAGCGGGCGCTGACGATAGAGATTTTCGGCACGGCGGGCAGCAAGGCGTGCGGCGAGATCGAAAGACATGCAGGCCTCGACTTTCAAGTGACACAGATCTCCTGTAGGAGTGAGCCTGCTCGCGATGGCGGTGTATCAGTCGACATTATTGGTGAATGTCAGACCGCTATCGCGAGCAGGCTCACTCCTACAGGGTTTTGCGTTTCGAGCGAAGATCAGACCGCAGCGTTATAGAACTGCTCGCTGCTCTTCTGCTCCACCAACGCCTGCTCGATCGCGGCCTGATGCACCTCGTCGGAATGCTCTTCGCGCGCTTCCGGTTGAATGCCCAGGCGCGCGAACAGTTGCATGTCCTTGTCGGCCTGCGGGTTGGCGGTGGTCAGCAGTTTGTCGCCGTAGAAAATCGAGTTGGCACCGGCAAGGAATGCCAACGCCTGCATTTGCTCATTCATCGCCTCGCGGCCGGCGGACAGGCGCACGTGGGATTGCGGCATGAGAATGCGCGCCACGGCGAGCATGCGGATGAAGTCGAACGGGTCGACGTCATCGGCGTTTTCCAGCGGCGTGCCGGCGACTTTCACCAGCATGTTGATCGGCACCGACTCCGGATGCTCCGGCAGGTTGGCCAACTGGATCAGCAGGTTGGCGCGGTCGTCCAGCGACTCGCCCATGCCGAGAATGCCGCCGGAGCAGATCTTCATCCCCGACTCACGCACGTAGGCCAGCGTCTGCAAGCGTTCGCTGTAGGTGCGGGTGGTGATGATGCTGCCGTAGAACTCAGGCGAAGTATCGAGGTTGTGGTTGTAGTAATCGAGGCCAGCCTTGGCCAGCGCCTCGGTCTGTTCCTGATCGAGACGACCGAGGGTCATGCAGGTTTCCAGGCCCATGGCTTTCACGCCTTCGACCATCTTCAGCACATACGGCATGTCTTTGGCCGACGGGTGCTTCCACGCCGCGCCCATGCAGAAACGGGTCGAGCCGATGGCTTTGGCGCGGGCAGCCTCTTCGAGGACTTTCTGCACTTCCATCAGCTTTTCTTTTTCCAGGCCGGTGTTGTAGTGACCGGACTGCGGGCAGTACTTGCAGTCTTCCGGGCAGGCACCGGTCTTGATCGACAGCAGGGTGGAAACCTGCACGCGGTTAGCGTTGAAATGGGCGCGGTGCACCGTCTGCGCCTGGAACAGCAAGTCGTTGAATGGCTGTACGAAGAGCGCTTTGACTTCGGCTAAAGACCAGTCGTGACGCAGGGTGGCAGAGGTGCTGGCGCTCATGGGCAGTTCCTTGGTTATGCTTGGCTGGCGGCTGCGGGAACGGAATACCCACAGGCGCGACACGGATGTTCGGCATATTTAAGGAAGAGTCATGCGCTGTCAACCACGACACGAACAACAGGTTTACATCTGTTTAAAAAACGTACAGAGCTGCTTGCTGTGCGATGAACCCGCAGAAGCAGAAATGCCAATCTGCGTCGCCTGCGAAACCGATCTGCCCTGGCTCGGCGACCACTGCCAGACCTGCGCCTTGCCGCTGCCCGCCGCTGGACTGACTTGCGGCGGATGCCTGCTAGAGCCGCCGGCGTTCGAACAGGTGGTGGTGCCTTGGCGCTATGACTTCCCGGTGGACAGTCTGATTACGCGCTTTAAACACAACGCGAAATGGCCGTTTGGTCACCTGCTCGCCGACGTTGCCGGTCAATACCTGCAACATCGCTTCGATGAAGGTTTGCCGCGACCTGACCTGTTGGTGCCGGTGCCACTGGCGAGCAAACGTCTGCGTCAACGTGGGTTCAATCAAGCGGCAATGCTGGGGCGATGGTTAAGCCAACAGCTGGATCTGCCTTTTGAGGAACAGGCTCTACGGCGGATTCACGACACCAGCGCCCAGCAGGATCTCGACGCCAAGGCGCGCAAGCGCAACTTGCGTCACGCCTTCGCCCTGGCCCCGGACGCAGAGGTGAAAGGTCGGCACTTCGCATTGATCGATGACGTGCTGACCACCGGCGCCACGGCCCAGGCACTGGCGCGACTGTTAAAAGATGCCGGTGCAGCACGGGTTGACGTGTATTGCCTGGCGCGCACACCAAAACCGGGGACTTGAGAATCGGCACAATCCCATTGTGGGAGCGGGCTTGCTCGCGAAGAGGCCTGCACATTCAGCACCTACGGCGACTGACACACCGCCTTCGCGAGCAAGCCCGCTCCCACCGGGGGGACAGCATGTGGCTTGACTCTTGTGATGCAAGCCGCCAACTTCACTTCCCACCGCCACCGTAAAAAGCACCCAATTCATGTCCTTGCCCACCCTGTTGTCCCAGCACATCGTCCGCCGTCCGCAGCGCATCGCCCTGCTGCAACACATTGCCGAACAGGGCTCGATCACCCGCGCCGCGAAAAGCGCCGGGCTGAGTTACAAAGCCGCCTGGGATGCAATCGATGAGTTGAACAACCTGGCGCAGAAACCGCTGGTGGAACGTGCGGTCGGTGGCAAGGGCGGCGGTGGCGCCAAACTGTCCAGCGAAGGCGAACGGGTGTTGCGTCTTTATCAAAAGTTGCAGGCGTTGCAGGCGCAGGTGCTGGAAGCCGCCGAAGACGCCAGCGATCTGGATCTGCTCGGGCGCCTGATGCTGCGCACCAGCGCGCGCAACCAGTTGCACGGCAAAGTCGTCGCCATCGAAGGTCAGGGCCGCAACGACCTGATTCGCCTCGAACTGGCCGAAGGCCTGTGGATCAACGCGCAGATCACCCACGACAGCACCGTGCACCTGGAACTGCAACCGGGCACCGAAGTGGTGGCACTGATCAAGGCCGGCTGGCTTGAAGTGCTGGCCCCGGAGCAAGTTGCAACATCTGGACACAATCTTCTGCAGGGCACCATTGAAGCCATTCTCGATGCCGAGGACGGCCCCAGCGAAGTGCGCATCACCCTGCCCAACGGCCAGACGCTCTGCGCTCTGGCGGAGCCGCTGCAGCTTCGCACCCGCAAGCTGAGTGTCGAGCAACCGGTGCAAGTGCAATTTTCGCCGTCCAATGTGCTGATCGGCACGCCGCTGTAACGGACTTTCTGCAACAAAAGCTTCATCGCCCCCCATTAAGGTTGCTGCCAAAACCAAGCAGGGAGCCTGATGTGAGCCTATTAGAAGAAAACCAATCGACTGATCTGGAAAAAATGGTCGGCCTCAGCCGTCGCGGTTTCATCAGTGCCGGGGCACTGTGCGGCGCCGCCATGTTCCTCGGCGGCAACCTGCTGAGCCGCAGCGCGCTGGCCACCGGCATCAGCGCCGGCAATAGCCGCCTGCTCGGTTTCGAGAGCATTCCCGCCGCGACCACCGACGTCATCAGCCTGCCCAAGGGCTACAAGTCCTCGGTGCTGATCAGTTGGGGTCAGCCATTGCACAAGAACGGCCCGGCATTCGACCCGAGCGGCAATGGCACCGCCGCCGCCCAGGAAGTGCAGTTCGGCGACAACAACGACGGCATGAGCCTGTTCGAATTCCCCGACGACCGAAACCGTGCGTTGATGGCGATCAACAACGAATACACCAACTACCGCTACCTCTACCCGCACGGCGGCATGCCGCAATCGGCCGAAGACGTGCGCAAGGCGCTGGCCTGTGAAGGGGTGTCGGTGATCGAAGTGCAGCGCAAAAATGGTCAGTGGCAGTTCGTCCAGGGCTCGCGCTACAACCGCCGCATCCATGGCAACTCGCCGCTGCGCATCAGCGGCCCGGCGGCCGGTCATGAGCTGATGAAGACGGCCGCCGACAAGCACGGCAAGAAAGTCCTCGGCACCTTCCAGAACTGCGCCAACGGCAAGACGCCGTGGGGCACCTACCTGACCTGCGAAGAGAACTTCACCGACTGCTTCGGCAGCAGCAACGCGCAGCAGCAGTTCGATCCGGCGCAAAAGCGCTACGGCGTGTCGGCCGCCAGCCGCGAGATCAACTGGCACCCGTTCGACCCGCGGTTCGACATGGCGAAGAATCCCAACGAACTCAACCGTCACGGCTGGGTGGTCGAAATCGATCCGTTCGATCCGCAATCGACCCCGGTCAAGCGTACGGCGCTGGGTCGCTTCAAACATGAAAACGCCGCGCTGGCCGAGACCGATGATGGTCGCGCCGTGGTGTACATGGGCGACGACGAACGCGGCGAGTTCATCTACAAATTCGTCAGCCGCGACCGCATCAACCATCGCAACCCGAAAGCCAACCGCGACATTCTCGACCACGGCACGCTGTACGTGGCCAAGTTCGACGCCGGTGACGGCAACCCGGACCACCCGAAGGGCCAGGGCCAGTGGATCGAACTGACCCACGGCAAGAACGGCATCGACGCCAGCAGCGGTTTCGCCGATCAGGCCGAAGTGCTGATCCACGCCCGCCTCGCCGCCAGTGTGGTCGGCGCCACGCGCATGGACCGCCCGGAGTGGATCGTGGTCAGCCCGAAGGACGGCCAGGTTTATTGCACCCTGACCAACAACGCCAAGCGCGGCGAAGACGGGCAGCCAGTGGGCGGGCCGAACCCGCGCGCGAAGAACGTCTACGGGCAGATCCTGCGCTGGCGCACCGACCGCGACGATCACGCGTCGAAGACGTTTGCCTGGGATCTGTTCGTGGTCGCCGGCAACCCGGGTGTGCATGCCGGCACGCCGAAGGGCGGCTCGTCGAACATCACCCCGCAGAACATGTTCAACAGCCCGGACGGTCTGGGCTTCGACAAGGCCGGGCGCTTGTGGATTCTGACTGACGGCGACTCGAGCAACGCCGGGGACTTTGCCGGGATGGGCAACAACCAGATGCTCTGTGCCGATCCCAAGACCGGCGAGATTCGCCGGTTCATGGTCGGGCCGATTGGTTGCGAAGTCACCGGGATCAGCTTCTCGCCGGATCAGAAAACCCTGTTTGTCGGGATTCAGCACCCGGGCGAAAACGGCGGTTCGACCTTCCCCGAGCATCTGCCGAATGGCAAGCCGCGGTCTTCGGTGATGGCAATTACCCGTGAGGATGGCGGGATCGTCGGCGCCTGATAAATCGCTTTCGCGAGCAAGCCCGCTCCCACATTGGATCGGCTGAGTGCATGAGATGGTCGGCACACCGGAGTTCCACTGTGGGAGGGGGCTTGCTCCCGAAGAGGCCCTTCCAGGCAGCCCACTATTCAAGGCAAAACCCTCAACCTCCACAGTCTGCGCTACCATGCTGGGCCGGACGCGGCAGCCTGCTGCGCGCAGGAGTCAGCATGGCCCACCCGTTTGAAACCCTCACCCCCGACCTTGTACTCGATGCCGTTGAAAGCATCGGGTTTCTCAGTGATGCGCGCATCCTCGCGCTCAACAGCTATGAGAACCGCGTCTACCAGGTCGGTATCGAAGACTCCGAACCGCTGATCGCCAAGTTCTATCGTCCGCAGCGCTGGACCAACGAAGCCATCCTCGAAGAACACCAGTTCACCTTCGAACTGGCCGACGTCGAAATCCCGGTGGTGGCGCCGCTGATCCACAACGGCCAGACCCTGCACGAACACGCGGGTTTCCGCTTCACCCTGTTCCCCCGTCGTGGCGGTCGCGCGCCGGAGCCGGGCAACCTTGATCAGCTATACCGCCTCGGCCAGTTGCTCGGGCGCATTCATGCGGTCGGCGCGACCAAGCCGTTCGAACACCGTGAAGCACTCGGCGTGCAGAACTTCGGCCATGCCTCGCTGGCGACGTTGCTTGAAGGCAACTTCATCCCCAAGAGCCTGCTGCCAGCCTACGAGTCCGTGGCCCGCGACTTGCTCAAGCGTGTCGAAGACGTCTACGCCGCCACGCCGCACCAGAACATCCGCATGCACGGCGACTGCCACCCCGGCAACATGATGTGCCGCGATGAAATGTTCCACATCGTCGACCTCGACGACTGCCGCATGGGCCCGGCCGTGCAGGACATCTGGATGATGCTCGCCGGCGACCGTCAGGAATGCCTCGGGCAACTGTCGGAACTGATGGACGGCTACAACGAATTCCACGACTTCGATCCGCGCGAACTGGCGCTGATCGAACCGCTGCGCGCCCTGCGCCTGATGCACTACAGCGCCTGGCTGGCGCGGCGCTGGGACGACCCGGCGTTCCCGCACAGCTTTCCGTGGTTCGGCACCGAACGTTATTGGGGCGATCAGGTGTTGGCGTTGCGCGAACAGCTTTCGGCGCTGAATGAAGAACCCCTGAAACTGTTCTGATTCACCACAAACCATTGTGGGAGGGGCTTGCTCCCGAAGGCGGTGTGTCAGGCAATTATTCTGCTGCTGATACACCGCATTCGCGAGCAAGCCCGCTCCCACATTTGGCCAGTGTTCACAAATTCAAAACTCATTCGCCACCAAATCTCCTTACAATCCCTGCTTTGTCAGCTGCCTAAGCAAGGATTCTGCATGCAAGCCGCCAACCCGCGTCGCGGGTACATTCTGGGCCTGAGTGCCTACATCATCTGGGGCCTGTTCCCGATCTACTTCAAAGCCATCGCCGAAGTTCCCGCTGTCGAGATCATCATTCACCGCGTGCTGTGGTCGGCGCTGTTCGGCGCCTTGCTGCTGATGGTGTGGAAGCATCCCGGTTGGTTGCGTGAGTTGCTCGACAACCCGAAACGTCTGGCGATTCTGGCCTTGAGTGGCACCTTGATTGCGGCCAACTGGCTGACATACGTGTGGTCGGTGAACAACGGACGCATGCTCGAGGCGAGCCTCGGTTACTACATCAACCCGCTGGTCAACGTGCTGCTGGGGATGCTGATTCTCGGTGAACGTCTGCGGCGCATGCAGTGGGTCGCGGTGGGCCTGGCGGCCATCGGCGTGGCGCAGCAGGTGTGGCAGGTCGGCAGCCTGCCGTGGGTGTCGCTGGTGCTGGCGCTGACCTTCGGTTTCTACGGTTTGATCCGCAAACAGGCGCCAGTCAAGGCCTTGCCGGGGCTGGTGGTGGAAACGTGGATGCTGGTGCCGATCGCCTTCGCCTGGTTACTGTTCAACCAGACCGCGACCAGCGCACAACCGGAATTCTGGACCACCTCCCAAGCCTGGTGGCTGGTGGCTGCCGGCCCGGTCACGCTGGTGCCGCTGGTGTGCTTCAACGCCGCTACCCGGCACTTGCCCTACACCACCATCGGCTTCCTGCAATACCTGGCGCCAACGCTGGTACTGCTGCAGGCGGTGCTGCTGTTTGGTGAGCATTTGTCGTCGAGCACGCTGATCGCGTTCATCTTCATCTGGGCCGGTCTGGCCGTTTACAGCGTCGATGCGGTGATCAGTTTGCGCCGACGCAGCTGATCAAAAAACGCACAAAGCTTCGCAGGCCACGGTTCTCGTGGCCTGCAACGTTCCTTCCCAAGGTTATCCACAGCGTGATCCCCGCCGTTTGTGCGCAAGTCACTGAATGCTGGCGGTTTTTTGATCAGTTCCCGGCAAGCCACGACCGACGTGGCGTTGCGCCCGGTCTCTACAGGTTATCCACAGGCAGGTGCACGTTAAAACTGGATAACCCGGCGGCGCTTAAAGGTCTGTGCGTAACACCAGTTCGACCATCAGATCATCGGCCAGGGTTTCCAGCCGCGATTGCAGCACGTCCAGCGACAGGGTCAGCGGCACCGCCAAAATCGCTTCGGCGTGAAACAAAGGCTCGCTGCTCATCGGTGCCGGGCGCACTTCGGTCACCAGCCGTTCGAGGTTCACCCCCTGCTCGCTGAGCAACCGGGTGATGTCGCGCACGATGCCCGGGCGGTCATTGCCCACCAGCTCCATGGCGATCGGTTTCCAGGTGCAGGACTGCTCGATGCCACTCTCGGCGATCAGCACGCGAATGCCCTGTGCCGCCAGTGCTTGTAAGGCATCGACTAATTCGTCGTAAGCCTCCGCCGGTACGCCCACCCGCAGAATCCCGGCGAACTGCCCGGCCATCCGTGACATGCGGCTTTCCAGCCAGTTGCCGCCGTGCTCGGCGATGCATTGGGCGATGCGCTCGACCTGCCCGGGCTTGTCCGGGGCAAACACAGTGAGTACGAGATGGTCCATGGCGCCGCCCTCTTGTCATGACTTTTGTTATAGAAAGGCAAGTATAGGCAAGCACCGACATTCAGCCGCCATGCTCAAGTGAACAACACCTGTGGCGAGGGAGCTTGCTCCCGCTGGCGGCCGCAGGACGCCCTCTCCAGTCAGTAATAGCTTTTGCGGGTGCATCGCACCCGAGCGGGAGCAAGCTCCCTCGCCACAAATGCAGGCTCAGCGAAGCTGAATGGAAGCCACACAGGATTTATGTGTACAACTTTTTATATTTAGCTGGAACAATCCGATGGTTTTTTGAGAACATCCCGTTCCGCGACGTGACCGCAATGCGTCATGAGGTCGCAGAACGACGTAATTAGTCTGATTTTCACAAGCGCAACGCATCATGTAGTATGCCTCGGCGCGCACTACATAACGCTGGATCGATGTCTGCCCAAGGCACGTTCGCAACCTTGAAAGCCCCGTCAGCAAGGCCCCCAAGCCGTTGATTGGTCCCAGCCCAGCCGCCAGCAATGGCATGTACTGGTCGGAAGGTTTGTGGTTTAAATGGCCAGAGGCTTCATTGTCAAATTGAAGAGCTGAAAAGCGAAATAGCTGAGCAGAGTGAGGCAAGCAATGACTGAACACGTTCAAGTCGGTGGCCTGCAGGTCGCCAAAGTCCTGTTCGACTTCGTGAACAACGAAGCCATTCCCGGTACCGGCCTCACCGCCGAAAAATTCTGGGAAGGTGCCGACAAGGTCATTCATGACCTGGCGCCGAAGAACAAAGCCCTACTCGCCAAACGCGATGACTTCCAGGCTCGCCTTGATGCCTGGCACCAGGAACATGCCGGCCAGGCGCACGACGCCGTGGCTTACAAAGCCTTCCTGCAAGAAATCGGTTATCTGCTGCCAGAAGCGGCTGATTTCCAGGCAACGACGCAAAATGTCGATGATGAAATCGCCCGTACCGCCGGCCCGCAACTCGTGGTGCCGGTGATGAACGCCCGCTTTGCCCTCAACGCCTCGAACGCCCGCTGGGGTTCGCTGTACGACGCCCTCTACGGCACCGACGCAATCAGCGAAGAAGGTGGTGCGGAAAAAGGCAAAGGCTACAACAAGGTGCGTGGCGATAAAGTCATCGCCTTCGCCCGTGCGTTCCTCGACGAAGCGGCGCCCCTGGCTGCCGGTTCCCACGTCGATTCGACGGCTTACAAGATCGTTGACGGCAAACTGCTGGTCACCCTCAAGGGCGGCAGCAACACTGGCCTGCGCAACGATGCACAACTGATCGGCTTCCAGGGCGATGCCAATGCCCCGATCGCGATCCTGCTGAAGAACCACGGCCTGCATTTCGAAATCCAGATCGACGCCAGCACCCCGGTCGGCCAGACCGATGCCGCCGGCGTCAAAGACATCCTGATGGAAGCGGCACTGACCACCATCATGGACTGCGAAGACTCCGTGGCCGCCGTCGATGCCGACGACAAAGTGGTGATCTACCGCAACTGGCTCGGCCTGATGAAGGGCGACCTGTCCGAAGAAGTCGCCAAGGGCGGCCAGACCTTCACCCGCACCATGAACCCGGATCGCACCTACACCAAGGTCGATGGCAGTGAACTGACCCTGCACGGTCGCTCGCTGCTGTTCGTGCGTAACGTCGGTCACCTGATGACCATCGACGCCATCCTGGACAAGGACGGCAACGAAGTGCCGGAAGGCATCCTCGACGGTCTGGTGACGTGCCTGGCGGCGATGCACAACCTCAACGGCAACACCTCGCGCAAGAACACCCGCACCGGCTCGGTCTACATCGTCAAACCGAAGATGCACGGCCCGGAAGAAGCGGCGTTCACCAACGAGTTGTTCGGTCGCATCGAAGATGTGCTGGGCCTCAAGCGCAACACCCTGAAAGTCGGGATCATGGACGAGGAGCGCCGCACCACGGTCAACCTCAAGGCCTGCATCAAGGCTGCCAGCGAGCGCGTGGTGTTCATCAACACCGGTTTCCTCGACCGTACCGGCGACGAAATCCACACTTCCATGGAAGCCGGCCCGATGGTGCGCAAAGCCGACATGAAGGCCGAGAAGTGGATCGGCGCCTACGAAAACTGGAACGTCGATATCGGTCTGAGCACCGGCCTGCAAGGTCGTGCGCAAATCGGTAAAGGCATGTGGGCGATGCCCGATCTGATGGCGGCGATGCTCGAACAGAAAATCGCTCACCCGCTGGCCGGTGCCAACACCGCCTGGGTGCCATCGCCGACCGCGGCTGCGCTGCACGCGCTGCATTACCACAAGGTCGACGTGTTCGCCCGTCAGGCCGAACTGGCCAAGCGTGCCCGTGCTTCGGTGGACGACATCCTGACCATTCCGCTGGCGGTCAACCCAAGCTGGACGCCGGAACAGATCAAGAACGAACTGGACAACAACGCCCAGGGCATTCTCGGTTACGTGGTGCGCTGGATCGACCAGGGCGTGGGTTGTTCGAAGGTGCCGGACATCAATGACGTCGGCCTGATGGAAGACCGTGCAACGCTGCGGATCTCCAGCCAGCACATCGCCAACTGGCTGCGCCACGGTATCGTCACCGAAGCGCAAGTGATGGAAAGCCTCAAGCGCATGGCGCCGGTGGTCGACCGTCAGAACGCCAACGACCCGCTGTACCGTCCGCTGGCACCGAACTTCGACAGCAACATCGCCTTCCAGGCGGCGGTCGAACTGGTGATCGAAGGCACCAAACAGCCGAACGGCTACACCGAGCCGGTACTGCACCGTCGTCGTCGCGAGTTCAAGAAGGCCAACGGCCTGTAACTAGCGCTGAAGCCGGACATGAAAAAGCCCTGATCTTGCGATCAGGGCTTTTTCGTTTGGACTGAACTCCCAGGCAGGCAGTAATCCCTGTGGCGAGGGAGCTTGCTCCCGCTCGGCGGCGCAGCCGTCGTAAATTCAGCGAAGGCGATGTGTCAGGATTAATGTGGATGCAGGATTTGGGGCCGCTTCGCAGCCCAGCGGGAGCAAGCTCTCGCCACAAGGGTAGCGGCTAAACACGATTACGGATCAATGCCCAATTCGTGTTTGACCAAGCCAAGCAACTTCGCCGTATCAATCGGCTTGAGCAGAAAATCCACCACGCTCAAATGCATCGCCGCGATGGCGTCCTTCACATCCGCGTCGCCGGAAACAATGATGATCGGCATCGCTGCCCTTACCGACTCGCGCACCTGCCGAATCAAGTCCAGACCACCGACGTTGCCCATGCGCAAATCAGTGATCACCAGGCCAATCGAGGGTTTTTCCGCGAGCATCTTCAGCGCGGTTTCGCCGCTGGCGGCGGTCATGCAATGAATGCCATCCAACGCGAGTATCTCCGACAAAAGCTCCCGGGCGTCCTTGTCGTCATCGACGATCAGTACACGCTGCGGCGGCAGATCGGGTTCGAGCATTACAGCACTGAGCGCTTCACGCTCGGCGTCGCTCAAAATATCGTGGTCGGACATGGGATTCTCTACGTTTTCAATTCAGTCACCTGGCACAGTCGTCAGACATCGCTAAGCAGAGCTTCAATGTGCACTTCGTCGGATTTTTTTCCAAGAGGCTGGCGGGAGAATTTCCGACTGTTTTTGTAGGGCACTTCCCAAATGTGCCGAACGGCAGCGCAAACCTAGACTTACGTCCAATGGGCACCCCGCGCGCAGGGGCCGACCATGGCTGCAACGATCCGACAACAACAATTCAAAAAAGACTGCGGTAATGGTTATGAGTAAAGCGGACGCCTTCACCCAGGCAGGGAAAACCGCGGTGTTGCAGAACATTCAGGGCACCCTGCAATTCCTTCAGCGCTTCCCGCCCTTCAATCAGATGGAACACGCGCACCTGGCTTATCTGGTGGAACAATGTCAGCTGCGTTTCTATGGCCAGGGTGAGAGCATCATCAAACCCGCCGACGGGCCGGTCGAATATTTCTACATCGTCAAACAGGGTCGCGTGGTCGGCGAACGCCAGCACATCACCCGGCCCGGCACCGAAACCACCTTCGAGATCACCACCGGGGAATGCTTCCCGCTGGCCGCGCTGATTGGCGAACGGGCGACCCGCACCGAGCATCTGGCCAGCGAAGACACCTTCTGCCTGCAACTGAACAAACCGGCGTTCATCAAACTGTTCGCCCTGTCCAACAGCTTCCGTGATTTCGCTTTGCGCGGGGTCAGCAGCCTGCTCGATCAGGTCAACCAGCAAGTCCAGCAGAAAGCCGTGGAAACCCTCGGCACCCAGTACTCGCTGAACACCCGCCTCGGCGAATTGGCGATGCGCCATCCGGTGACCTGCAGCCTGGACACGCCACTGCGCGAAGCGGTGAAGCTGATGCACGAGCAACAGGTCGGCAGCATCGTCGCGGTGGATGAACACAAGGCGCCGCTGGGGATTTTCACCCTGCGCGATCTGCGCGAAGTGGTCGCCAATGGCAGTGGTGATTTCAGCGAAACCATCGAGCGACACATGACCTGTTCGCCGTTCTTTCTGTCGCCCGATCACAGCGCATTCGACGCGGCGATTGCCATGACCGAACGGCACATCGCCCACGTTTGTCTGGTCAAGGATCAGCGTCTGTGTGGCGTGGTTTCCGAGCGCGACCTGTTCTCGCTGCAACGGGTCGACCTGGTGCACCTGGCCCGGACCATCCGCAGTGCCCAGCGCATCGAGCAACTGGTGAGCCTGCGCGGCGAGATCGGCCAACTGGTCGAACGCATGCTCGCCCACGGTGCGTCTTCGACGCAGATCACCCACATCATCACCCTGCTCAACGACCACACCGTGTGCCGGGTGATCGAACTGACCCTCGCCGAAAAAGGCGACCCCGGCGTGCCGTTCAGTTGGCTGTGTTTCGGCAGCGAAGGCCGGCGCGAACAGACGCTGCACACCGATCAGGACAACGGCATTCTGTTCGAAGCGCGGGACGCGGCACACGCGGCGGAGATTCGCGGCAAGCTGCTGCCAATCGCCCAGCAGATCAACCAGAGCCTGGCGCAGTGCGGCTTCAGTCTGTGCAAGGGCAACATCATGGCCGGCAACCCCGAACTGTGTCTGTCGCGGGCGGAATGGGCGCGGCGCTTTGCGGCGTTCATCCGCGAGGCAACGCCGGAGAACCTGCTCGGTTCGAGCATCTATTTCGACCTGCGAGTGGTCTGGGGTGACGAAAAAGGCTGCGCGCAACTGCGCCGGGGGATTCTCGATCAGGTCGGCGACAACCGTCTGTTCCAGCGCATGCTGGCCGAGAATGCCCTGCGTAATCGTCCGCCAGTGGGGCGTTTCCGCGAGTTTGTGCTGGCGCGCAAAAACGGCGAGAAAGCCACCCTAGACCTCAAGGTTCAGGGCCTGACGCCCTTCGTCGACGGCGCACGCCTGTTGGCCCTGGCCAATGGCATCGAAACCAACAACACCCTCGAACGCTTGCGCCAACTGGTTGAAAAAGAGGTGATCGAACGTCTCGACGGCGCCGCGTATGAAGAGGCCTATCATTTCATCCAGCAGACGCGCATGCAGCAACACCAGATCCAGACGCGGGAAAATCTGCCATGGTCGAACCGGGTCGATCCCGACAGCCTCAATCATCTGGACCGGCGCATCCTGCGTGAATCCCTGCGCCAGGCGCAGCGCCTGCAAAGCAGCCTGGCCCTGCGGTATCAGCTATGAGCCTGTTCTCGTGGCTGCGGCCGGCCAGCCCCCTGCTGTCGGCAGACCTGCAACAACGTCTGGCAAAACTGCCGGCGATCAGCGAACTGAAAGAATGCAGCCTGCGCGAACAGCGCTGGGTGGTGCTCGATCTGGAAACTACCGGGCTGAACCTGAACAAGGATCGCGTGCTGTCGATCGGCGCGGTGGTCATCGAAGACGGCGCGATCGACTTCAGTCAGCAGTTCGAGCGCACTCTGCAATGTCGGGAGCTGAAGCTCAGCCCGAGCGTGTTGATCCATGGCTTGGGGCCGAACGCGATTGCCGCCGGCAGCGACCCGGCCGAGGCGTTGCTGGAGCTTATGGAATTTATCGATGACAGCCCGGTGCTGGCGTTTCATGCGCCCTTCGATCAGCACATGCTTGGGCGCGCGCTGCGGGAACACCTGGGTTACAAGCTGCAGAATGTGTTTCTGGATGTCGCGGACATGGCGCCGCTGCTGTGTCCGCAGGCGAATATCCGCGAGGCCGGGCTGGACGAATGGATCGACTGGTTCAGGCTGGAGGTGTTCGAGCGGCACAACGCGAGTGCCGATGCGCTGGCCACGGCAGAGCTGGCGTTGATTCTGTTCAGCCGCGCGCGACAGCAGCAGATTCATAGTCCGCTGAATCTGCAGCAACGCTTGAGTCAGTGGAAGCGCCGACAGCAGGCGCCTTCCTTGTAGATTTTCGGCGCCTGTTCCGGCCCCTTCGCGAGCAAGCCCGCTCCCACCCTGGAACGCATTCCCCTGTGGGAGCGGGCTTGCTCGCGAAGAACGATGACGCGGTCCTGCTGATACCACCCGACCAGTGGCCAATTGCTAACCATTCCCACCTCTGCGAGAATCGCGAACAATTCTCGTTGGTTAACATTTCCCAATCGGTGCGTCTGGTGTCGTCAGTCCCAAGCCCTCACAGTGAACTCGTCGGTGCGTTGTATCGTGACCATCGCGGTTGGCTGCTGAGCTGGCTGCGGCGCAATGTGGCTTGCCCGCAACGGGCCGAAGACCTGAGTCAGGACACCTTCGTCCGTCTGCTCGGTCGCGATGAGTTGCTGACGCCGCGCGAACCCCGGGCGTTTCTGGTGGCGATCGCCAAGGGCCTGCTGTTCGACTACTTCCGCCGCGCCGCACTGGAGCAGGCCTACCTCGCCGAGCTGATGCTGATCCCCGAAGGCGAACAACCCTCGGTCGAAGAGCAGCAACTGATCCTCGAAGACCTCAAGGCTATCGACCGCTTGCTCGGCAAGCTGTCGACCAAGGCCCGCGCCGCCTTCCTTTATAACCGCCTCGACGGCCTCGGCCATGCTGAAATCGCCGCGAAGCTTGGCGTCTCCGTGCCGCGTGTGCGGCAGTACCTCGCGCAGGGCATCCGCCAGTGCTACATCGCCCTGTACGGTGAGCCGACATGAGCCCGGCCAGCTCCAAACCGGTCTCCGCGCAGGTGCTGGATGCGGCGATTGCCTGGCAGTTGTCGCTGGATTCCGGCAGTCCGCTGGAGCGCGAGGAGTTCGCCAAATGGCATGCAGCGAATGAAGAACACGCCCGCGCCTGGCGGCAGTTGGGCATGCTCGATCAGCGCTTCAGCGTCGCCAATGGCCCGGCCCGCGCGGCCCTGCTGCAATCGCGCGAAGGCATTCGGCGGCGCGTGCGCAAGCTCGGCAGCGGATTGGCCAGCGTGGTGGCGCTCGTCGGTCTGGCGTTGTTTGCCGGTGATCGCTACTTGCCGCTGGATTACTGGCTCGCCGATCAACGCACCGCCACCGGCGAGCAGCGTACGGTGCGGCTGGCCGATGGCACCGTGCTCAACCTCAACACCCACAGCGCGGTGGATGTGCGTTTCGATGCCAGGCAGCGGCTGATCGTGTTGCAGGAAGGCGAGATCATGGTCGAGACCGGTCACGGCGATACGCGACCGTTCATCGTCGAAACCCGCGAAGGCAGCATGCGCGCGCTGGGCACGCGGTTTCTGGTCAAGCGTGAAGACCAAGGCACGCGCCTGAGCGTCCTGCAATCGGCGGTGGCCGTGCATCCGCAAAGTCACCCCGAAGAGCAGATCCTGCGCGAAGGCCAGCAAGTGCTGATTCGCAACGACGGCCTCGACACGGTCGCTGCGCTCACGCCCGGCGCCGATGCCTGGACCCGCGGCATGCTCGTGGTAGACAACGCGCGGCTCGCAGACCTGGTGCATGAACTGGCTCGTTATCGCCGCGGATATCTGGGCGTGGCGCCGGAAGTCGCTGACCTGCGCATTACCGGCAGCTTCCCGCTGCACGACACCGACAAGGCCCTGAGCGCCCTGCTGCCGACCCTGCCGGTGCAGATCGAGCAGCACACGCCGTATTGGGTCACGGTGGCGAAGGCTGATACCAAGCCCTGAATTATCGAGTGCCTGACAAATTGCTTTCGCGAGCAGGCTCGCTCCCACATTGGAATGCGTTCACCTGTGGGAGCGAGCCTGCTCGCGAATGGGCCATCGGTAGCACCCTGGAAAAGGCTCTGCCCACTCCTTCAGCAGCCCCACTCCCAGTTAATCGAAATTATTTTCATCCAGCCCTATCACTTTTCAATTCTCGTCCGGCACACAGGCAATTGAGAAATATTTCCATTCAGGAGCCTTCGCATGTCCCGTTCGCTAGACACCTTGCTGCGCCCCAGTCTGCTGGCCGTCGCCATCGCCCTCAGCGCGCCGCTGATCGGCAGCCCGTTGCTCGCTGCCGAACAGGCCTCCAGCGTACGCGCCTACAACCTCCCGGCGGCGCCGCTGTCGACCACCCTGAACCAGATCGCCAGCCAGGGCGGCCTCGCGCTGTCACTGAATCCGTCGCTGGCGGCGGGCAAGACCTCCGCGCCGGTCAGCGGCCAATACGATGCCGCCGGTGCGCTGCGTGCTGCCCTGCGTGGCACCGGTCTGCAACTGGAACAAAGCAGCACCGGCACTTACACCCTGGTGGCGGTGCCGGAAGGGACACTGGCGCTGCCGGAAACCGCAGTCATCGGCGTGGAAAACCTGGAAACCGCCTGGGGCCCGGTCGAAGGCTACACCGCCACCCGCACCGCCGCTGGCACCAAGACCGACACCGCGCTGGTCGAAGCACCGCGCTCGATCTCGGTCGCCACCCGTCAGCAGATGGACGACCGCAGCGTGCACAGCCTCGATGACGCCGTGCGCTACATGCCAGGCATCACCGCCAGCAGCTACGGCAGCGACACCCGCGCCGACTGGCTGCGCGTGCGCGGTTTCGAGCCGACCCAGTTCCTCGACGGCCTGCCCTTGCCAAAAGGCGTGTACGCCAACCCGAAACAGGAAACCTGGAACCTCGATCGCCTTGCCCTGCTGCGTGGCCCGGCCTCTTCCGTCTACGGCCAGACCCCGCCGGGCGGCCTGCTGGACATGGTCAGCCGGCGCCCGAGCAGCGACGCCAGCAGCGAAATCCAGTTGCAGTACGGCAGCGACAACCACCGTCAGATCAACTTCGCCAGCACCGGCAAGATCGACGACGCCGGCCAGTTCCTCTACGGCATCAGCGGCGTGGTGCGTGACAGCGGCACCCAGATCGACCACATCGACAACAAGCGCTACAACATCGCGCCGAGCCTGACCTGGAACATCGACGACGACACCAAGTTCACCCTGCTGAGCCAATTCACCCGCGACGATACCGGTATTACCAGCCAGTTCCTGCCGGTGCAGGGCACCAAGATCGACATGCCGTTCGGTAGCGTCTCGCACCACAAAAATCTCGGCGATCCGGATTGGGAATACTACGACCGCACTTACTACGCGCTCGGTTATGCCTTCGAACACCGGCTGAACGATGTCTGGCAGTTCAAGCAGAACCTGCGTTACACCAAGTCGGACCTGTCGTTCCAGGCCCTGACCGTCGGTTCTTACCCGTACACCATGGTGGACGATCAAGGTAACGTCGGGCGCACCAGCACCAGCGTTGATGAAGACATCAGCCAGTTCGCGGTGGACAACAACTTCCAGGCCGACTTCGCCACCGGTGACATTCGCCACACCGTGCTGTTGGGGCTGGATCACCAGCGCAGCAACACCAACTACCTGTCGATCTACGGTGACGGCCTGAAAACCAACGTGCTGAACCCGATCTACGGCCAGCCGATCGTTCGTCCGGATCGCTCGACGGCGTATTACGACTACGACCAGAAGACCTACCAGACCGGCCTCTACGTGCAGGATCAGATGGCCCTCGACCAATGGCGCCTGACGCTGGGCGGTCGTGAAGACTGGGTCCACACCGGCACCACGTTCTTCAACAAGGCCGACGCGACCAACACCCAGCGCGACAAGAACTTCAGCGGTAACGCAGCGCTCAGCTACGTGTTCGACTCGGGCTTCGTCCCGTACATTTCCTACGCCGAATCCTTCCAGCCAACCACCGGCGCCGACGCCTCCTCCACCGGTTCGCTGAAACCGACCGAAGGCAAGCAATGGGAAATGGGCGTCAAGTACCAGCCACCGGGCAGCAAGACCCTGCTGACCGCCGCCGTGTATGACCTGACGCAGAAAAACGTCGCGGTCACCACCACCGTCGGCAACACCCCGATCACCAGCCAGACCGGCGAAGTGAAAGTCAAAGGCCTGGAACTGGAGGCGACCTCGGACGTCACCGATAACCTGAAGGTAATTGCCGCCTACACCCTGGCCAAGTCCGAAGTGCAGAAAGGCGACTACAAAGGCAACCGCCTGCAACTGATGCCGAACCAGCAAGCATCGCTGTGGACTGATTACACCTGGCACAGCGGCGTGCTCGACGGCTTCGGTATCGGCGGTGGCGTGCGTTATACCGGCAACACCTATGGCGATCAGGGCAACACCTGGCTGGGCAAGGCCAATGCCTACACCGTGTTCGATGCCTCCGTGCATTACGACCTCGGGCGTCTGGACAACAGCCTCAAAGGTGCGTCGGTCGCGGTCAACGCGACCAACCTGTTCGACAAGGACTACATCTCCACCTGCGACGGCTTCTACTGCTACTACGGCGACCAGCGCAGCGTCGTCGCCAGCGCCACCTACAAGTGGTAAGCGACTGAGTGCCAACCGGTCCTGTCATCAGGCCGTCCCTGCGGGGACGGCTTTGGTGTTTTTGAAGGTCACGAAATGAAAAGTAAAACCATCCGCCGCTGGTCGTTCATCCACACCTGGACCAGCCTGATCTGCACCGTGTTTCTGCTGCTGTTGGCATTGACCGGCCTGCCGCTGATTTTCCATCACGAGATCGAGCATTTGCTCGGCGATGCGCCGCAAGTGCGCGAGATGCCCGCCGACACGCCGCGCCTGAATCTGGCGCAACTGGTCGACGCCGCAGAAAAACATCGCCCCGGTGAAGTGGTGCAGTACTTCGGTTTCGAAGACGACGAGCCCAACGCCGTGCTGACGATCATGGCGAAAACCGCCGGCACCGAACCGAACTCTTCGCACACCTTCATGCTCGATGCGCGTACCGGTGAAGCGCTGGAAACCCCGTCGGCCAATGGCGGCCTGATGCTGTTCATCCTGCGCCTGCACGTCGACATGTTCGCCGGGTTGCCAGGCAAGTTGCTGCTGGCATTCATGGGCGTGCTGTTTGTGGTCGCGATCATTTCCGGCACTGTGCTGTATCTGCCATTCATGCGCCGTTTGCAGTTCGGCACCGTGCGTCAGGACAAGTCCACCCGCCTACGCTGGCTCGATCTGCACAACCTGATCGGCATCGTCACCCTGACCTGGGCGCTGGTGGTGGGCGTCACCGGAGTGATCAGCGCCTGCGCCGACCTGATCATCGCCGCGTGGCGCAATGACACGCTGACCGCCATGGTCGCGCCCTACCGCGATGCCCCGCCGCTGACCCGACTGGCCCCGGCCACCCGCCTGCTGGACATCGCCCGCGACGTGGCGCCGGGCATGAACCCGGATTTCATCGCTTTCCCCGGCACGCGGTTTTCCAGCGAGCACCATTATTCAGTCTTCATGAAGGGCGGCACGCACCTGACCTCGCACCTGCTGACGCCGGTACTGATCGATGCCAGCACCCTGCAAGTCACCGCCGTCGGTGAACGCCCGTGGTACATGGACGCCATGGGCATGTCACAGCCGCTGCACTTCGGCGACTACGGCGGCATGCCGATGAAAATCCTCTGGGCGACCCTCGACGTGCTGACCATCATCGTCCTCGGCAGCGGCGTGTACCTCTGGGTGGCGCGGCGTAAAGCGGCGAAACCGCTGACGACGGAGGCTGCTGCATGAAGCCGCGTCAGACGAATTTCTGGAAAGTGTTCAGCACCCCGCTGGTGATTGCGCTGCTGAGTGCGGCGGGGTTGTTCGCGGCGTTGTTGGGGGATGGAATCTGGGATGCGTTGAGCTGGGTCGGGCTGGGTGTGCCGGCGTTTCTGGCCGTAAGAGGCTTGCTGCAGCGTGGGTGATTTTTGTGCTGCCTGACAGGGCCTCTTCGCGAGCAAGCCCGCTCCCACAGGGGATTTGTGAACGAAACAGATCCAGTGTGGGAGCGGGCTTGCTCGCGAAGGCGGCCTGATGAACACCAGCAAATCCCTCGCCAGCCGCTCTGTATCTGACTAGGCTAACCTCCTGCTCTTCGATGACCACCGAGGTTTGCCAATGTCCGCCCCCAGCATGACCCTGTTCCACAACACGCTTTCCCCGTTCGTGCGCAAAGTGATGGTGCTGCTGCACGAGACCGGCCAGCAGGATCGCGTCGCTCTGCAAGACTGCGTCCTCACCCCGGTCAGCCCGGACGCTACGCTCAACGCCGACAACCCGCTGGGCAAGATTCCGGCCCTGCGTCTGTCCGACGGCAGCGTCATCCATGACAGCCGCGTGATCCTCGAATACCTCGACCAGCAGCACGTCGGCAATCCGCTGATCCCCCGCGAAGGTGCGGCCCGCTGGCGGCGTCTGACCCTGGCGTCGATGGCTGACGGGATCATGGACGCCTCGGTGATGGTGCGTTACGAACTGGTGCTGCGCGCCCCGGAAAAGCATTGGGATGAATGGCTCGACGCCCAGCGCGACAAGATTCGTCGCGCCCTGGCCTATCTGGAAAGTGACGCCATCGCCGAGCTGACCAGCCACTTCGACGTGGCGGCGATCAGCGTCGCTTGTGCACTGGGTTACATCGATCTGCGTCATCCGGATCTGGACTGGCGCAGCGCCAATCCGCAACTGGCCAACTGGTATTTCGACGTGAGCCAGCGACCGTCCATGGTTGCCACGATGCCCAAGCCTTAAGGCTGCGGCGCCTGTTCCGGCCTCTTCGCGAGCAAGCCCGCTCCCACATTGGAATGCGTACTCCTGTGGGAGCGGGCTTGCTCGCGAAGGCACCAACTCGTTTCCACAGGCAGAAACCCGACAATCCGCGTCACCAACTCTTCCTTCCAGCGCTGATCCTCACGCAACCCGCTCATTGCATCGCCTCCACATCAAACTCCAGCGGCTTGGCCGGTTTCTGCCCGATCCCGTACCAGTCGAGTTTGCGCGTCAGCACCATGAACACCCCGAGCAGGCCGAACAACAGCAGCGAGCCCATCAGCAGCGCGTAATCCTCGGCGCTCAGCAGGCCATACAGCAGGCCATACAACGCCGCCAATCCCACAGAAAAGCTCAGGCCATGACGCACGCTGTGCAGCACGTGGCAAACATAAAACCCGATCAACAACACACAGCCACTGGCCGACAGCAGATACGCCAGGGCAAAGCCGATGTGCTCCGACAACGACAGCAGCAACAGGTAGAAGAACGCCAGCGCCACCCCGACCAACGCGTATTGCACCGGGTGCACCGCCAGACTCTTGAGCACTTCGAACAGGAAGAAACCGGCGAACGTCAGGACGATGAACAACAGCGCATATTTGATCGCCCGATCACTCTTCAGGTACTGATCCACCGGATCGATGAAGCTCACACCAAAACTGCGCCCGTTGAACGCCTCGCAGTCATTGCCCATGACGCACCGGCTCATGGCTTCTTGCAGGTTGGTGGAGAAGAACGTGGTCTGCCAATCCGCGCTGAAACCCTGATCGCTGATCTCGCGTTTGCCCGGCAAGAAGTTGCCGACAAAGCTTGGATGCGGCCAGTTGGCGGCAAGACTGACGTGGCTGGTCTTGCCCACCGGCAGCACCTGCAATGAACCGGTGCCTTGCAGACGCAGGTCGAAACCGAAGGTCAGCTCCGTGGCGTTACGGGTGTCCAGCGCCGGCAACGTGACCCGCACCCCTTCGCCGAGCCAGCCGACCTGGGTGCCGGGCACGAAGTCCAGACGTTGGCCGTCGACTTCCAGTTTCAGCGCGTTTTCGATGCCGCGAATATCGCTGATGCCCACCGCCAGAAACGGCGCATCGAACTGGTAGTCGGCAAAATCTTCCTGGATCCCCAACTGCGCCGGCAACGAGAAATGCCCATTGATGCGATTGTCGACGTGGAACAGTCGCGCTTCGTAAATACCGCGATTGCGCAACTCGGTCTGCACCTGGCCATCGAGTTCGAAGCGCTCCGGCAAAAAATACAGACGACCGCGTTCTTCACTTGGCTCGTCGTAGCGCTGGTTGGTTTTGTCGTTGAGCTTCCAGTTATGAATCACTTTGCGATACGGCACCACCATCACCGGCCCGCTCAGTTGCTGGCTGTTACTGGAGCTGCGGGCAATGTCTTCAAGCACGCCATCGCGCCGTTGCTGGCGGTCATCGATGATGCCGTCGATCATCAGCAGCGGTATCAGCAACAGCAGGATCAACAGGGCAATCGCCCCGAGCTTTATGGTCAGATTCTTGTTCATGGGACTCTCCCTGTTTGGATGGGCAGAGTCTGGTGTTGATGTATGAGGGGAATGTGGGGGGAATATGGAGATTGTGTGGAGACTGCACCGGCCCCTTCGCGAGCAAGCCCGCTCCCACAGTTGATCTTTGGTGTGACAGAGACCTGTGTTTCAACACCCCCCCTGTGGGAGCGGGCTTGCTCGCGAAGGCAGCGACGCGGTTTCAAGGCAAGCGCAAAGTCAGTTCCACGCCATTCTCGACGTTGCGGATCTGCATCGACCCACCATGCAACTTCATCACCTCTTCAACGAAGTTCAGCCCCAAACCGGTGCTCTTGCGCCCACTGTCCGGACGCGGCAATGAATAAAACCGTTCACTCAAACGCGGTAAGGCGTACTCGGGAATCGCCGCCGCTTCGTTGAACAAGCGCAACTCGACCTGCTCTCCAACACGCTCGGCACTGAAACGCAGCAACCCGCCGATCGGGGTGAAATCCAGCGCATTCTCCAGCAGATTGCCCAACGCCTGACGCAGCAGAAACGGCTCGCCGATCAGCAACAGATCCGACGCAATCGTCTGCTCGACCTTGAGCCGCCGGCCTTCGATCCGCGCTGCCTGCGCCTGCAACAACTCGTCGACCAGTCCTGCCAGCGGCACCGCCACCCGCTCCTCAAGCCCCTGCCGCTGCTCGACTTGCGCGAGGTTCAACAGGCGCTCGATCAACTGCTGCATCCGCGCGCTTTCGCTGTCGATGTTGCCGACAAAACGCAGGCGCTGAATCGCTGGCATCTCATCCTGCAGCAACTCCGCCGCACCGCGAATCGCCGCCAGCGGACTTTTCAATTCATGGGTCAGGGTGTGCACGTAGCGTTCGACGTAAGCCTTGCCTTCGAGCTGGGTACGCATCTGCTCCAGCGCCGTGGCCAGTTGTTCCAGCTCGCCGCCACGATAATGCGGCACTTCAACCCGGCGCCCTTCACTCACCGCTTTGGCGTAGCCGGTCAAACGGTGCAGCGCGCGGCTCAGCCACCACGACAGCAAGGCGCCGAACAGCAGGCCGAGGCCGATCAGCCCGGCACCGTAAAACAACAAGCGCCGCTCGGTACGATCAACATAAGGCTGCAATGAGCTGTTGGGTTTGGCCACGGTGACCACGCCGATGATCCGCCCGTTGTCGCGGATTGGCGCACCGACGTGCATCACCGAGGACGCCGGGTCGTTCGGATCGCTGCGGGTCGAGCGCGCGCCGTATTCGCCGCGCAGGGTCAGGTAGACGTCGTTCCAGCGCGAGTAATCCTGCCCGACCGCCACGCCGCTGGAATCCAGCACCACGATGCCTTTGGCGTCGGTGACGTAGATGCGGTGGTTGACCTGGTTTTTCGGCAGGCCCCAGATCGTCGCCTGTGGCTGGCGCTCACCGTAGGCGCGCAGCAATTCGGGCCAGCGGTTCTCGCTGAGCGTGCCGGCCTTGAAATCATCACGGAGAATTTCCGCCATCAGGTTGGCGGTGTCGACCAGGGTTTCTTCGGTGGACTGGCGCACACCCGGGCGGATTTCTTCCATCACCGTGTTGAGCACGAAATAACCGGTCAGGCCGACAAACAGCACATACACCAGAAAAATCCGCAGCCCCAGCGACATCAGCTGTGTCCCGGGCTGTAGCTGTAGCCGAGGCCGCGATGGGTCTGGATCGGCTCGGCGTCGGCCCGCACCAGACGCAGTTTGGCGCGCACGCTCTTGATGTGGCTGTCGATGCTGCGCTCGTAGACGGCGTCGGCGGCAACCCCCAGCGCGTCGAGCAATTGCTCGCGGCTGAACACTCGCTGCGGTTGTTCGAGCAGGCATTGCAACAGGCGGAATTCGTGGCGGGTCAGATTCAGCGGCTGGCCCCGGTAGACGATCTGCACGCGCTCGGGATCGATGCGAAACAGCGCCGAGGAGGTTTCAACCACGGGACGCGGCGCCATGCGCTTGAGAATCGCCCGGACCCGCGCGGCGACCTCACGCGGGCTGAACGGCTTGACCACGTAATCGTCGGCGCCGATCTCCAGCCCCACCACCCGGTCGATCTCGGCGTCCCGGGCGCTGAGGAACAGCACCGGCACTTCACTGAAGCGCCGCAGCTGTTTGCAGGTTTCGAAACCGCTGATGTCCGGCAGGCCGATGTCGAGAATGATCAAGTCAGCCGGGGTCTGCCGTTGATGCTCCAGCGCCGCCGCGCCGAGGCTCAGCCACGTGGTGGCAAACCCCTCGCCCTGCAGGGCAAAAATCAGCGTGTCGGCAATCGCCGCTTCGTCTTCGACAATCAGGATATGAGGCATGGCGTCCGAGCCCATGGGTTAAGTGCGCGAACGGTGCCCCAAGCCTGACCTTACGTCAATGAGACCACTTAACAGTCCGGCTTGTCGGCGGTGAAACGTCGTGCCGGGTTCACTGCCGCGCCGAACTCGCGCAGGGCCTTGGCGCCGATCAGCAGGGGATAGTTGAAGTGACTGCGGTCGGTCAGGTTGACCTCAACGGTGCGCTTGACGTTGCCCAGGCACAGCTCCAGATCGACCACCGGACGCTTGGCGACTTCGGTGACGTCGCGATCTTCATCGTCCTCGTCGGAGCGACTCTTGATCTTGCTGATCCGCGCGACCTTGTGCTCGTAGACCTTGTTATCGGCATCCTTGGTAGCGAGGCGAAAACGCACCCAGTCTTCGCCATCACGGGTGAAGGTCTCGATGTCCTTGGCCGACAGCGAAGCGGTCAGTGCGCCGGTGTCCATCTTGGCCTTGAGCACCTCACCACCAATTTCCGGCAGCGCGATGTATTCGTAACGCCCGTACAGGGTCGGCTCGGCGGCCATGACCGGCAGGGCGACGAGGGCAAACAGTGCAAGGAGGGATTTCACGTAGAGGGCTTCCTTGGAAAATGAGGGCGTCAGACGCGAGATTTTAGACAGCCATTGGGCAATTCGTTCGCCCTGAATCCGCCTTCGCGAGCAAGCCCGCTCCCACAGGGGATCGGGGATCTGTTGAAGATGGCATGCACACTGAAGATCCACTGTGGGAGCGGGCTTGCTCGCGAAGAGGCCAGCCCTGCCAGCACAGTAATCAGCTCCAGCATAGCCAGCCAAAAGTGAAACATTCGTCACCATCAATTTGGCCTGTCGCCCGAAGCCACTTATCATGGCGCGCCCATCCGCCTTCATAGAGTTGCTTATGCGCCGCCTGCTCACCGGCTGTTTCGTCACCCTGCTGCTGTTGCTCAACACCCTGATTCTGATCGGGCCATTGCTGGTCTTTGCCCTGCTCAAACTGATTGCGCCGGGGCGCTGGCGCGATTACGCCTCGTGGACGGTGATGTGGATTGCCGAGACCTGGGCGGAAATCGACAAGCTGATCTTTCGCCTGTGCATCCCCACCCAATGGGACATTCGTGGCGGCGCAGACCTGCGCGGTGACACCTCGTATCTGGTGGTCAGCAACCACCAGTCGTGGGTCGACATTCCAGCGCTGATCCAGACCCTCAACCGGCGCACGCCGTTCTTCAAGTTCTTCCTCAAGAAAGAACTGATCTGGGTGCCGCTCCTCGGTCTGGCGTGGTGGGCGCTGGATTACCCGTTCATGAAGCGCTACAGCAAGGCGTTCCTCGCCAGGCACCCGGAGCTGGCCGGCAAGGATCTGGAAATCACCCGACAGGCCTGCGAGCTGTTCAAGCGCCAGCCGGTAACGGTGGTGAATTATCTGGAAGGTACTCGCTACACCGCGGCGAAAAGCGCGCAGCAGCAATCACCGTTCAAGCACCTGCTCAAACCCAAGGCGGGTGGCGTGGCATTTGTTCTGGCGGCGATGGGCGAACAGCTGGATGCGCTGCTCGACGTGACCGTGGTCTATCCACAGCAGAAGATTCCGGGGTTCTGGGATTTGATCAGCGGCAGCGTGCCGCGGGTGATCGTCGACATCCAGACCCGCGAACTCGACCCGGCGCTGTCGCAGGGCGATTACGAGAATGATCCGCTGTTTCGCCAGCAGGTCCAGAACTGGGTCAACCAGCTCTGGACCGAGAAGGATCAGCGCATCAGCCAACTGCGCGGCGAGCGCGCCTGAATCAGCTACCGGTGCCGGCGCCCCAGATGCTGCCCAGGCTCTGCAGCAGCGGGCCGCCGACGCCTTGGTCACCCAAGTACTTGAGCAGCACCGGGGCAAACTGGCCGACCATGCCGCTGTCCATGCCCAACGCGCCGAAGGCATTGTTCAGGTCGCTGGTGTTCTTGACGTTACCCAGCGCGTTTTCCAGCCCGGCGGATTTGCCCGACGAGCCGAGCAACCCGCTCAACGCCGCCAGGTTGCCGCTACCGCCCGACAGTTTGTCGATGCCCGGCACTTCTTTGGCCAACTGCGAATAATCGGTGCTGCTCAATTGGTTCTTGGCCAGGCCAAGCATGGCGCTGGTGCCACCGACGGCTTGCTGCGGCGTAACGCCGAGATCGGTGACTGCTTTCAGCAAACCAGCCGTTTCCGAGGTCGGCGCGGCGGCGGTGGCAGCGTTGCCACCCTGCATGCTTGCAGCCGCTTTTGTCACATCGTCCAGACTGAAGCCGGCAAACACCGGGCCAGCCGCAAGGGTCATCAGTGAAGCCAAGGCAATACCGCGTGAAATCTTCATTCAGACATCCTCTTGCGCTGTGGTGACCGCCCCTCAATGGGCGGCAAAACTGCCGATTTGACCGGGTTTCAGCCAGCATGTTCCTCGCCGGCGCATCCATTTTCAGCATGCCCACGTATATAAAACGTGAAACCGCGGATAACCCGAGATGAATGGCACAAGCGCTGTCCCTGAACTAGCCTGTGAACAGCCCGAGCACCGCCCTCGTCGCCCGCCCATTGCCTGGAGAGCCGTCATTTCCATCGCCGACCCTGATCAGTTGCGCCAGCTGCTGGCCCAGTGCTCACTGGGTGACCGTACTGCGTTCGAAACGCTCTATCGCAGCGTTGGCCCGCGTCTGCACGGCGTGGCCCTGCGCGTCATGGGCCGGGCGGATCTGGCCGAGGACGTGTTGCAGGAAAGCTTCGTGCGCATCTGGAACAACGCCTCGCGCTACGAAGCCCACTTGTCGGCGCCGCTGACCTGGATGATCAACATCACTCGCAATCAGGCCATCGACCAATTACGCAAACAGCGCGAACGGCCGCTGACCGACTTCGAACAGGACACCCTGCCGGACGATGGCCCTTCAGCCCACGACCTGTTGAACAGCAGCCGCGAAGCCAGCGCGCTGCATCGCTGCCTGGACACCCTCGACGGCATGCAGCGCCAGTCGATCAGCGTCGCCTACTTCCAGGGCCTTTCCTGCTCGGAACTGGCCGAACACCTGGCCGCACCGCTGGGCTCGGTGAAGTCGTGGATTCGTCGTGGCATGGAGCGTCTGCGCAGGTGCCTTGAATCATGAACTACCAGACCCCCGCCCTGCGCCGCGCCCTCGCTGCCGATTACGCCATTGGCCTGATGTCTGCGGCAGCGCGCAGGCGCTTTGAACAATTGCTGCTGGATGACGCAGCACTGCGAAGCGAGTTGGCGCAGTGGCAGGAGAGCCTTGCCAGCCTTACCGAAACGCTGCCGGAGCAACCGGTGCCGGATCGGGTGTGGCAAGGCATCACCGCGCGGATCGATCCGCAAGTGCTGCACGTCCCGGAAAAACGTCCGTTCTGGAACTGGCTACGGGTCACCGCCGCGCTGTGTTCGATCGTGATCCTGGTATTCCTCGGCTCGCTGTACAACCGCGATGACGCCCGCTACCGCGCCACCCTGCTGACCGCCGACGCGCAGCCGGCACTGAAGGTCGAGGCGCATGCCGATTATCTGCAAGTCGAGCCGCTGACATTGGCGGCAGTCGGGCCTGATCGCAGCCTGGAATTGTGGGCGATTCCAGCGGATGGCAAGCCGATTTCGCTGGGGGTGATTCCGGCGGGGGGCAAGGGCAAGGTTGAATTGAGCGCGGCGCAGAAAGTCTTGATCGGCCAGCCGATTGCGCTGGCGGTGAGTCTGGAGCCGAAGGGTGGCTCGCCGACCGGGCAGCCGACCGGGCCGGTGCTTTACCAAGGCGCCTTAGCGGCTCTCTGACTCTGGCACGACAAACCTCTGTGGCAAGGGAGCTTGCTCCCGCTGGGCTGCGAAGCGGCCCAAATCTTGTGTGGGTAATTTTCCTGAGACGGCGCATGTGTGGATTTTACGACGGCTTCGCCGCCGAGCGGGAGCAAGCTCCCTCGCCACAGGTTTAATGCTCATCCCAATAAAAAACGGCGACCTTGAGGTCGCCGTTCTGCACTGCCTGAAGCTTACGCCGCACTGAACAACCGATGCGGATCAATCACAAACTTCTTCGGCACACCGGCATCGAACTCGCCGTAACCTTCCGGCGCCTGATCGAGGCTGATGACTTGCACGCCCACCACTTCGGCGATGTTGATGCGGTCCCACATGATCGCCTGCATCAGTTGGCGGTTGTACTTCATCACCGGGGTCTGGCCGGTGTGGAAGCTGTGGGATTTGGCCCAGCCCAGACCGAAGCGGATGCTCAGGCTGCCCATTTTCGCGGCGGCGTCCACGGCACCCGGATCTTCGGTCACGTACAGGCCCGGAATACCGATCTTGCCGGCCACACGCACCACGCCCATTAGCGAGTTGAGCACAGTGGCCGGTGCTTCGGCTTTCACCCCGTCATGGCCATGACCACGGGCTTCGAAGCCCACGCAGTCCACCGCGCAATCGACTTCCGGTTCGCCCAGCAGCGCGGCGATCTGCTCGTGCAGCGGCGTGTCCTTGGACAGGTCGACCACTTCAAAGCCCTGAGCCTTGGCGTGCGCCAGGCGGATGGTGTTGACGTCGCCGATGATCACCACCGCCGCCCCCAACAAACGCGCCGAGGCAGCCGCGGCCAGACCGACCGGGCCGGCGCCCGCGATATAAACGGTGCTGCCCGGGCCAACGCCCGCCGTCACCGCACCGTGATAGCCGGTCGGCAGAATGTCGGAGAGGCAGGTCAGGTCGCGGATTTTCTCCATGGCCTTGTCGCGATCCGGCAGTTTCAGCAGGTTGAAGTCGGCGTACGGCACCAGCACGTACTCGGCCTGACCGCCAGTCCAGTCGCCCATGTCGACATAACCGTAAGCACCGCCGGCACGCGCCGGGTTGACGGTCAGGCAGACACCGGTGTGTTGCTCCTTGCAGGAACGGCAGCGCCCGCAAGCTACGTTGAACGGTACGGAGACCAGGTCGCCGATTTTCAGGTTCTCGACGTCGGAACCTTTTTCGATCACTTCGCCGGTGATTTCATGGCCCAGCACCAGACCGGTCTGCGCCGTCGTACGGCCGCGCACCATATGCTGGTCGGAGCCACAAATGTTGGTGGATACCACACGCAGGATCACCCCGTGCTCGATCTTCCTGCCGCGCGGGTCCTGCATTTTCGGATAGTCGATTTTCTGCACTTCGACCTTGCCAGCGCCGAGATACACCACACCACGATTGCCAGACATGCTTTCACCTCGCTGTTGTTTTTATGGAACCGCGTTGCCCAGGCAGGCAGCGCGTTAAGTGCTCGGGTTATTGCTTGTTGGTCTTGCGTTGTCAGTTATGGCCCCTTCGCGAGCAAGCCCGCTCCCACAGTTGATCTTTTGTGTGACAGAGACTTGTGTTTCAACACAAATCCCCTGTGGGAGCGGGCTTGCTCGCGAAAGCGATCTAGAGAACGACCGTGCGATTGGCGTTCAAAAACACCCTTCTTTCGATGTGATAACCCACCGCCCGGGCCAGGGTCAGGCCCTCGATATCGCGCCCCTTGGCAATCAGATCCTCGGGGTAATGACTGTGATCCACCGCCTCGACGCCCTGGGCAATGATCGGCCCTTCATCGAGGTCGTTGTTGATGTAATGCGCCGTCGCGCCGACCAGCTTCACGCCCTTGTTGTAGGCCTGGTGATACGGCTTGGCACCCTTGAACCCCGGCAGCAGCGAGTGATGGATGTTGATCGCCTTGCCATCGAGCTTGCGGCACAGCTCCGGCGACAGCACCTGCATGTAGCGGGCGAGGATCACCAGTTCGGCGCCGGACTCTTCGATCACCTGCCACACCTGACGCTCCTGCGCCGGCTTGTCGTTGGGGTCGAGGGGGAAATGGTAGTAGGGAATCTGGTGCCAGTCGGCCAAAGGCTTGAGATCCGGATGGTTGGACACCACCGCCGCGACGTCCATCGACAACTGGCCGATGCGCTGGCGGTAGAGCAAGTCGTTGAGGCAGTGATCGGCCTTGGAAACCATGATCACCACTTTTGGCCGGTAGTTCGGCGCGGTCAGCTCGAAGACCATGCCGAACGCCTGACCACGCTCGGCGAGGCCGGCGCGGAAGGACTGCTCGTCGAAGCCGTCGGGCTGACGGAATTCCACGCGAATGAAGAAACGGCCCGAGAGCCGGTCATCGAACGAATGGTGCTCGGTGACGTAGCAACCCTGCTCGAACAGAAAACGCGTCACCGCGTCCACCGTGCCGAGCACGCTGGGGCAGTCGGCGGTCAGAATCCATGTGTCTGGGGCGCGGCTCATGGTGCGGTGACTCCTGTTTCAACATCTGTGAGCAGAGTGAACTCTGTGGCGAGGGCGTTCTGTGGCGAGGGAGCTTGCTCCCGCTGGGTTGCGAAGCAACCCCAAGATCAGCAACCGCGTTCTTCCAGAAAGAATGCGCTCGCAGGTTTTTGCGACTGCTTCGCAGCCGAGCGGGAGCAAGCTCCCTCGCCACAAGAAGCAATCGCGGCAACCACTTAGTGTTACGCCTGAACGCTGAGGCCGTACTCGGCCGAAGCATCCTGCAACCACAACCACCAGTAATCCGAGAAGCTGCGACGGATCAGCAGTTCCCAGGTGTCTTCGGCGGTGTGGCGAATCATCAGCTGCGATTTGGCGAACACCGTGCCCACCGCTTTGCCGACCGGGAAGTTGTTCGGGTGCACATCGTAGCTGGTGGATTTCATCAGCACCTGACGCACGTTCGGCCCGCTCAGTTCGAGCACTTGCTGGCCGCCGCTGACGTTGACGATCGCGATGTGCAGATCGCCCAGCGCCTCGCGCAGTTTCTGCTCGGCGGCGAACTCTTCACCGCTTGGCACGATCAGCAGCCACTCGTCCGGGCCCATCCACTGCAGGCTGGTTTCACCTTTGACGATCACGCTCAGAGCGCCCGGCAATTCGATGCCGAGGGCCTTGTGCACACCGGCGGCGAAGGCTGCATCGTGGCCATCGCCACGAATGGTCAGGTGACCGAGGAGTTTCTTTTCACGCACGATGACGCCGGCGTTCTTGCGACCCTTGCCGACCAGGCTGGCGAGGTCGGCATGGTGCAGCGACGACTCGGCACGGGCCCCGGTGGTCGGGCGTTGTTGGTACACGTTGGCTGTGGTCATAAAGCACCTATCTCAATTCTGTTGGTCCGGTCCTTGTGGTGGCTGTACTGCCGCCTTCGCGAGCAAGCTCGCTCCCACAGGGGACTGATGCCTGACACAAATTCCATTAACGACCCGGAACCTGTGGGAGCGGGCTTGCTCGCGAATCGATCAGACGACTCGCACCCACTGACACCCCACCGTCCCCCGAGCAATCAGATGTTCTGCCGATCCCCCTTCGGATCGAAGAACACCGAAGACACAATCTCCGCCTCGATCACGCTGCCATCGGCCAGCGGTGCAAACACCCGCTCGCCCATGCGCTTGAGACCGCCCTTGACCACGCCCATGGCAAACGAATAACCGAGGGAGTTGTGCGCGTAGCTGGAGGTCACGTGGCCGACCATGGTCATCGGGATCGCCTGCTTGGTGTTGAACACCAGTTGCGCACCTTCCGGCAGCCAGACATTCGGATCGATCGGCTTCAGGCCCACCAGTTGCTTACGCTGATCCTTCACACAGTCTTCACGGTTCATGCCGCGCTGACCGATCCACGAGAACGGTTTGGTACGACCGACGCACCAGCCCATGTTCAGGTCGTCCGGAGTCATCGAGCCGTCGGTGTCCTGACCGACGATGATGAAACCTTTCTCGGCGCGCAGAACGTGCATGGTCTCAGTGCCGTACGGCGTCAGGTTGTACTGCTTGCCGGCCTCGACGATTTTCTCCAGCACGCCCATCGCGTAGTCGGCCTGCACGTTGACTTCGTACGACAGCTCACCGGTGAACGAGATGCGGAACACCCGCGCCGGCACGCCGCCGACCAGGCCTTCTTTCCAGGTCATGAACGGGAAGGCTTCGTTGCTCAGATCAATGTCGGTCACGGCGCTGAGCAGCTTGCGGCTGTTCGGCCCGGACAGGGTCATGGTCGCCCAGTGGTCGGTGACGGAAGTGAAGTACACCTTCATCTCCGGCCATTCGGTCTGGTGGTACAGCTCCAGCCATTGCAGCACGCGAGCCGCGCCGCCCGTGGTGGTGGTCATGACGAAATGGTTGTCGGCCAGGCAGGCCGTTACCCCGTCGTCGAAGACCATGCCGTCTTCTTTGCACATCAGGCCGTAACGGGCCTTGCCCACGTCGAGCTTGGTCCAGGCGTTGGTGTACACGCGGTTGAGGAACTCGCGGGCATCCGGGCCTTGAATGTCGATCTTGCCGAGGGTCGAGGCGTCGAGCAGGCCGACGCTGTCGCGCACGGCTTTACATTCGCGCTTCACCGCGGCGTGCATGTCTTCACCGTTTTTCGGGAAGTACCATGGACGTTTCCACTGGCCGACGTCTTCAAACTCGGCGCCGTTCTTCACATGCCAGGCATGCAGCGCGGTGTAGCGCACCGGTTCGAAAATGTGCCCACAGTGACGACCCGCTACGGCGCCGAACGTTACCGGCGTGTAGTTGGGACGGAACATCGTGGTGCCCATCTGCGGGATGGTCACGTTCAGCGAACGGGCGGCGATGGCCAGACCGTTGACGTTGCCGAGCTTGCCCTGATCGGTGCCGAAACCCAGCGCGGTGTAGCGTTTGACGTGCTCGACCGACTCGAAACCTTCGCGGGTCGCCAGTTCGATGGCAGCGGCGGTGACGTCGTTCTGCAGGTCGACGAATTGCTTCGGCGCCCGCGCGGTGCCCTTCTCATGTGGCACCTGGAACAGCGCCAGCGTTGCTTCTTCGAGACGGCTCAGGGCCTTGGGCAGCGTGCCTTCGACCACACCGAAACCGGCTTCACTGGCAGCGCGAGCGCCCCCTTCGAAACCATCGGCCAGCGAATCACCGAGGCCGTAAACACCGTTGATGCCGCCGACGCACACACGCTTCTGCGGTGCTTCGCCCGGTACGAAACCGAGGATGTCTTCACGCCAGATCGGCTTGCCACCGAGGTGCGAAGCCAGGTGCACAACCGGGCTGTAACCGCCGGAACTGGCAATCACGTCGCAGTCGAGCCATTCGCCCGGGCTGGTCACCGCGTGGGCTTTGACGTCGATCGCAGCGACGCGGGCAGCGGTCACGCGCTTGCTGCCACGGGCCTCGATCACGGCGCTGCCGGTGAGGATACGAATGCCTTTGGCGCGGGCTTCTTCCACCAGCGCACCCCGCGGATTGCTCCGCGCATCGGCGATGGCCACCACTTGCAGGCTGGCGTCGAGCCAGTCCAGCGCCACGCGGTAGGCGTGATCGTTGTTGGTGCTCAGCACCAGCTTCTTGCCCGGTGCCACGCCGTAACGGCGCACGTAAGTCGAGACCGCACCGGCAAGCATGTTGCCCGGCACGTCGTTGTTGCCGTAGACCAGCGGACGCTCGTGGGCACCGGTCGCCAGCACGACACGCTTGGCGCGGACGCGGTGGATGCGCTGACGCACCTGACCGATTGGCGCACGGTCACCAAGGTGATCGGTGAGGCGTTCGTGAATGGTCAGGAAGTTGTGGTCGTGATAGCCGTTAACGGTGGCGCGCGGCAACAGCAGCACGTCCGGAGTGTTCTTCAGTTCAGCAATGACGCTGGCCACCCACTCGATCGCCGGTTTGCCGTCGAGGCTTTCGCGGGAATCGAGCAGGCTGCCGCCGAACTCTTCCTGCTCATCGGCGAGGATCACCCGCGCACCGCTGCGCGCAGCCGCCAGGGCCGCGGCGAGCCCGGCCGGGCCGGCGCCGACGATCAGCACGTCGCAGTGCTGGTTCATGTAGTCGTAGGTGTCCGGATCGACTTCGGTCGGCGAACGGCCCAAACCGGCAGCCTTGCGAATGTACTTCTCGTACGTCATCCAGAACGATTGCGGGTACATGAAGGTTTTGTAGTAGAAACCCGGCGGCATCAGCTTGCCGCCGACCTTGCCGAGAATGCCCATCATGTCGTTGTTGACGCTCGGCCAGCCGTTGGTGCTGGTGGCGACCAGGCCTTGGTACAGCGCCTGTTGCGTGGCGCGCACGTTGGGAATCTGCGTGGCTTCGGTGGCCCCGATCTGCAGCACCGCGTTCGGCTCTTCGGCACCGGCGGCGAAGATTCCGCGTGGACGCGAATACTTGAAGCTGCGGCCGATGATGTCGACGCCGTTGGCGATCAGTGCCGAGGCCAGCGAGTCGCCCTCGAAGCCTTTGTAGCTCTGACCGTTGAAGGTGAAGCTCAGCACTTTGTTACGGTCGATCCGTCCACCGTTGGACAGGCGATTGGTCTGGCTCATACCTTCTCTCCCAGCGCCGTCGTGGCTGTTTTCGCCGTATCAGCCTTGTCGGTGAATTGCGGCTTGGTGCCGATCTTGTAGGTTTCGAGAATCTCGTAGGTCACGGTGTCGCGGGTGACGTTGAAGTACTGGCGGCAACCGGCGACGTGATCCCACAGTTCGTGGTGCAGACCACGCGGGTTGTCGCGGAAGAACATGTAGTCGCCCCACTCTTCATCGGTGCAGGCGTTCGGATCCAGCGGACGCGGGATGTGCGCCTGGCCGGATGCGTGGAATTCCTCTTCGGAGCGCAGTTCGCCGCAGTGAGGACAGAAGATATGCAACATGGGGATTTCTCCTGTTAGTGGGCGACGGCAGCAGCGCCGTGTTCGTCGATGAGTGCGCCGTTGTGGAAACGGTCGATGGAAAACGGTGCCGCCAACGGGTGCATTTCACCCTTGGCGAGGCTGGCGGCAAACACGTTGCCCGAGCCGGGAGTCGCCTTGAAGCCACCGGTGCCCCAACCGCAGTTGAAGAACATGTTCGGTACCGGGGTTTTCGAAATGATCGGGCAGGCGTCCGGTGTGGTGTCGACGATGCCGCCCCACTGACGGTTCATGCGCACCCGCGACAGCACCGGGAACATCTCGACGATGGCCTGGATGGTGTGCTCGATCACCGGGTACGAACCGCGCTGGCCGTAGCCGTTGTAGCCGTCGATACCGGCGCCGATCACCAGGTCGCCCTTGTCCGACTGGCTGATGTAACCGTGCACGGCGTTGGACATGATCACGCTGTCAATAATTGGCTTGATCGGCTCGGACACCAGCGCTTGCAGCGGGTGGGATTCGATCGGCAGACGGAAACCGGCGAGCTTGGCCATGTGCCCGGAGTTGCCGGCAGTGACCACGCCGACGCGCTTGGCGCCGATGAAGCCCTTGTTGGTTTCAACGCCGATGCACACGCCGTTTTCCTTGCGAAAACCGATGACTTCGGTCTGCTGGATCAAGTCCACGCCGAGGGCATCCGCCGCGCGGGCAAAGCCCCAGGCCACGGCATCGTGACGGGCGACGCCGCCGCGACGCTGAACGGTCGCGCCCATCACCGGGTAGCGGGTGTTTTTCGAGCAGTCGAGGTACGGAATCTCGTCCGCCACTTGCTTGGCGTTGAGCAGTTCGCCGTCAACGCCGTTGAGGCGGTTGGCGCTGACCCGGCGCTCGGAATCACGGATGTCCTGCAGGGTGTGGCACAGGTTGTAGACGCCACGCTGGGAGAACATCACGTTGTAGTTCAGGTCCTGCGACAGGCCTTCCCACAATTTCATCGCGTGCTCGTACAGGTGCGCCGACTCGTCCCACAGGTAGTTGGAACGCACGATGGTGGTGTTGCGCGCAGTGTTGCCGCCGCCCAGCCAGCCCTTCTCGACCACGGCGACGTTGGTGATGCCGTGCTCTTTCGCCAGATAGTAGGCAGTCGCCAGACCGTGCCCGCCGCCGCCAACGATGACCACGTCGTAGACCTTCTTCGGCGTCGGCGTGCGCCACATGCGCTGCCAGTTTTCGTGGTGGCTGAGGGAGTGTTTGAAGAGGCCGAAGCCCGAATAGCGTTGCATAGTCATTTACTCCAAACCGCTCAGCGATAAACCGGGTAGTCGGCGCACAGTGCCGCGACGTTCTTGGCCACATTCGCTTCAACGTCGGCGTCACCGAGGTTGTCGAGGATGTCGCAGATCCAGCCGGCCAGCACTTCGCACTGGGCGACCTTGAAGCCGCGGGTGGTGACGGCCGGGGTGCCGATGCGCAGGCCCGAGGTCACGAACGGCGATTGCGGGTCGTTCGGCACGGCATTCTTGTTGACGGTGATGTGCGCACGGCCAAGGGCGGCGTCAGCATCCTTGCCGGTCAGGCCCTGACGGATCAGGCTGACCAGGAACAGGTGGTTGTCGGTACCGCCGGACACTACATCGTAGCCACGTTTGATAAACACGCTGGCCATGGCCTTGGCGTTGTCGATCACTTGCTGCTGATAGGCCTTGAAGCCTGGCTCCAGCGCTTCCTTGAAGCACACCGCTTTACCGGCGATGACGTGCATCAGCGGGCCGCCCTGAGCGCCGGGGAATACCGCGGCGTTGAGCTTCTTCTCGATCTCTTCGTTGGACTTGGCCAGGATCAGCCCGCCACGCGGACCGCGCAGGGTCTTGTGCGTGGTGGTGGTGACCACGTCGGCGTACGGCAGCGGGTTCGGGTACAGGCCAGCAGCGACCAGACCGGCGACGTGGGCCATGTCGACGAACAGCAGCGCACCGACCTTGTCGGCGATCTGCCGGAAGCGCGGGAAATCCAGGGTCTTCGAATAAGCGGAGAAACCGGCAACGATCATTTTCGGCTTGCACTCGACGGCCAGACGCTCGACTTCGTCGTAATCGATCAGCCCGGTATCGGTGTTGATCCCGTACTGCACCGCGTTGTACAGCTTGCCCGAGGACGACACTTTCGCGCCGTGGGTCAGGTGGCCGCCGTGGGCCAGGCTCATGCCCAGAATGGTGTCGCCCGGCTGGATCAGCGCTAGATAAACAGCGCTGTTGGCCGAGGAACCGGAGTGCGGCTGGACGTTGGCGTAATCGGCGCCGAATAGCTGCTTGGCGCGTTCGATGGCCAGCGCTTCGACTTTATCCACATGCTCGCAGCCGCCGTAGTAGCGCTTGCCCGGATAGCCTTCGGCGTATTTGTTGGTCAGGCCGCTGCCTTGCGCTTCCATCACGCGTTTGCTGGTGTAGTTTTCCGACGCGATCAGCTCGATGTGATCTTCCTGACGCTGCTCCTCGGCATTCATCGCCGCCAGCAGTGCATCGTCATAACCCTGGATCTGGTCTTGCTTGCTGAACATCGCGTCTCTCCCAGCGGCGGCAGTGCGCCATTTTGTCTTGGTCAGGCACGCGGCTTGCGACGGTGCCCTTTGATGCGATGGTATGGCCGGCGCAGACAGCCCAGATGCCTACGGACGCCACACAAAGGTGCGTTTACGACATGGCGGGAAATGACCGAATGAATCCACGCAGATCCCTTGTGGGAGCGGGCTTGCTCGCGAAAGCGGTGTGTCAGTCGACATCTATGCCGTCTGATACAACGCTTTCGCGAGCAAGCCCGCTCCCACAGGGGTTATGTGCAGGCCGTGCGAATGGCGAGCAGCAAGAGGAAATGCAGGGGATAGAGCGCGTACGCCCAACGGCGCATGGGCAGCGGATGGATAGATCTGAAGTGTCGCAACAAGAACAGCCCGAGCATTGGCGCAATCAGGCATGCCGCGATGCCGAACACCGCCACGTAGTTGCCAAACTCCGCCGCCTCATACAGCACCTGCCACTGATTCCCCGCCAGACACACCAGCCCCGGCAGCAGGCCGAAGTACCAAGGGCGACGGATCACCCACAGCAGCGCCAGCGGCAGCAACACGCCAAATACGCCGAACATCAGCCACTGCGAAAACAGCGCCGCCAGCAGCAAGGCACCGACGCCCAACAGGCGCGATAGCAAGGTTCGATCCTGCCACCCTCGCGCCACCAGCAAACCGAGCGCCAGCGTGGGCATCACGTTCAAGGTGTCGGGATCAGGAATGTACAAGCGGTAGGGAATCTCGCTGATCAGGCTGAACAGCAGCAACCAGCCCAGATAGCGCCACTCGGTCTTCTGCGCACCGGTCCGGGCAAGGTTCGCCGCCATCGCCAGACAGAACCACGGGAACGCCAGACGCCCCGGCACATACAGCCAATCGGCGCTGATCCCGACATATCGCAGGTGATCGAGCAGCATGCTCAGCAGCGCCAGCCACTTGAGCAAATCCAGCGCGCCGTCGCGTTTAGTCACGTGCATAATCGGGCAACAAACTGGTAATTTTCTGACAGCGACATCCCGTGTGCTCCCCGGAAGATCTTCGGTAAAGTGCGCACCATCATTGACCACGAGCCTTCACAAGAGTCTCGACCACGGAAGCCGGCCATGACCGACAAGAGCCAACAATTCGCCAGCGACAACTACTCCGGTATCTGCCCTGAAGCCTGGGCTGCCATGGAACAGGCCAACCACGGCCACCAGCGCGCTTATGGCGACGATGAATGGACCGCACGCGCTTCGGACTATTTCCGCAAATTGTTCGAAACCGACTGCGAAGTGTTTTTCGCCTTCAACGGCACCGCCGCCAACTCGCTGGCGCTGTCGTCGCTGTGCCAGAGTTACCACAGCGTGATCTGCTCGGAAACCGCCCACGTCGAAACCGACGAATGCGGCGCACCGGAATTCTTCTCCAACGGCTCGAAACTGCTGATCGCCGGCACCGAAAACGGCAAGATCACCCCGCAGTCGATTCGCGAAGTCGCGCTCAAGCGGCAGGACATCCACTACCCGAAACCGCGCGTCGTGACCCTGACTCAGGCCACTGAAGTCGGCAGCGTCTACACCCCGGAAGAAGTCCGCGCCATCAGCGCCACCTGCAAGGAACTGGGCCTGCACCTGCACATGGACGGCGCGCGTTTCTCCAACGCCTGCGCCTTCCTCGGCTGCTCGCCGGCCGATCTGACCTGGAAGGCCGGCGTCGACGTGCTGTGCTTCGGCGGTACGAAAAACGGCATGGCCGTGGGTGAAGCGATTCTGTTCTTCAACCACAAACTGGCCGAAGACTTCGACTACCGCTGCAAACAGGCCGGGCAACTGGCGTCGAAAATGCGTTTTCTGTCAGCGCCGTGGGTCGGCATCCTCGAAAACGACGCCTGGCTCAAGTACGCCCGCCACGCCAACCACTGCGCGCAATTGCTGGCCGAACTGGTCAGCGACATTCCAGGCGTGGAACTGATGTTCCCGGTGCAGGCCAACGGCGTGTTCCTGCAACTCTCGGAACCGGCCATCGCCGCGCTGACCGCGAAGAACTGGCGTTTCTACACCTTCATCGGCAAGGGCGGCGCACGCTTCATGTGCTCGTGGGACACCGAAGAAGAACGCGTACGCGAACTGGCTCGTGACATCCGCGAAGTGATGTCGGCCTGATTCCTTGGCAAATGAACTCCTGTAACGAGTTGATCCCCTGTGGCGAGGGGATTTATCCCCGATCGGCTGCGCAGCAGTCGTAAATCCTGAAAACGCGGTCTTGCTGGTAGATCGCGTTCATAGGTTTTGGGGCTGCTGCGCAACCCATCGGGGATAAATCCCCTCACCACAAGTCATCTTCGCCGCCCCTATCGCGCCAGCTGCTTGGTCTACATTGTCTGTCGAGCCCCCCGCTCACATAACAACAAGCAGGAGCATCGGCATGTCGCTACAAGGCAAAACCCTGTTCATCACCGGCGCCAGCCGTGGCATCGGCCGTGAGATTGCGCTGCGGGCCGCGAAGGACGGGGCCAATATCGTGATTGCGGCCAAGAGCGCCGAAGCTCATCCGAAATTGCCCGGCACCATTCACAGCGTCGCTGCAGAAGTCGAAGCCGCTGGCGGCAAGGCATTGGCGCTGCAAGTCGATGTGCGTGATGAAGAGGCGGTGAGCAGTGCGCTGGCCCTGGCCAACGAGCATTTCGGCGGCATCGATGCGCTGATCAATAACGCCGGGGCGATCAAGCTCACCGGTGTGCAACACATCGAACTCAAGCGTTTCGACCTGATGCACCAGATCAACACCCGCGCGGTGTTGTTGTGCAGCCAGGCCGCCCTGCCCTATTTGAAGAAATCCGCCGGCCACATCCTCAACCTGTCGCCGCCGCTGAATCTGGCAAGCAAATGGTTCGCCCAATACAGCCCCTACACCGTGACCAAATACGGCATGAGCATGCTGACGGTGGGCATGAGCGAGGAGTTCGCCAATTACGGGATCAGCGTCAATTCGCTGTGGCCGCAGACCATGATTGCCACGGCGGCGATCGAGTTTCAGCTGGGCAACAGAGAGTCGTTCAAGCATGCGCGCACGCCAGCAATCATGGCGGATGCGGCGCATGTGATCCTGAGCAGCAGCGGGCGGCAGATCAGCGGTCGGCTGTTGATTGATGAGGAGATTTTGCGAGAAAACGGCGTGACCGAATTCGATCAATACCGATTCGAGCCGGACAGCGACGCCACACTGATGCCCGACCTGTTCATCGATTGAAAACACATCCCCCTGTGGGAGCGGGCTTGCTCGCGAAAGCGGTGTGTCATTCAACACGTTTGCCGACTGATCCGACGCTTTCGCGAGCAAGCCCGCTCCCACAGGGGATTTGCATCGATCCTTAGAACTCGATGCGCACGTCGCCCTTCGGCACGCTGCAGCACGACAGGATGAAACCTTCCGCCTCGTCGTCCTCGGTTATCCCGCCGTTGTGCTCCATCTCCACTTCGCCACCGAGCTTGAGCACCTTGCACGTGCCGCAGATCCCCATGCCGCAGGCTTTCGGGATCATCAGGCCAAGCTTGGCCGCGGCTGCGTGCACGGTTTCGCCCGGGCCCACGCGAATGCTCTTGCCGGAGGCGGTGAACTCGACCTGATGCAGATCCGCCGCATCAATTTCCGGAGCCTCGGCCGCCTGTTCGGCTTGTTCCACCGCGTCGGCACGGGCTTCGGGTGGTGTGGCGCCGAAGGATTCCTCGTGATACCGCGACATGTCGTAACCGGCGGCTTCCAGCAAGCGCTTGACCGCGGTCATGTACGGCGTCGGGCCGCAGCAGAACACTTCGCGTTCGAGGAAGTCCGGCACCATCAGTTCGAGCATCTTGTGATTGAGGTAGCCGCGATAGCCGGCCCACGGCTCGCCCAGCCCGTGTTTCTCGCAGATCAGGTGCAGGCTGAAGTTGTCGATCCGCGACGCCATGTGCTCCAGTTCGCGGTGATAAATGATGTCTTTCGGCGAGCGTGCGCTGTGGATAAAGGTCATGTCGACGTTGGCGTTGGTGTCGTAGAACCAGCGCGCCATCGACATGCACGGAGTGATCCCCACGCCGCCGCTGAGATACAGCACTTTCGGACTCGGGAAGTCGATGGCGTTGAACAGCCCGACGGGGCCGTGCACCGCCAGCTCCTGGCCTTCATGCAGGGTGTCGTGCAGCCAGTTGGAGACCTTGCCGCCCGGCACGCGCTTGATCGTCACCGAGAAGCTGTACGGCACCGACGGCGAACTGGAGATGGTGTACGAACGCATGATCGGCTGGCCGTCGATTTCCAGCTCCAGGGTCACGAACTGTCCGGGCTTGAAGAAGAACAGGATCGGCTGGTCGGCCATGAAACAGAAGGTGCGCACGTCCCAGGTTTCCTGGATGACTTTGACGCAACGGACGATGTGTCGGCCATTGGCCCAGGTCTGGGTGGTGACCGGATTCAGGAAGCTGTTGGACATGCTGTTCTCCACGGCCGACTGTCGGCCTTCATGTGGCGATTCTGCGTATAGCGCAGACCGCCCGTTTACCTATCCGCGACATCGGCATGCTTATCGCGACCAGCCCCCAACCACCGGGGGTTGCGCGTCGGGAACAGATTGCACCATGTCGCCCATGGATAAGGTTCCGCCCAGCGCCGGCCCCACACTCGCCTCACATCAAACAGATTCTTTACACCTTGCGTAGCAACCCTGATCAGCCACTTTCGCGGCCACGCAGATGGCCTTGAGGAATACATCGATGGACGTCACCGCAAAAATCAGCCTGGGCGATCCGCTGGAACCCGCACGCAAGGCCACCGCACAGATGCTGCAAGAGCGCGAGCGCACCTTTTCCCTGCCGCAACCGTTCTACAGCGATGAGCGCCTGTTCGATATCGACATGCAGGAGATCTTCCAGAAAGAGTGGTTGATCGCTGGCATGACCTGCGAGATCCCGGCCAAGGGCAACTACCTGACCCTGCAGGTCGGCAAGAACCCGATCATCGTCATTCGTGGCGCTGAAGGTGTGGTGCATGCTTTCCATAACGTTTGCCGCCACCGTGGCTCGCGCCTGTGCACCAGCGACAAGGGCAAGGTCGCCAAACTGGTCTGCCACTACCACCAGTGGACCTATGAGCTGGACGGTCGTCTGCTGTTCGCCGGCACCGAGATGGGCGCCGACTTCGACATGAAACAGTACGGCCTCAAACCGGTGAACGTGAAGACTGCCGGCGGCTACATCTTCATCAGCCTGGCGGAGAATCCGCCGGCCATTGATGACTTCCTGTCGACACTGAACCACTACATGGAACCGTACGACATGGAGAACACCAAGGTGGCGATCACCACCACCTTGATGGAAAAGGCCAACTGGAAACTGGTGCTGGAAAACAACCGCGAATGCTACCACTGCAACGCGTCGCACCCGGAACTGCTGAAAACCCTGCTGGAATGGGACGACGTCACCGACCCGCGCGCCGATCAGGCATTCAAGGATCACGTCGCCGCCTCCGCCGCGGCGTGGGAAGCCGAGAAGATCCCTTACGCCCACGCCAGTTTCGGCCTGCGCAACCGCATCGTGCGCATGCCGCTGCTCAAGGGCACCGTGTCGATGACCCTGGACGGCAAACAGGGCTGCGCCAAACTGATGGGCCGGATCAAGAACCCCGACCTCGGCTCGATGCGCATCCTGCACCTGCCGCACTCGTGGAACCACTGCATGGGCGACCACATCATCGTCTTCACCGTGTGGCCGATCAGCGCCCAGGAAACCATGGTCACCACCAAATGGCTGGTGCATAAGGACGCGGTCGAAGGCGTGGATTACGACGTCGAGCGCATGCGCCAGGTGTGGGACGCGACCAACGATCAGGACCGCCGTCTGGCCGAAGAGAACCAGCGCGGGATCAACTCCACCGCTTACCAGCCTGGGCCGTATTCGAAGACCTATGAGTTTGGCGTGGTCAACTTCGTGGATTGGTACAGCGAGCGGATGCTCAACAACCTTGGGGCCGAGCCGGCGCCGTATCTTAAAGGGGTGCCTGTCCAAGGCTAAAAGCAAAAGCTTCGCGAGCAAGCTCGCTCCCACAGGGACTGGCGGTGTACACAAATTCTGTTATCACCGCCGACCACTGTGGGAGCGAGCTTGCTCGCGAAGAGGCCGGTCCGGTCACCGCCTCACTTCGATGACCACCTCACACTGCCATCCTCCCCAATAAACTCCTCGAAAATATCCTCCCCCACCAGCCTGATTTTCGCGTAGCCATTCAGCACCCGCAGCGGATATGCCGGATCGTTGGCATCCTGCGTCTCCGACCACAACACCCGCGAATGCCCGTCCAGCTCGCTGGCATTGCCGTACGGAATCGCCCCGTGCCCGGCGCAGCGCGCATGCAAACCGCCCTGTTGCGCATAGACGATGCCGTTGTGCAGATGCCCCCAATACCAATAATCCGGCTCGCGCCCCAGTGCATCGCACACCGGTTGATACAGCGCGGTCTTGTTGTGCCCGGAAATGTCGAAGCCCTGGTGATGGCTGAGCACCATGATTTTTTTGCGTTTCGGCAGGCCTTTCATCCAGACGATCTGCGGCTCATTCAGCGTGCCATCCATGTACAGGTTCATCGCATCCGAGGCGTAGGCCGAATCGAGGCCGACCACCAGCCAATCGTCATTGATCAAGGCGAAATAACTGGTGCCCTGCTGCCCCGGAAAGCGCTTGGCCAGTTCCTTGAAATAGCCGTGGGCGCCGCTGTACATCTCATGGTTGGAATTAAGGGTGAAGGAACCGTGGCTGCCCATCGGCCAACCGGCCATGTCGACGTCTTCCTGCGAGTGGCTGCCGGCGTAATACACGTCACCCAGATGGATGGTGAAATCGGCTTGCGCCAGTTGCATCTGGTTGGCGACTGAAACCGCCGGCGCATGACTGTCAAAGGGGCCGGTGCCCCAGTCGCCGGCAATCGCCAGGGTCACGTCGCGCTCCATCTGCACCACCGCCGGATCGGTGCCGAAGGTCGCGTGGTGACGCAGGTTTTCGATCCACTTCAGCAGCGCCTCGCTCCACAGCAGATCGAGCAGTTCCCACTTGCGACAACCCAACAAGCTGCCGTCCTTCAACACCCGGGTTTGCAGTTGATCCGACGATTGCGGCAGCGGCATCGCGTTGCCGATACGCAGGATCGACAGGCCATGGGACAATTCCCACGGCACCGCCGGTTCGTCGCCCGGCAACTCGCCGTTTTTCAGCACGTATTGCGCCTGATCGTGACCGCGCTGCAACAGCTTGATGATCGCCTGAAACTCCTGCGGCTCCAGCTCGCTGATGAGCTTCATCCAGGCCATTTCCATGCGCGTGAACAAGCCGTGAAGGCGCAGTTTGACCTTGTCGTACTCGTGTTCCCAATGACTGACCAGTGACATGGCGTAATCCTCTATCCGTAAGGGCTCACAGGGTTTTCATGAATTCGATCAACGCACGCTTGTCGTCATCCGAAAGCTGCGTGCCATACAAGTGACCGGTGTTGTGGTTGCCCTCCAGCCGCGTGTCGTATTTGAAGTCCGCCGAGGCCTTGGCCTGGGCGCCGCTGGTGACGAAACCGACGTTGACCGGGTCGTAGACGTCGGACCCGGTGATGAACACCACCGGACGTTTTTCCGGCGGTTGCAGCAGATCCCACAGGGTCGGTACCGAACCGTTGTGCAGATACGGCGCGCGCAACCAGATGCCGTCGGTCGGCGTGTTGCTGTAGCTCTGGGTCTTGCGATAGGCGCCGAAGTCGAACGGCGGTTTCTTGAAGGTGTGGAACGCCGTCACCAGACCGGTGGTGAACGAGTCCAGCCGATGCGGATCGGTGCCGAGTTGATCGATGTTGGTGGTGACCTGCCCGGTGTCGGCACGCCCGAAGTCATGGCAACCGGCGCAATTGGCTTCCCAGATCGGTTTGCCCTGCGCGACTTTCGCTTGATCCAGCGCCCACGGCCACGCCGGCGGCTTGTGCCCGAGCAGCCAGTTGGTCACCCGGTTGAAGCTCGGCGGCAGCACCGATTCCGGGGTCGCGCCCACGGCCATGGCGGCGGCGTAGTTGCGTTCGTGGATCTTGTTGTTATTGCCGTCCCAGTGCAGGTACATCGATTCCCGCGGTTTCTGGTTCCACACTTGCGGCAGGTCGACGGTGCCGATGGTCGAGTCATCCGGGAAGCCGAACACCACCATTTTCGTCGGGTTGAAGGTGTCGGTGCGACCCGGCCCCTGAGCGGGCCGCAACTTCTGCCAGGCATAGGCCTGTTTCTGTTTGAGCAGCGCGCTCTTGGCCATCGGGATGATCAGGTAGCGGTTGTAGAGCTTCTCGAAAAAGCCCAGCTGGAACTTGCTGTTGATCGCCGCCATCACCGCGTCGGTGGTGAATTTCGGATCGCTGGCGCAATCGTAGGCGTACCACTGGAAGGCTTGCAGTTGCAGGGTGTTGGCCGGCGCGCTCGGCACATTCACCGCGACGTCGCTGGCATTGGCCCGGTAGGAGCCGGTGTGGCACAGCGCGCAGTTCGGCTCTACGGTCGGGTAACCGATTTGTCGCTTGGCCATGCCGATCGGCAGGTCCTTGCCGTTTTCATAGAGGAAGCCGAACACTTCCCAGCCGCCGGGTTTGGGCATTTTTTCCGGGCACATCTGCGGCAGCACGGCGAACAGGTAATACGGGATCCGCGCTTCGATGCCCAAGCCGATGGCGGCGTATTTGTAGTGGTCTTCGTCGGAGGCGTATTCCTGCTCCGGCACCACGCGCAGCATCTGGTACCAGGTTTCGTAACCGATGAAACCCAGTAGCGCCACCACGATCAAGGTGCCGACCTTGAAGGCGTGGCTCTGCCATTGCCGCGCCCAGGCCGCGCGCCACTCGCGCCAGCCATCGCAGAGCAACGCCCATGGTCGGTGCTCGGGCGTGGTGCCCAGGTACAGCAGAATGCCGAGGATCAGAAAGAAGCTCAGATCGCCCATCAGCATCGGCACGAACACCGAACCCTGAATGCTCGTATTGATCAGGTAAATCCAGAACACCACGGCGATCAGCCGCGTCAGTACGCACAACCAGGAATGCACCACGTAGCGCGGCGCGTTGAAACCCGACGGCATATAAAACACGCTGATGCCCACCAGCAGCATCCCGGCGTTTTCCAGCCAGGGGTCGGAGAGTTGCGGCGGCAGGCCGACCACCGATGTCAGCAATCCCGGCGCAAACAGCGCCGGGATGGCGAACACCATGTTCATGGCAATGCCGATCCAGATGAAGCGTTGAAACCAGCGGATACAGGTATCCATGTCATCCATTTCCTTCTGACCACCAACCTGCGATGTCCCTCGTGGTGAGGGGATTTATCCCCGATGGGTCGCGAAGCGGCCCCAAACCCTGCCAGCGCGGTCTGTCTTGATGACCGCGCGCTCAGGTTTTACGACTGCTGCGCAGCCGATCGGGGATGAATCCCCTCACCACAAAGAATCCCCTCAGCACAAACAAACCGTAGCAAGTGTCAACCGAGGGCCGTTTTCTCCAGGTGTTCAAGGATGATCGGATACACATCCACCACCGCGTTCTTGCCGAACATGCAGTCGATGTGGCCGTAGCCCGGCACCACATGCCGGCTGTAGCGCTCCGGCCCGTGGACTTCGCAGACTCGCTGGTAAGTCTTCAGCGTGCTTTCTGGCAGGTAACACTGGTTCTCCGCACCGCTGATAAAGCAGATCGGCATGCTCAGCCGGTCGAAGTGCGGCATGTACACATCGTTGCCTTTGAAATCCACCAGATGCCCTTTGCGCACGATCAGCGCCAGGTGCTCGAAGGTCTCGATGTTCGACTCGCCGAACAGTTCGTGCAGGTTGTCGTGCAGGGTTTCGTTGAGGGTGTCGTGGCGATACAGCGAGGCGTACATGAAGGTGATGCGGTGGCACACCGGATTGGTGCAATAGCCCTGCGCCTCGATCCGCGCGTAGCCGTTGAGGGCCTTGTCGTAGAGGCGGTTGAACCAGTTCTCCTTGCTGTCGGCGTAAGCCGTCATCGACTTGATGCCGATCGCATCGAGCATGCCCGGCAGGTGCAGACCGGCCTTCAACCCGGTAGCCGTGGCGACCACGGTGTCAGCGGCAATCTGCGAGCAGACCACCGAACGCACGCCCTGCAGCCCCGCCAGCAACGACATGAAGAACGTGGTCGCGCCGTAGCAATGCACCACGCATTGCACGTCTTTGGCCTGGGTCTCCTGCTGAATCTGCGCAATGGCAGCCTTGAAGTCGTACTGGGCGATCTGGTCGCCGTTCCATTCCTTCTTGCTCGCCGGCAGCAGAATGCTCACGCGGAAATCCAGCAGCCACACGTCGTAGTCGTGCTTGCACAGGTACTCCAGCAGGTTGGTCTGGATGGTGTCGGTGGAAAAGATATTCGACCCGACCCCCAGGCCATGCACCAGCATCACCGGGCCTTTGCTGCCGGCCTGATATCGGGTCAGGCGCAGTTCGACGCCGTCCTCGGTGGGGAAGAAATGCACCGCCGGGGTCGGCGCATCCAGCGGCCGTTTCAACCGTGGCGGCGCGTCGGGATTGAAGTAGACATCACCGGCAAACACTCCGCCGTAACTCTCCCAGAGGATTCCGGCGAAGAACTTGCCGAAGCGCGCCAGGCCTTCGATGCGCTCGCGCTCGTTGCGCGCGTTGAGCACTTTCATGGTGGTCATCTGCTTGGCGAAATCGGTCGGATGAATGTGCATCACCCCGGAGCCGATCACCTCGCCGCTCTTGTCCGGCCCGCGATACAGGGTCACGTACAAGGTGCTGGTGTCGTGCCAGATGTTCAGCACGCCGTTATCTTCCGGCACGGTTTTGAAGGCGCTGAAGAAATAGTCGTTACCGTCCTCGGCGGTCAGTTTCATGTCGTATTTCATGTGCCGCGTGTCGACCTGCTGCTCGAATTGCTCGAACAAATTGAACACGCCATTGCTGGCGGTCAGCGGCTGTGGCGACAGCGCCGGGGCATTCACGGTGCCGACGATAGTCGCGGCGTGTTCCGGTTCCTTGATCATCCGGTTCAGGTCATTGGCGGTGATGGTCAGGGTGAAGTCGATCGGCGAATTGTCCGCCTCGCCGCGTTTGGCCGCCGCTTCGTAGACTTTCAGATCGGTGCTTTGCGCGGCGGTGAAGGCGCGGGAGAAATAGCCTTTCATGGTCTCGGTGAACTGCACGCCGAGAGTCGGTGGTGCCACCTGTTTGCGCGGTGCCGACGGCAGCGTGTAGTCGATCTTCCAACCCCGGTCGGCGGCCAGCAGGCCCATGTTGCGTTCACTCACGGCGGAGATGGTCAGCAGCGGATTGACCGCCAGCGAGGTCGGAATCACCGCGCCGTCAGTCACGTACAGACTGGCATAGACATCGGTGCCGGCCGCGCCACTGAACACCTGGCCTTTGTGATTGACCACGCCTTGCGCGGCGTCCTCACCCATCACGCAACCGCCCAGCGGATGCACCGAGACGATGCTGTGCTTGAGCAGTTTGGTCCAGATCGGATTCTCGACCCAGACCCCGCCCAACGCCTTGGTGCTCTGGTACAGGCGTTCGTTGCCGAGCTTGAAGTTTTCCTGTTCGCCGACGCCCGGCCAGTCGATACGCAACTGGTCCTTGTTGTCGAGAAGCATCCGGCCCTGGCCGCTGTCGTGGCTCATGATCAGGTAGGTCTGCATGTTGTGCAGCGCGCCGTAATAAGGCCCGCGCAGGAAACTCTCGGCCTCGCGCTCCTTGTAGCCGAGCTTGCCGCTGAAACTGTCGTCAGTGGCCACACCGATCATCTCGGCAAACCCGGCCATCGCCGGCACCATCGGCCGGCCGAGGGCGCCGGGGATCGAACCTTCCTCGATGACCATGCGGCTGCGCCAGTCACCTTCGGTGCGCATGTCGATGATCGAAGTGATGCACGGGCCAACCGGCTGCAGCTCCTTGGCCGAGTGCGCGCCGAAACCGATGCCGTTGATGGTCTGCTCGCAGTTGTGGCCGAAGCCGAGAATGTCACCGTTGCCGCTCATGTTCTCGCCGAGCTGACCGGACATCACCAGGCCCTTGTCCCGCGAGCGCAGAAGAATCTCGGTGGAGCCGAGGGTGCCGGCGGAGACCACGACGATATCGGCCTTCACAAACAAAGTTGGCGCGTCGAATTTCTCGCGACCGCTGTCGAGATACTGGAAGTGCACGATCCAGCCATCGCCATCGCGCTCCAGATAGCGCACCTCGGCCTGACAGAAAATCTCCGCGCCGTGGTTCCAGGCGTCTGGCAGATAGTTCATCAGCGTGGTGTTCTTGGCCTTGTTGTTACAGCCCGAGACACAGTCGCCGCACTGATTGCACGGCAGCTGTTCGACGCCGACGTGGTTGAGGTTGTTCGGCAGTTTGTCGAAGGTCACGTTGATCGGCGGCTTGTAGAAATGCGCGCCCTGCTTGAGGTAGTCCGCAGATTTTTTGTTGGCGTCGAGCTTGGGCAGGTTCGGCGCGTTGTTCGGGTACGGATTGGGCTTGAGCATTTCCCGGGCGCGGGCGTAACCGTCCTTGAGCAAGGTGTCGCGGTGTTCGCGCACGGCTTGAGGCCAGCGTGGGTCATCAAATACCCCGGGCTCGGGTTCAAGCGCGACGTTGGCATTGATCAGCGATGTGCCGCCGAGGCCGCAACCGACCACCACGTTCTGCTGCGCATTCACGTGCAGGTCGAACAGTCCGGTGCGCGAACCGATATGGCCGTCGGGGTCGTGCACCTGCAATTCTTCGGTCGCGGCAATCATCGTGTTGGGGTATTCGCCGGGCTGGATCTCCCGGCCCCGCTCCAGCAGGCACACCTGCTTACCCGCCCTGGACAGGCGCGACGCAGCAATGCCGCCGCCATAACCGGAGCCGATGACAATGACGTCGTAGTGTTCCTTGATCTCGCTGATGGGCGTTGCGATGCGTGTCATGAGACTGATCCTTTCTCAGGCTGATGGGGCAACTCTGCGGTTGCCTGCAATCAATGGGCGAACGAGCACCTGGCCTCCGGGGCAAACCCGGCGACAGCACAGCGGTATGAACAGGAATCGACGCTACAGACGAGCGTGTTGATTGGTTGCGCGACGTAACGTGCGCTTGCGTGGCGAGGGGGTCGGGCGATGTGGCCGGCTATCCATCATGCGTTCTCCCAGAACCAGATGTGGATAAGTGATAGCGATCCTTGTGCAATGTCCAGTGAAGACAGGCACCGCATCCAAGTCAAGGCAACGCCTTAGAACTGTATGAAATCTGATCAATTGCTGTTTGGACTATGCCTGGCGGGGCCTGCAGGGTTTGGCGAACAAGTTATCCACATAGCCACCCACAGCAAATGGGGGGAACTGTGGATGAGTGGAAAAATAACTGACTGATTTGTGAAGAAAAATCGTGACTTATCCGGAAGGACGGATTGCGCGCCGGATTGGCTGTTTTTTAATCAACACCCTGCAAGCCACGTTTCACTTGGCCTGTAGAGGATGGCGAACACGTTATCCACAGAAGCGCCAACAGACTTCGGGGGTAACTTTGCGGATGCTGTGGAAAAGCGCTGAGGGCTGTGTGAAATCGGGGTTTGCGCAGGAATTATCAGCCTGAAAAGCCAAATTGATCACTTATTGAACAAATCTCTACAGGCCACGTTTTATATGGCTTGCAGCGGACAGCGAACATCTTGTCCACAGAAGCGCCAACAGAGATTGGGGGCAACTTGCAAAGTTATTCAGAAGAAAAAGCCCGGAAAAACCGCGACTTAGGTTGGTCGTTTTTTGAGCTAAGGCTTGGAGGGCTTGATCGGCGTGGGGTGCAGGGATGGGCGAACACGTTATCCACAGTTCCGCCAACAGGGATTGTGGGTAAACACTACCCCTCACCCCAGCCCTCTCCCAAAGGGAGAGGGAGCCGACCGCATCGCCTGTTCAAACTCCACCGACCTGAACGAACATTGTGATCTCAGGCTTGGCCAGACCAAGGTCACTGCGCAATCGCAGGTCGATGTAATTAGCCAATACCACTAGGTCGATCCCCTCTCCCTCCGGGAGAGGGCTAGGGTGAGGGGCTTTTCAGCGAACAACCCCTTCTTCGATCAGTAGTTTGAGGATCGCTTCCGCCCCGGCCTGCGCGGTGACACCCTTGAGCACTTGTCCACCGCCGCCACTGGCTTTGGCGGTGGCAGCTTTCATGCGGTCCGCACCGCTCTTGGCCTTGATCACCTTCAGGCGTTTCGGCCGTGGCTTGGCCGGTTGCAACATCGCGACGGCCAGCAATTCATCGTCGACGATTTCAACGTTGTCGGCGTTCAACACGCCACGCTGCGCCGGGCCATACGCACTCTGCCGCGGCTTGGGTGCGGCGTTATCCACAGTCGCCAGAAACGGCAGGCGCACCTTCAAGCGCCGCCGCTGGCCACGGGGCAAGGCTTGCAGCACCAGCGCCGAACCGTCGGTGATCGACTCGACCTGCGCCAGCCCCACCACCAGCGGCCAGCCCAGCCCTTCGGCGAGCAGGAACGGCAACATGCCCGAGCCTTCGCCGGTTTCCGCCTGAGTGCCGGTCAGCACCACCTGGGCGCCGGCATCACGCAGATACGCGGTCAGCGCCGGCAAGGCGTCGGCGCCAGCGGGTTGCTCCAGCACATGCAGCTGTTCCAGGCCCATGCCCAGATAGGCGCGCAGCGCCGGTTCCGCGACATCCCCGGCATGCAGCACTTGCAGGTTATCCCCAGCCAGTTGCAGGCCCAGTTCCACGGCGCGGGCGTCCTGTTCGGCGCGGCGTGGCCGGCCCGATGTCGGGTGCGCACCGATGGAAACCAGACTGATGATCTTTGTGCTCATAACCCGTTCCTTAAGCCGCATCGCGCTTGGCTTCGCTGCGGTAAGCCGCTACCGCCGCGATCAACGCCTGAAGAATTTCTGCGCTTTCGCCAATCACCGAAAGATCGGCGCGTTTGATCATGTCGCAACCGGGGTCGAGATTGATCGCCACCACCTTGTCGCAGGCACCAATGCCCTGCAGGTGCTGGATCGCCCCGGAGATACCCACAGCCACGTAAACACGCGCGGTGACCCAGGTACCGGACGCACCGACCTGCCGATCACGCGCCATGAAGCCGTCGTCCACCGCCACCCGCGAGGCGCCTTCGGTGGCGCCGAGCGCCGCTGCGGTCTGGTGGAACAGCGCCCAGTCCTTGACCCCGTTGCCGCCGGAGAAAATGAATTCGGCCTCGGCCATCGGAATCGCCGCCGGATCGACCGCCACCGCGCCAAGATCCTCGATCCGCGACAGGCTGCGCGCAATCGTTGTGGATAACTCCACCGGCAGGGCTTCGTGACGGGTTTCGCTGACCGGCTCTGCGCATTCGGCGGAAGCCAGAATCAAGCGTGCGACCGGCCGCGCCAGGTCTTGCAGGCCTGCGCCGGCGCGGCCGATGCATTGCTGATCCTTGACCTGCCACACCCGCGTCGCCGGGCGTTCGCCCAGTGCTGCGGCAAAACGCCGACCGAGTTCACCGCCACCGCTGCGACTGTCCGGCAGCAGCCAGTGGCGCGGGTTGAACTGGTTATCCACAGCCCGCAGGCCCTGCACCCGTTGCTCCGGTGCATAACCGCTGAATTGGTCGCCCTCCAGTACCAGCAAGCGATCAACGCCGGCCGTGGCGAAGGCGTTCTCTTTGTGTTCGCCAAACACCACCGCCAGCACCGCGCCGTCGTTGCCGGCCAATTGATGAGCGAGGCCGAGCAAGTCGCGGTCGTGGCTGCTCAAGCGACCGCCGACCATGTCCGGCACCACGCTGATGTAGAACGCCGGGGCCGGTACCTGATGCAGCGGCAATTGCACTGCAACCGTGGCCGAGCGTTTGACCGCCCCGCCCTGTTGCGCGCCGCTGCGGTCGATCCGTTTGATGCCGTTGGGACCGATGAAACCGATGCCGTGCAGGTTCTTGCGGATGACGCCATTGGGGCCCATCCAGCTGTGTTGCGCCGGTTGCATCGCCGCGTGCAACGGGTGCAGGCGGTTACGCGCAATCCATTCGGCGCGTGGGTCGCGGCGGATAATGTCGCTCATCAGTGGGCCTCCGCAGGTTCACGTTTGGCCGGTGCAGTCGGCTTGCCTGGCGCGGCGTCTTCGAGCAGCGCATCGGCCACCAGCTCGGCGATGTCCTTGATCAACGGACGCGGTTCGACCACGCCTTCGAGCATCGCCGTGCACTGTGGACAACCCACGGCCACCAGCTCGGCGCCGGTCTCGCGGATGTCGTCCATGCGCATGTCGGGAATCCGCTGCTTGCCCGGAATATCGGTGATCGGCGCGCCGCCACCGCCGCCGCAGCAGCGCGAGCGGAAGCCGGAACGTTGCATCTCTTTGACCTCGATGCCGAGGGCGCGCAGCACTTCACGCGGCGCCTCGTACTCGCCGTTGTAGCGACCGAGGTAGCACGGGTCGTGATAGGTCACGCTGTTGCCTTTGTGCTGACCGAGATTCAGCGCACCGGCCTGGATGATCTCCGCCATGTAGCTGCTGTGGTGCTGGACGAGGTAGTTGCCGTCGAAGGCGCCGTACTCGTTTTTCAGCACATGGAAGCTGTGCGGATCGCAGGTGACGATGCGGTTGAAGCTGTATTTGGACAGGGTCTGGATATTGCGTTTGGCGAGCAACTGAAAGGTCGCTTCGTCGCCCAGACGACGGGCCACATCGCCGCTGTCGCGTTCCTCCAGGCCGAGTACGGCGAAGTCGACTTTCGCGGCTTTCAGCACTTTGACGAACGCGCGCAAGGTGCGTTGGTTACGCATGTCGAAGGCGCCGTCGCCGACCCAGAACAGCACGTCGGTGGATTTCTTTTCGCTGAGCAGATTGAGGTTCAGATCCGCTGCCCAGTTCATCCGCCCGCCCGGGGCGAAACCGCCGGGGTTGTCGGTGGCGATCAGGTTCTCGAGAACTTCGGCACCCTTGTTCGGGGTCGCGCCTTTTTCCAGAGTCAGGTGGCGGCGCATGTCGACGATGGCATCGACGTGCTCAATCATCATCGGGCACTCCTCGACGCAGGCGCGGCAGGTGGTGCACGACCACAGGGTCTCGGCATCGACCAGACCGTTGACGATCGGTTGATGCGGATTGCCGCTGTGTTCGCCAATTGGCTTGCCCGGATACGGGCTGCCGGCGAAGTTGGCATCGGTGCCGCCAGCGAGGCCGACGACCATGTCCTGAATCAACTTTTTCGGGTTCAGCGGCTGGCCGGCAGCGAAGGCCGGGCACGCCGCTTCACACTTGCCGCACTGCACGCAGGCGTCAAAACCGAGCAACTGGTTCCAGGTGAAATCCTTGGGTTTTTCCACGCCCAGCGGTGCGGATGGATCGTTGAGGTCCAGCGGCTTCAAACCGGTGGAACGACCGCCGCCAAAGCGTTCGGCGCGGCGGTGCCAGGCCAGGTGCAGCGCGCCGGCGAACGCGTGCTTCATCGGCCCGCCCCAGGTCATGCCGAAGAACAATTCCGACACGCCCCACAAAACGCCAAGCCCGAGAATCGCCGCGAGCAACCAGCCGCCGAAGTTCTCCGGGAGGATGCCGGCCACCGGCAGGGTCACCAGGAAGAACGACGCGGAGAACGCCAGCAGGCTTTTCGGCAGGCGCATCCACGGGCCTTTCGACAGGCGTGCCGGCGGATTGAGCCGGCGCCGGTAGACGAAGATCGCCCCGACGAACATCACTGCCGTCATCAGCAGCAGCGCATAGCCGAGGATACGGTTATGCAGTCCGAAACCGTGCACCAGAATCGCCAGCACGATCGACGCCACCGCACCACCGGCCGTGGCGACGTGAGTGTTGGCGATGTATTTGTCCCGCGCCACCACGTGGTGCAAGTCGACCATGTAGCGCTTGGGCATGGCGAACAGGCCGCCGAGCAGATCGACCTTCGAGGCCCGGCCCCGACGCCACATGGCCACCCGCCGCAACGCGCCGAGGACACCAAGGCCCAGGGCGGCGAACAACAGGATTGGAAGAAGGGTGTTCAACATGGTGAAGCTCCCACCAGTACAGCCTGGAGAAACACGGTCTGCATTACTGTGGGAGCGGGCTTGCTCGCGAAAGCGCTGGATCAGTCAACTCATGCAGAACTGACAGAATGCATTCGCGAGCAAGCCCGCTCCCACAGGGGTCATGTGCAAGTCCTTAGAAGTCTTTGCACAACCGCAGGGCGTCATAGATCGCAGCATGGGTATTACGCTGCGCCACGCAGTCGCCGATACGGAACAGCAAGTAGCCGTCGCCGGTGGTACTCAGCGATGGCTGCGGCTTGATCGCGAACAAGGCATCGATGTCGATCTGCCCTTTGTTGCGCGAACCGTCCTTGAGTCCGTAATACAGCTCTTCATCCGGACGCACGCCGTTTTCCACCACCACCTGATCAACCACCCGCTCCTCTTTGGCGCCGGTGTATTCGTTCTCCAGCACCGCCACCAGCTTGTCGCCTTCGCGGTAGACCTTCTCCAGCATCATGTCGCCGGTCATGATCACTTCTTTCGGGTACATGCTGCGGTAGTAAGTCGGGAACGATGTCCCGCCAATGGCCACACCCGGCTTGATGTCGTCGGTGACGATCTCGACCTGGCTGCCCTTGTCGGCGAGGAAGTCGGCGACCGACATGCCGGTGAACTCGCAAATGGTGTCGTAGACCAGCACGTTCTTGCCCGGCGCCACCTTGCCGTCGAGCACGTCCCAACTGCTGACCACCAACCCTTCGGCGGCGCCCCAGTGTTCGTTCTGCTCAAGGAATGGATGCCCGCCGACTGCCAGCACTACCACGTCCGGACGCAAGTCCATGATGGTGTCGGCATCTGCCGCTGTACCCAGACGCAGGTCGACTTTCAGCCGCGCCAGCTCCAGCTGGAACCAGCGGGTGATGCCGGCGATCTGGTCACGCTGCGGCGCTTTCGACGCGGTAGTGATCTGCCCACCGATGAATTCTTTCTTCTCGAACAGGGTCACGTCGTGGCCCCGTTCGGCCGCCACCCGCGCAGCTTCCATCCCGGCAGGGCCGGCACCGACCACCACCACTTTGCGTTTCGGCCCGGTGGATTTCTCGATGATGTGCGGCACGCCCATGTATTCACGGGACGTCGCGGCGTTCTGGATGCACAGCACGTCCAGACCTTGATACTGACGGTCGATGCAATAGTTGGCGCCGACGCACTGTTTGATCTGGTCGACCTGACCCATCTTGATCTTGGCGATCAGGTGCGGGTCGGCGATGTGCGCGCGGGTCATGCCGACCATGTCGACGTAACCGCCCTCAAGGATGCGCGTGGCCTGGTTCGGGTCCTTGATGTTCTGCGCGTGCAGCACCGGCGCTTTCACCACTTCCTTGATCCCGGCCGCCAGGTGCAGGAACGGCTCCGGTGGATAACTCATGTTGGGGATCACGTTGGCCAGGGTGTTGTGGGTGTCGCACCCTGAACCCACGACACCAATAAAATCGATCATGCCGGTGTCGTCGTAATACTTGGCGATCTGTTTCATGTCCTCGTGGGACAGGCCGTCAGGGTGAAATTCGTCACCGCAGATACGGATGCCGACGCAAAAATCGTCGCCGACGGCCTTGCGCACAGCCTTGATCACTTCGAGGCCGAAACGCATGCGGTTCTCGAAGCTGCCGCCCCACTCGTCAGTACGCTTGTTGACGCGCGGGCTCCAGAACTGGTCAATCATGTGCTGGTGCACGGCAGACAATTCGACGCCGTCCAGGCCACCGGCCTTGGCCCGTGCCGCAGCAGTGGCGTAGTTGCCGATCACCCGCCAGATTTCTTCCGGCTCGATGGTCTTGCAGGTCGCACGGTGCACCGGCTCGCGGATGCCCGACGGCGACAGCAGGGTCGGCCAGTGCTCGCCGTCCCAGCGCGAGCGACGGCCCATGTGGGTAATCTGGATCATGATCTTGGCGCCATGCTTGTGCATGGCGTCGGCCAGATTCTGGAAGTGCGGGATGATCCGGTCATCCGCCAGGTTCACCGATTTCCACCAGCCTTGCGGGCTGTCGATGGCCACACTGGAAGAACCGCCACAGATCGCCAGGCCGATGCCGCCCTTGGCTTTCTCTTCGTAGTATTTGACGTAACGGTCGGTGGTCATGCCGCCGTCAGTCGCGTAGACCTCGGCGTGCGCGGTGCTGAGCACGCGGTTGCGGATGGTCAGTTTGCCGATCTGGATCGGCTGGAACATTGCTTCGAAAGCCATGGCGGGTTCCTCGACTTACAACGGCTTGACGGTAAACAGGCCGTCGTCGTGGCCTTCTTCGGAGCCACCGTAGACTTGCTCGGCCACCGTACGAATCTTGCTGCCACGTGCAGCGAGGATCTGATCCATGGCGCCGGCAAACCAGCCGGTGAACATGTAGTCGACCTTGCGCCCGACCTTGCCGTACACATAGACGAATGCCGAGTGTTCGAGCTTGACGCTGGCGGTGCCTTGGTCGAGGTCGATGTCCTGAATCTTGAACAGGCCCCAGCCGCGTTGCGACAGACGCTTCATGTAGTGCTCGAACACCGCGACGCCTTCCAGGCCGTGACACTCGGCTTCTTTTTCACACCAGTGCCAGGCGGATTTGTAGCCGGCCTTGTAGAGGATTTCGGCATAGGCTTCGGCGCCCAGCACTTCCTCGATACCCATGTGGTTGTTGACGAAGAAATGCCGTGGCACATAGAGCATCGGCAGGGCGTCGGAGGTCCAGACACCGGTCTCGCTGTCGACTTCGATTGGCAATTGCGGGGCGATCTTGGCCATGGAAACTTAACTCCAGAAAAATTCGTGGTCGGTGCAGAGCAAAGCTTTTGCTTTGCTCTTATAAAAAAGCCGTATGAATGACTTTGGAGCCGTAGCGAGCACGTCGAGAGCAAGGAAGGACCGGAGCGACAAGCGAGACAGTACGGGACGTACGGCGAGTTTGGCGCGAGGACCTGACGCAGCTATCGGCGAGCGGAGTAGGCTCCAGAGTTATTCATTCGCCCCAGACGTCCTTTAGGACATCGACCCAGTTTTCGCCCATGATCTTGCGCACCACGCGCTCGGAGTGGCCGCGCTTGAGCAAGGTTTCGGTCAGGTTCGGGAACTCGCCGACGGTGCGGATGCCCAGCGGGTTGATGATCTTGCCGAAGCTGGTCAGACGACGGGCGTAGCCCTTGTCATGGGTCAGGTATTCGAAGAAGTCCTGGCCGTGACCCTGGGTGAAGTCGGTGCCGATGCCGATGGCGTCTTCGCCGACAATGTTCATGGTGTATTCGATGGCTTCGGCGTAATCGTCGATGGTCGAATCGATGCCCTTGGCGAGGAACGGCGCGAACATGGTCACGCCGACAAAACCGCCGTGGTCAGCGATGAACTTCAGTTCAGCATCGGACTTGTTGCGCGGGTGCTCTTTCAGACCCGACGGCAGGCAGTGGGAATAGCAGACCGGTTTTTTCGATTCGAGGATGACTTCTTCCGAAGTCTTGGAGCCGACGTGGGACAGGTCGCACATGACGCCGACGCGGTTCATCTCGGCGACGATTTCGCGACCGAAGCCCGACAGGCCGCCATCACGCTCGTAGCACCCGGTGCCCACCAGGTTCTGGGTGTTGTAGCACATCTGCACGATGCCGACGCCGAGCTGCTTGAACACCTCGACATAGCCGATCTGGTCTTCGAACGCGTGGGCATTCTGGAAGCCGAAGAGGATGCCGGTCTTGCCCTGCTCCTTGGCGCGACGGATGTCGGCGGTGGTGCGCACCGGCATCACCAGGTCGCTGTTTTCGCGGATCAGCTTCTGGCTGGCGGCAATATTGTTCACAGTCGCCTGAAAGCCTTCCCACACCGACACGGTGCAGTTGGCCGCCGTCAGACCGCCCTTGCGCATGTCTTCGAACAGCTCGCGGTTCCATTTGGCAATGATCAGACCGTCGATAACGATGCTGTCGGCGTGTAATTCGGCTGGGCTCATCAGGCGTCCCCTTATTGGCGATTCATGCGCCGAATCGTCTGCCGGCGCTTTGGGGCCAGCATATGCCTCGGTGCCGGGGCGACCGGGTGCAAAAACGACAGGGGAATTGCCGAAAGCGTCAATCCGCGACAAAGCGTCATCAGGCGACCCGACCAGCCACCTGTTCAAGCCCGCAAGCTTGAGCCAGAATCTGGCGCATCTTGGATACACCACTGGATTAGAGCGGCGACATCAATGAAATCGATCTTCCTGGCCTTGGCACTGATTGCGACCGGCGTACACGCCGCCGAAGACACCGACAACAACCCGTGCGACGCGGTGGAAAACGACGTCCAGACCCTGGAATGCTCGATCTACAGCCGCACCACCGCCGAAGACCTGCTCAAGGACAACTACGCCAGCCTCAACGAACGCATGCAGGCCACCTACGGCAAAAACGCCGCGCAACTGGCCGACATCACCGCAAAACTCAAAACCGCCCAGCAACAATGGCTGAAAACCCGCGATGCCGATTGCGCGGTAGAAGCGTTCCCCGCCACCGAAGGCAGCAAGGCGTTCAAGATTGCGCAGAATGACTGTGTGGCGCGGATGAGTGACGAACGGTCGGAGTTTTTGGAGTCGATTGGGCAGGAGTGATCCTGGAAGTTCGGCAACATGCCGACAAACGTTGTTGATTGGCCGACTGGGAAATATAAGTAAAGATTCGAAAATCTTATAAAAGACTTATATTTCCAACGCCATGAATCGACCTGCCGACATCCAGATCATCAAAGATGCCGAGGGCAACCCGGCCTTCGTAGTCATACCCTACGCTCAATACGTCGCGCAGAAAATCCAGCCCGATCTGATCCCGCATGAGGTGGTGAGTCGCATGGTCGACGGGGCGACACCGATCCGTGCCTGGCGCGAACACCTGAAGCTGACTCAGGAAGAAGCGGCGAAACGTCTGGGAATTTCCCAGCCGGCGTTCGCTCAACAGGAAACGGTAGCGAAGCCACGCAAGGCAACCCGCGAGAAAATTGCCGCAGCGTTCGGCATCACCGCCAATCAGCTCGAGTTGTAGGCTGCCCTCTTCATTCAAAGGAATTCCCATGAACATCTGCGGCATCGAAATCAAAGGCAGCGAAGCGATCATCGCCGTGGCCTCCCTTGACGGGGCAACGCTGAGCCATGTGGCGCTCAACACCAAGAAAATCGCCCTCGACGATGATGACGAGGCGGCCAACGTCAAACGTTTCGCGGCGCAGGTTGCTTCGTTTGTACGCGAGCATTCGATTGACCGGATTGCGATCAAGAAGCGCAGCAAGAAGGGTGAGTTTGCCGGTGGGCCGACCACGTTCAAGATCGAGGGTGTGTTTCAGTTGCTGGAGGGGTGTGAGGTGACGTTGTTGTCGCCGCAGACCATCAATGCGCAGGCCAAGAAGCACAGCTTTGAGCTGCCGGGGACGTTGAACAAGTATCAGCATGAGGCTTACAAGGTGGCGTGTTCGGCGTTGGTGAAGAAGTAAGCGTCCTGTCAGGCAACATAAAACCAATGTGGGAGCGGGCTTGCTCGCGAATGCGGTGGATCAGTCAACTCATGTTTCGACTGACACTCCGCATTCGCGAGCAAGCCCGCTCCCACATTGGGTTTTGGTGCGCCCATCAAGCCTGTACGGTACGCCGGTCTTCGCGAGGGCAGCGTGCGAACTTCGCCCGGTAGCTGCGGGTGAAATACGACGGAGATTCAAAGCCGCAGGCGATGCTGACTTCGAGCACACTCATATCGGTCTGGCGCAATAACTGCCGGGCCTTTTCCAATCGCAGACGCAGATAGAAATTGCTCGGCGTGTCGTTCAGGTGCAGCCGAAACAAGCGCTCCAGCTGTCGCCGCGTCACCTTGATCGATTCCGCCAGTTGCAGCGTAGTCAGCGGCGGCTCGCTGTGTTGCTCCATCTCGCCAATCACCTGCACCAGTTTCTTGTTGCTGATGCCGTAGCGCGTGGCGACTTCCATGCGCTGGTGATCCTTGCGCGGGCGAATCCGCCCCAATACAAACTGCTCGCTGACCTGAATCGCCAGTTGCGGGCCGTGGGCCTGGGCGATCAGGTCGAGCATCAAATCGATGGACGCCGTGCCGCCCGCCGAGGTGATGCGCCGCCGATCGATTTCGAACAGTTCCTGGGTGACGCTGAGCTGTGGATAAGATTCCTTGAACGCATCGATGGCCTCCCAGTGCAGGGTCAGGCGATGGCCGTCGAGCAGGCCGGCTTCGGCGAGGACGAAACTTCCGGTGTCGATGGCGCCGAGGGTCACGCCTTCGTTGTCCAGCCGGCGCAGCCAGTGCTCAAGGGTTGGCGTGGCGAACTTCAGCGGTTCGAACCCGGCCACCACCAGCAGCGTCGCGCCCTTCTTCAACGGCTCCAGCGCCGCGTCGGCATTGACCGACATGCCATTGCTCGCCAACACCGCCCCACCATCGGCGCTGAGCACGTGCCAGCGGTACAGCTCGCCGCGAAAGCGGTTGGCTACCCGCAGCGGTTCGATTGCGGAAATAAAACCGATGGCGGAAAACCCCGGCATCAGCAGAAAGTAGAAATCCTGGGACATGTGCGCACTCGGTTAGCGGGTAGCGTGGATCGTTGATACGCCGTTTGGCGGCGGCGTTCAAGCGCACAGGTCGCTACAGTGCAAATGCCAGTCGCCGCAGTGCGCTTTCACGGGGCCGTTGCTGCGTAACTTTGCATCACCGGCACGCCAGATGCCGGAACTCACAATAACGACCTGCCGAGGAACCCGACATGAAACGACTGATCAGCAGCTGCGTTCTTGCACTCAGCGGTACCGCTTTCTTGAGCGCCAGCGTCATGGCGGCCGAACCCGCGTCGTGCCAGAACGTGCGCATGGGCGTGGTCAACTGGACCGACGTGATCGCCACCAGTGCCATGACCCAAGTGCTGCTCGACGGCCTCGGCTACAGCACCAAACAAACCAGCGCCTCCCAGCAAATCATTTTCGCCGGGATCCGCGATCAGCGGCTGGACCTGTTCCTCGGCTACTGGAACCCGCTGATGACCCAGACCATCACCCCGTTCGTCGACGCCAATCAGGTCAAAGTCCTGCCGGCGCCAAGTCTGAAGGACGCCCGCGCCACCCTCGCCGTGCCAACCTATCTGGCGGACAAGGGCCTGAAAACCTTCGCCGACATTGCCAAGTTCGAGAAAGAACTGGGCGGCAAGATCTACGGGATCGAGCCGGGTTCGGGCGCCAACACGCAGATCAAGGCGATGATCGCCAAGAACCAGTTCGGCCTCGGCAAGTTCCAGCTGGTCGAGTCCAGCGAAGCCGGGATGCTTGCCGCCGTTGACCGCGCCGTGCGCCGCAAAGAGGCCGTGGTGTTCTTCGGCTGGGCGCCGCACCCGATGAACGTCAACGTCAAGATGACTTACCTCACTGGCAGCGAAGACGCCCTCGGCCCGAACGAAGGCATGGCCACGGTATGGACCGTCACCGCGCCGAAGTACGCCGAACAGTGCCCGAACATCGGCCGCCTGCTGAGCAATCTGACGTTCACCGCCGAAGACGAGAGCCGGATGATGCAACCGCTGCTCGACCACAAGGACGCCTTCGAGTCGGCCAAACAGTGGCTCAAGGATCACCCCGAAGACAAGCAGCGCTGGCTTGACGGTGTGACCACTTTCGACGGCAAACCGGCCGCTGAAAACCTGCAGCTGACCAGCAAATAAATCACCCCGAATCAACGCTTCGCAGCCCGAAAAGGGCTGCGGACAGACCCATCACGCCTGAAGGAAACCGCACCATGAACCACGACGTCATCATCACCTGCGCACTCACCGGTGCTGGCGACACGACCGCCAAGAGCCCGCATGTGCCGGTCACCCCGAAACAGATTGCAGCGGCTGCGGTAGAAGCGGCCAAGGCCGGCGCCACCGTTGTGCATTGCCATGTGCGTGACCCGCAGACCGGCAAGTTCAGCCGTGACGTGGCGTTGTACCGCGAAGTGATGGGACGCATCCGTGAGGCCGACGTCGACATCATCGTCAACCTCACCGCCGGCATGGGCGGCGACCTCGAAATCGGTGCCGGCGAGCGCCCGATGGAGTTCGGCCCGAACACCGACCTGGTCGGCCCGCTGACCCGTCTGGCCCACGTTGAAGAACTGCTGCCGGAAATCTGCACCCTCGATTGCGGCACGCTGAACTTCGGCGACGGCGACACCATTTACGTCTCGACCCCGGCGCAACTGCGCGCCGGCGCCAAGCGCATCACCGAGCTGGGGGTTAAGGCCGAGCTGGAGATTTTCGACACCGGCCATCTGTGGTTCGCCAAGCAGCTGATCAAGGAAGGCCTGCTCGACAACCCGCTGTTCCAGCTGTGCCTGGGCATCCCGTGGGGTGCGCCGGCCGACACCACCACTATGAAAGCCATGGTCGACAACCTGCCGGCCGATGCAGTGTGGGCCGGGTTCGGCATTGGCCGCATGCAGATGCCGATGGCCGCGCAAGCGGTGCTGCTCGGCGGCAACGTGCGGGTTGGTCTGGAAGACAACCTGTGGCTGGACAAGGGCGTGCTGGCCACCAACGGCCAACTGGTCGAACGCGCCAGCGAGATTCTTAGTCGCCTCGGCGCCCGCGTGCTGACCCCGGCTGAGGGCCGCAAGAAGATGGGCCTGACCCAGCGCGGCTAAATCTCACCTTTCTCCCCTGTGAACATAAGTTTTGTGGAGAGGGGATTTATCCCCGATGGGTGGCGAAGCCGCCCCAAAACCTGACAACCCGGAGCATCAGATAGACCGAGAGTGCTGGTTTTGCGACTGCTTCGCAGCCGATCGGGGCGGTGCGACGTTTCGCTAAATCCCCTCGCCACAAGACAGAGTTTCCACAGGGACCACCGAATTCTTTCAGGAAATCACCATGAGCTTTATCACCGACATCAAAACCTTCGCCGCCCTCGGCAGCGGTGTCATCGGCAGCGGCTGGGTCGCGCGCGCCCTCGCCCATGGCCTCGACGTGGTGGCCTGGGACCCGGCGCCCGGCGCTGAAGCCGCGCTGCGCAAACGCGTGGCGAATGCCTGGGGCGCGCTGGAGAAAAACGGTCTGGCGCCCGGCGCCTCGCAGGATCGCTTGCGCTTTGTCGCGACCATCGAGGAGTGCGTGCGCGAGGCGGATTTCATTCAGGAAAGCGCCCCGGAACGCCTCGAGCTGAAACTCGATCTGCACAGCAAAATCAGCGCAGCGGCCAAGCCCAATGCGTTGATTGGATCGAGCACTTCCGGCCTGTTGCCGAGCGAGTTCTACGAGAGCTCGACCCGCCCGGAACGCTGCGTGGTCGGTCACCCGTTCAACCCGGTTTACCTGTTGCCGCTGGTGGAAGTCGTCGGCGGCAAGAACACTGCGCCCGAGGCCGTGCAAGCGGCGATGAAAGTCTACGAATCCCTCGGCATGCGCCCGCTGCATGTGCGCAAGGAAGTGCCGGGATTCATCGCCGATCGTCTGCTCGAAGCGCTATGGCGTGAGGCGCTGCACCTGGTCAACGACGGCGTGGCGACCACGGGCGAGATCGACGATGCGATCCGTTTTGGCGCCGGGCTGCGCTGGTCGTTCATGGGCACGTTCCTGACCTATACGCTGGCCGGCGGTGACGCGGGGATGCGTCACTTCATGTCGCAGTTCGGCCCGGCGTTGCAGTTGCCTTGGACTTATCTGCCGGCACCGGAACTGACCGACAAGCTGATCGACGATGTCGTTGATGGCACCAGCGATCAGCTTGGCCGCCACAGCATTTCGGCGCTGGAGCGCTATCGTGATGACTGCCTGCTGGCGGTGCTGGAGGCGGTGAAGACCACCAAGGAAAAGCATGGAATGAGTTTCAGCGAGTGATGTGTCTGGCTTGAAACTGCTGCCCTCACCCTAACCCTCTCCCGGGGGGAGAGGGGACTGACCGAGGTGAATGGGCGAGTTACACCGACTTGAAATACCGAGCCGAACACAGGCTTTGAAAAGCCCCCGATCTGCTCCCTTCCCCCTCTCCCCTATGGGGAGAGGGCTGGGGTGAGGGGTGGCTTTTGATCTTGATGACCCTTCAACTGCCGGAACCAACATCATGCCCACTCTCACCACCTACCAAACCACCATAATCCCCGACTGGGTCGACTACAACGGCCATCTGCGCGACGCCTTCTATCTGCTGATTTTCAGCTACGCCACCGACGCCCTGATGGACCGTCTCGGCATGGACAGCAACAACCGCGAAGCCAGCGGTCACTCGCTGTTCACCCTCGAACTGCACCTCAATTATCTGCACGAAGTGAAGCTCGACGCCGAGGTCGAAGTGCGCACGCAGATCATCGGTCACGACAGCAAGCGCCTCCACCTCTATCACAGCCTGCACCTGGCCGGCGACGACAAAGAACTGGCCGGCAACGAACAGATGCTGCTGCATGTCGACCTCGCCGGCCCACGTTCCGCGCCGTTCACCCCGGACACCTTGAGCCACCTGCAAGCCATCGCCGCCGAGCAAGTCGATCTGCCCGCCCCGGCTTACATCGGCCGCGTCATCGCCCTGCCACCCGCCCGTTAATCCCTCCCACGCAAGGAGCCGCCATGCACACCGCTGCTGCTGTTGCCGATTTCCGTACTTATCCGTTGATCAGCGCGCTGAGCGGCGTGCAGAACCTGACGGATCGCGTATCGATTGACTGGGCCGATGGCCGCGTCAGTCCGTTCCACCATGCCTGGCTGCGAGATAACTGCCCGTGCCCGCAATGCGTCTACAACGTCACCCGCGAACAGGTATTCGAGATCGTCGATGCTGCGCCGGATCTCGTCCCCGCCAACGCGCACATCGACAGCGACGGCTGTCTGCAGATCGACTGGCAGGACGGCCATCGCAGTCGCTTCGATCCGGGCTGGCTGCGCGCGCACGCCTATGACGACGAGTCCCGCGCCGAACGTCTGGCGGCCAAACCCAAGGCTTACCTGTGGCGCAGCAATTTGCAGCTACCGGTATTCGAATATTCAGCGCTGATGAACGACAACGGCGCGCTGCTGCAATGGTTGATCGCAGTGCGCGACATCGGCCTGACTCAGGTGCGCGGCGTACCCACCGAACCCGGCTCACTGAAGCTGATCGCGCAGCGCATTTCGTTCATCCGCGAGAGCAACTTCGGCGTGCTGTTCAACGTGCAGTCCAAGGCCGATGCCGACAGCAACGCCTACACCGCTTTCAACCTGCCGTTGCACACGGACTTGCCGACTCGCGAGCTGCAACCAGGGCTGCAATTTCTGCATTGCCTGGTGAATGATGCCGAAGGTGGCGAGAGTATTTTTGTCGACGGTTTTGCAATTGCCGACGCGTTGCGTCAGGAAGCACCGGAGCTGTTTCAGGCACTGTGCGAAATCCCCGTGGAGTTTCGCAACAAGGACCGCCACAGCGACTATCGCTGCCTGGCGCCGATCATTGCGCTGGATGCGCTGGGCCGGGTTGCGGAGATTCGCATGGCGAACTTTCTGCGCGGCGCATTCGATACGTCGGTGGAGCAGATGCCGCTGCTGTATCGCGCCTATCGACGCCTGATTGCGATGACCCGCGAGCCAAGGTTCAGGATGATGCAGCGGCTCAATCCGGGCGAGCTGTGGTGCTTCGATAACCGCCGCACGCTGCATGCGCGCAATGCGTTCGACCCGGCCACCGGGGCGCGGCATTTTCAGGGTTGCTACATTGATCGGGATGAGTTGTTGTCGCGGATTCTGGTGTTGCAACGCTAGAAAAGATCGCAGCCTTCGGCAGCTCCTACATTGGAATGCTTTTCCCTGTAGGAGCTGCCGCAGGCTGCGATCTTTTGACTTCCATGAAATTAAAAAAAGCCCCGATACAAGCCGTGACAGGATCGGGGCAGAGGGTACTGTTGAGGAGCTGCCAGTCGAGGGTGACCAAACCGTCGTGTAGCGAGCTGAGGCCAGTGTGCCCACTCCCCTGGGCGGTCAGTTAGCCGAAAACGACCTGTTCATAGCCGTTGCAGCCACTGCGACAAATCGCCCTTGCCGTCACTTCCCGCGCCTACCAGAATCGAACCACGACCTCCGTTACCGAAGAAGGATGCGCGCCATGATGTACGCCGATTTGATCGATCAGGAAGATTTGTTGGGCCAGCTCAAGGCATTGGGTTTCGAAGTGCCGTCGGGCGCTACCGCTGAGCAAGCCTGCGAATACGCCGTGCGGGGGCTGGACGACGTTCGGGCGAACACGTTGCGTACGATGGTCAAGCAGATGTACACCAGCAGCGCGACTATTTTGCCGGCAGTGCGTGAGGCTTTTGATAAACAATTACTGCCAGCACTGGCGCAGTACCAGCAGACCCGCAGCGCCTGACGAGCAACTGTGGCGAGGGAGCTTGCTCCCGCTGGGCCGCGAAGCGGCCCCAAACCGGCAGATGGACTGTTCCAGATAAATCGCATTCGCAGATTTTACGAGCGCTTCGCGCTCGAGCGGGAGCAAGCTCCCTCGCCACAAAAACTGTCCGGTCTACAGCCTTACGCTGGCAAACGTCGACTCATTACGCGCCTGACTCAACGCCGACAGCGGCCCCGACAGCGGCGACATCACGATTGCCTGCGGCAGTGGCAGCATCGCCACTTGCTGGGTGGTGTTGGAGCCTACGCGTTCGTCACGCGGTGGAATGCCGAAGTATTCGCGGTAGCACTTGGAGAAGTGCGGGGTCGAGACGAACCCACACACCGACGCCACTTCGATGATCGACATCGGCGTCTGCTTCAGCAACTGCCGCGCACGGATCAGGCGCAGCTTGAGGTAGTAGCGCGACGGCGAGCAGTGCAGGTATTTCTGGAACAGGCGCTCCAGCTGTCGACGCGACACGGCGACGTACACCGCCAGCTCGTCGAGGTCGATTGGCTCTTCCAGATTGGCTTCCATCAGCGCAACGATTTCCTGCAGCTTCGGCTGGTTGGTGCCGAGCATGTGCTTGAGCGGCACACGCTGGTGATCCTGCTCGTTGCGGATACGCTCGTAGACAAACATTTCCGAGATCGCGGCAGACAGTTCGCGACCATGATCGCGGCTGATCAGGTGCAGCATCATGTCCAGCGGCGCGGTGCCGCCGGAGCTGGTGAAACGGTTACGGTCGAGGGTGAACAGACGAGTGCTCATCGCCACGCGCGGGAAAGCTTCCTGCATCGCCGCCAGACATTCCCAGTGCACACTGCAATCGAAACCGTCGAGCAGACCGGCGCAGGCCAGGGCCCAACTGCCGGTGCAGACGGCGCCGAGACGTTTGGACTGACGGGCCTGGCTTTGCAGCCAAGAGACGTGTTCACGGGTCACGGTGCGTTGAATGCCGATGCCGCCGCAGACGATCACGGTGTCCAGGGGCGGGGCTTTGTGCATGGAGGCATCGGGGGTGATTTGCAGACCGTCACTGGCCCACACCTGGCCGCCATCGACAGTGAGGGTGCTCCAGCGATACAGCTCACGACCGGACAATTGGTTGGCCATGCGTAGCGGTTCAACCGCAGAGGCCAGAGAAATCAGCGTGAAATTGTCCAGCAGCAGAAAGCCGATGGATTGAGGCGCACGGTTCTGGGGTTGGGCCCCGGAGTTGAACGACGTCATCGCGGTATCTCCTCACACAAAGCGGGTGATGGCCTCAGGCGGAGGCTCTTGTTATTGCCAGCGTTCTCGCGTGGGAGACGGGCTTTGTTATGACAGAGCAATTGCCATGCCTAAAATTGAATGGCTGTTCAATAACTCCTGAAAACGACGTCGCGACGTGTCTATTCAAGACGTCCGACGAAAGGTATTTCGAAGTGCCATCAGCGGCGGTGAAAGCCCTGCCCCGCTGCCTGTGAGCAGATCGGTAGCACTTGTGGGAACAGGCCTGCGCGGGGTTGTTTCAGAGTGTCACCGCAGGCACGGGTGACGGACGGTAGGGGGTGCGAATGGCGCACTGTGGGTGGGAAACACTCTTATCTGATTGCGACGCGCCAAAAGGTGGCGTGATTTGATTAGCGTGTGCACTTGGTGAGCAGTTTTGACTGGTCTGGCCTCTTCGCGAGCAAGCCCGCTCCCACATTGGAACCGGGTGTTCACAAATTCTGTGTTCACTGTAGATCCACTGTGGGAGCGGGCTTGCTCGCGAAGAATTCCACTCGGTATTGCTGATTCAGCACTCAACCGCACTGACCGCCAACCCACCGCGCGAAGTCTCTTTATATTTGTCATGCATATCCGCGCCGGTATCACGCATGGTGCGGATCACCCGGTCCAGCGAGATGAAGTGCTGACCATCACCACGCAAGGCCATCTGCGCCGCGTTGATCGCCTTCACCGCGGCAATCGCGTTGCGCTCAATGCACGGCACCTGCACCAGGCCGCCGACCGGATCGCAGGTCAGACCAAGGTTGTGTTCCAGGCCGATTTCCGCCGCATTGCACAGTTGCTCCGGCGTCGCGCCCAAAATCTCCGCCAGCCCCGCCGCCGCCATCGCACAAGCCGAACCGACCTCGCCCTGGCAGCCGACTTCGGCGCCGGAGATCGAAGCGTTCTTCTTGCACAGAATGCCCACCGCCGCCGCCCCCAGAAAGTAGTCGACCACGTTGGCGTCGGTGACCGCTTCGCTGAACTTCATGAAGTAGTGCAACACCGCCGGGATAATCCCCGCCGCACCATTGGTCGGTGCGGTGACCATGCGCCCACCCGCCGCGTTTTCTTCGTTGACCGCGAGGGCAAACAGATTGACCCACTCCATGGCACTGAGGGTCGAGCCGATCACGTTGGGTTTGTTCAATTCCTGCAGGCTGCGATGCAGCTTGGCAGCACGGCGCCGCACATTAAGGCCACCGGGGAGGATGCCTTCGTGTTTGAGGCCCTGCTCGACGCAATCCTGCATCGCCCGCCACAACTTCATCAGCCCGGCACGGATTTCCTCTTCGCTGCGCCAGACCTTTTCGTTGGCCATCATCAATTCGGCGACGCGCAGGTTGTTCTTTTGGCACAGCTGCAGCAGCTCCACCGCGCTGGAAAAGTCATAAGGCAATTCGGTGCGATCCAGATCGACCACGCCGCTGGATGCCTGCGCTTGATCCACGACAAAACCGCCACCGACCGAATAGTAGGTGTCGCGATGAATCTCTCCATGATCGCCTTCGGCAATCAGGGTCATCGCATTGGGGTGGAACGGCAGGTTCTCGTCGATCAGACGCATGTCGCGAGCCCAGACAAACGGCACCGACAAGCGCCCATCCAACAGAAGTGTGTGAGTTTCATGCAGCGCCTGAATCCGCGGGCCGATCTGCGACGGGTCGATTGCGTCCGGCCACTCGCCCATCAAGCCCATGATCACTGCGTTGTCGCTGCCGTGCCCGATACCGGTGGCCGACAGCGAACCGAACAGTTGCACTTCTATACGCCGTACCTGCTCCAGCAGGAATTTGTCGCGCAACGACTCGACAAACAGGGCGGCGGCGCGCATCGGCCCGACGGTGTGAGAACTGGACGGGCCAATGCCGATCTTGAACAGGTCGAAAACGCTGATAGCCATTGCTGCAGAGCTCCTGAGGATGCCGTTCCCGGGCATTAAGCGCCCGCTGGCGGAGCTGCTACGCTCAAGCTGCGATCCGCCGGAATGCCCGCATCATCAGGCTTTTGCCGGGTCGCTCGGCGTCTGACACCGACGCACTCATGCCCACCAACGCCGTGCCGGTTTTCTCCCGTGTTTTCGCCGTTTTTATGCGGTTCAGATGGCCAGACGGGGCAGAAAAAAGCTGTAAACGACGTCACTGACACTGGATGCGACCATCCCTGTACTGGATACGACCCACCCTGTAGGCGTCAGATTTTCACTGGTACATGATCGTTATGACTCGATTGCAAGGCGCCGTGGTAGAGCTGTCTCCAGAACGCCATCCAACCGCAACCTATAAGTGCGGTGGTCCAGTCGGAACACTGCCAAAAAAAACACCAAGGAGTCCATCCATGAAAGGTTCCCCGTCGTTGTTGTTGGCCGCCATGCTGAGTCTGCCGTTACTGGCTCAAGCTGCAGAACCCGCTCAGTGCAGTACCGTGAACTTCTCCGATGTCGGCTGGACCGACATCACCGCCACCACCGCCACCACCTCGGTGGTGCTCGATGCGCTCGGCTACAAGACCAAGACCACCATGATTTCCGTGCCCGTGACCTACAAGTCGCTGGCCGACGGTAAGAACATGGACGTGTTCCTCGGTAACTGGATGCCGACCATGGAAAACGACATCAAGGCCTACCGTGACGCCGGCACCGTGGAAACCGTGCGCACCAACCTCAAGGGCGCCAAGTACACCCTCGCCGTACCGCAAGCGCTGTATGACAAAGGGCTGCATGACTTCGCCGACATCGCCAAATTCAAGAAAGAGCTCGATGGCAAGATCTACGGCATCGAGCCTGGCAACGACGGCAACCGCCTGATCCAGAGCATGATCGACAAAGACGCCTTCGGCTTGAAAACCGCCGGCTTCAAGGTCGTCGAATCGTCCGAAGCGGGCATGCTCTCGCAGGTCGACCGCGCGCAGAAACGCGACACCGCCGTGGTCTTCCTCGGCTGGGCGCCGCACCCGATGAACAAGCGCTTCAAGATTCAATACCTGACCGGCGGCGATGACTTCTTCGGCCCCGATTTCGGTGCTGCCACCGTGGCGACCAACACTCGCAAGGGCTACAGCACCGAATGCAGCAACGTCGGTCAGCTGCTGAAAAACCTGGAGTTCACCGTCGACATGGAAAGCGAACTGATGGGCAACATCCTCGACGACAAGATGAAGCCTGACGCGGCCGCCAAGGCCTGGCTGAAAAAGAATCCACAGGTGCTCGATACCTGGCTCGCTGGCGTGACCACCATTGACGGTAAACCAGGCCTGGAGGCCGTGAAAGCCAAGCTCGCACAGTAATTGCCTTACGCCGGGCGAGTTCGCTCGCCCGGGCTGTTTATTCCTTGCATGCGGACGTTCACTACCATGCTGATTGATCAGAAAATCCCTTTAGGCCAGTACATCGCGGGCTTCGTTGAATGGTTGACGCAACACGGCGCCAGCACCTTCGACGCAATCGCCGTGACACTGGAAACGATGATCCACGGCGTGACGTTTGCGCTGACCTGGTTCAATCCTTTTGTGTTGATCGGCCTCATTGCCCTGCTCGCACATTTCATCCAGCGCAAATGGGGGCTGACTGTTTTTGTGATTGCCTCGTTCCTGCTGATCCTCAACCTGGGGTACTGGCAGGAAACCATGGAAACCCTCGCCCAGGTCATGTTCGCGACCCTGGTCTGCGTGGTCATCGGCGTGCCGTTGGGCATCGTCGCCGCGCACAAGCCGATGTTCTACACACTAATGCGTCCGGTACTCGATCTGATGCAGACCGTACCGACCTTCGTTTACCTCATTCCGACCCTGACCCTCTTCGGGCTGGGCGTGGTGCCGGGCCTGATCTCCACGGTGGTATTCGCCATCGCTGCGCCGATCCGCCTGACCTACCTGGGCATCCGCGATGTCCCGCAAGAACTGATGGACGCCGGCAAGGCCTTCGGCTGCTCGCGTCGCCAATTGCTCTCACGGATCGAACTGCCTCACGCCATGCCGAGCATCGCTGCCGGCATCACCCAGTGCATCATGCTGTCGCTGTCGATGGTGGTGATCGCGGCACTGGTAGGCGCCGACGGACTCGGCAAACCGGTGGTCAACGCACTGAACACTGCTGATATCGCCCTGGGCTTCGAAGCGGGCCTGGCGATCGTACTGCTGGCGATCATGCTCGACCGTATCTGCAAACAACCCGACGCCAAAGCAGGGGGTGACGCATGAGCATAATTCGCTTCGAAGACGTCGACGTAATCTTCTCCAAGGATCCACGCGAGGCGCTCAAGCTGCTGGATCAGGGCATGACGCGTAACGAGATCCTGAAAAAGACCGGACAGATCGTCGGTGTGGAAAAAGCCACGCTGGATATCAACAAGGGCGAGATCTGCGTGCTGATGGGCCTGTCCGGCTCCGGCAAGTCGAGCCTGCTGCGCTGCATCAACGGCCTGAACACCGTGAGTCGCGGCAAGCTGTTCGTCGAGCACGAAGGCAAGCAGATCGACATCGCCTCCTGCACCCCGGCCGAACTGAAGATGATGCGCACCAAACGCATCGCCATGGTGTTCCAGAAGTTCGCCCTGATGCCGTGGCTGACCGTGCGCGAGAACATCAGCTTCGGTCTGGAAATGCAGGGTCGCCCGGAGAAGGAACGGCGCAAGCTGGTCGACGACAAGCTCGAACTGGTCGGCCTGACCCAGTGGCGCAACAAGAAGCCCGATGAACTCTCCGGCGGCATGCAGCAGCGTGTCGGACTGGCGCGGGCGCTGGCGATGGACGCCGATATTCTGCTGATGGACGAACCGTTCTCGGCACTCGACCCGCTGATCCGTCAGGGTCTGCAGGATGAACTGCTGGAACTGCAACGCAAGCTGAGCAAGACCATCGTGTTTGTCAGTCACGACCTCGACGAGGCGCTCAAACTGGGCAGCCGCATCGCGATCATGAAGGACGGCCGGATCATCCAGTACAGCGTGCCGGAAGAGATCGTGCTCAATCCGGCGGACGACTATGTGCGCACCTTCGTGGCCCACACCAACCCGCTCAACGTCCTGTGTGGCCGCAGCCTAATGCGCACGCTGGACAACTGCAAACGCATCAACGGTTCGGTGTGCCTCGACCCGGGCGGCGATTCGTGGCTGGACCTGGCCGAAGGCAACACCATCAAGGGTGCACGGCAGAACGGTTCGGTGCTGAACCTGCAGAACTGGGCACCGGGGCAAGCGGTGGAAGCGCTGGAGCGCAAGCCGACACTGGTGGATTCGAATATCGGCATGCGTGACGCGCTGCAGATTCGTTATCAGACCGGCAACAAACTGGTGCTGCACGACAACAATCATGTGGTGGGGATTCTTGGCGACAGCGAGCTTTATCACGCGCTGCTGGGCAAGAACCTGGGGTAAGAACCCCGCAGACACAAAAAACGCCGCGAGAGGATCGCGGCGTTTTTGTTTATCGGAATACAGGGCGTTCAGCGTTGGAGCTGATGGCCCCTTCGCGAGCAAGCCCGCTCCCACATTTGAAATGCATTCCAATGTGGGAGCGGGCTTGCTCGCGAAGAATGCGGCACGGTGCTTCAGACAGAAACACCGCACCACCTACAACTTAGCTATACACCCGGCCAAGGAGCTGCCGATGGCTTTCAAACTGATCGAGCACATCGCGTGTGATCTGATCCTGCGTGAAGCCCATCAGGTCGTAGTCCTGGCTGCCGTTGTGCAGATACACCTCGGCGCGGTAGTAACGCTGGCGCGCTTCATCGGACTGGGCCGATTCGGTCGGGGTCGCCAGGTAGCCGTCCAGGCTCACTTCGTAGACGAAAGGGTTGCCCTCTTCCATCTCGACGCGCACGCCCATGCAGCGCTTGGATTTGCCCAGCAGCGTCTGCACTTCCAGACCCTGTGCACGCAGTTGCGCAGCAGCGTCGTCCAGTGCCGGCGTCACATGTTTATCCATGAAGCGTTGCACCACCGATTGGCTCGGTTGCAGGTCCAGCTGAGTCAGGCGTTCGCTGAAACCACGACGACCGCGTTCAGCCAGTCGCGCCTGCTCCTGTTCGATCTGCACGTCCTGACGCATCGCCTTGTGCAGGCCGAACATGAAGAACACCAGCACCACCGAGAACGGCAGACCGGCCAGCACCACCATGGTCTGCATGGCTTCGAAGTTGCCGGCGAACAGCAGACCGATGGTCACCAGGGTGATCACCACCGACCAGAAGATCCGCAGCCAGTGCGGCGCATCTTCATCAACGTTACCGCCCTTGCAGGACAGGTTGGCCATCATCACCGCGCCGGAGTCGGCCGGGGTCAGGAACAGCACGAAACCGACGAAGATCGACACACCGATAACGACTTTCGACGCCGGGTAGTGTTCCAGCAACTGGTAGATCGCCATCGACGGCTGTTCCAGCGCCGTCTTGCCGAGTTCCACCGCCCCCTGGTTCATCACCAGATCCAGCGCCGAGTTACCGAAGATCGACAACCAGGCCAAGGTGAAGCCCAGCGGGATCAGCAGCACGCCGGCCACCAGTTCACGCACGGTACGACCACGGGAAATACGCGCGATGAACATGCCGACGAATGGTGCCCAGGAAATCCACCAGGCCCAGTAGAACAGGGTCCACAGGCCCAGCCAGCGGTCGGACTTGGCGCTGTCGCCTTCATAGACGTACAGGTCGAAGGTTTTCAGCACCACGCCGTTGAGGTAGTCGCCGATGTTCTGCACGAAGCCGTTGAGCAGGTGCAGGGTCGGGCCGAACAGCAGGACAAAAATCAGCAGACCGCTGAACAGCACGATGTTCAGGTTGGACAGACGACGAATGCCGTTTTCCACACCGGACACGGCAGCGATGGTCGCCACGGTGCTCATCACGATGATCACGATCAAAAGGTTGGTGTTGCTGTGTTCCATGCCGAACAGGTTTTCCAGGCCGGAGGACACTTGCAGCGAACCGATCCCCAGATTGGTCACCAGACCCAGCAGGGTCACGAACATGCCGAAGCCGTCCACTGCATGACCGGCGGCGCCCTTGACCCAACGCTCGCCGACCAGCGGATACAGCGCCGAACGCAAGGCCAGCGGCTGGTTATGACGGTAGGCAAAGTACGCCACGGCCAGACCGACCAGTGCATAGATCGCCCAGCCGTGCAGGCCCCAGTGCAGGAAGGTCAGCTGTACAGCTTGACGCGCGGCCATGTTGGTGGCAGAGGCGCCTTCCGGCGGATTGAAGTAGTGGTCCAGCGGCTCGGAGGCGCCGAAGTACAGCAGCGAAATACCGATACCCGACGAGAACAGCATCCCCGCCCAGGCGCCGTAACTGAAATCCGGGGTGTCGTCCTTGCTGCCCAGTTTGAGTTTGCCGTAGGAGGAAAACGCCAGGCCCACCACAAACACCAGGTAGGCGGCGATCACCACCATGTAGTACCAGCCGAAGCTGCGCGACAACCAGGCCTGAGCGATACCCAACATTCTGCCGGCCTCTTGCGGGGCGATGATCAGAATGGCGGTCAACAACAGAATCAACGCGGTAGAGGTGTAGAACACCCAACCGTTGACCGTCACCTTCTCGGGCGGGGTCTTTATAAGAGAGGCAGAACTCATGGCACAAATGCTCCAGGCAGTGCGAGAGAAGAACACAAGGCAACACGGAACCCGACCAATCGGTTAGTTGGCAGCCGACCGGCGGGTGATATAAAGACACCCCGAAAAAAGCCCGAACCTGCCGAAATGGCGTTGCGAATCGCTTTCGTGGCCAAAGCTGTGCGGACGTTCATCCGAAACCTGGCCCCGAGCGTCTTGCCCTTTCAACACGTCCATCGAATAGCGAACCGCGCCATGCCCCACGCAGGTTTCAAGCATTTTCGGATGTCGTTTTATCGCCATTTACAAGCAGAAAAAATCTGTAGGCAGCGACGATTTGTCGCAGATCTTATTCTTTGTTGATTGAACGTTCAATCAAAACAAAATAGACTGGCCCTCAATCCGATAGGCGTTTATCGCCCGTTGGAAGGCCTAAGGAGATGTGCAAGATGCCCAAGGTCGGTATGCAACCCATCCGCCGCCAACAACTGATCGAAGCCACGTTGCAAGCGGTTGATCAGGTCGGAATGGGGGACGCCAGCATTGCGCTGATCGCCCGTTTGGCCGGTGTCTCGAATGGCATCATCAGTCACTATTTTCAGGACAAGAATGGCCTGATCGCCGCCACGATGCGGTATCTGATGACCGCCCTCAGCGAGAGCGTCACCGCGCGCCGACAGGCGCTGGCAGACAGCAGCCCACGGGCGCATCTGCAGGTGATCATCGAAGGCAACTTCGACGCCAGCCAGGTCAATGGCCCGGCAATGAAAACCTGGCTGGCCTTCTGGGCCACCAGCATGCACCAGCCGTCTTTGCACAGGTTGCAGCGGATCAACGATCACCGTCTGTATTCCAACCTGTGCTGCGAGTTCCGCCGCGTGTTGCCGCTCGAAGAGGCGCGCAGTGCAGCGCGTGGACTGGCAGCGTTGATCGACGGCTTGTGGTTGCGCGGCGCCCTGTCGGGAGACGCTTTCGACACGGCGCAGGCGCAACAGATCGCTTACGAATACATGGATTTCCAATTGGCCAAGCAGGTGAGCCAGAGCACACAGAAAACGCTCGGCACCTGAACCGCCACCGCAGTTTCAGCGCGGTGGTCGACGCCAACCACTAATGCACTTGCGAGGACACTATGGCCCGTTTCGAACTGCAAAAACTCTACATCGATGGCGCGTACTCCGACGCTGGCAGCGATGCCACCTTCGAAGCCATCAACCCGGCGAACGGTGAAGTCCTCGCCCAAGTGCAACGTGCGACCAAGGAAGACGTCGAGCGCGCCGTGGTCAGCGCTGAAAAGGGCCAGAAAATCTGGGCCGCGATGACCGCCATGGAGCGTTCGCGCATCCTGCGTCGCGCCGTCGACATCCTGCGCGAGCGCAACGATGAACTGGCTGCTCTGGAAACCCTGGATACCGGCAAGGCTTACTCCGAAACCAAATATGTCGACATCGTCACTGGCGCCGACGTGCTGGAATACTACGCAGGCCTGGTGCCGGCAATCGAAGGCGAGCAGATTCCACTGCGCGACACTTCCTTTGTCTACACCCGTCGCGAGCCGCTGGGCGTGGTCGCCGGTATCGGTGCGTGGAACTACCCGATCCAGATCGCGCTGTGGAAATCCGCACCAGCCCTGGCCGCTGGTAACGCGATGATCTTCAAGCCAAGCGAAGTCACCTCGCTGACCACCCTGAAACTGGCCGAGATCTACACCGAAGCCGGCCTGCCAAACGGCGTGTTCAACGTCCTGACCGGCAGCGGCCGTGAAGTCGGCACCTGGCTGACCGAGCACCCGCGCATCGAGAAAGTTTCCTTCACCGGCGGCACCGACACCGGCAAGAAAGTCATGGCCAGCGCTTCGGCTTCGTCGCTGAAAGACGTGACCATGGAACTGGGCGGCAAGTCGCCTTTGATCATCTGCGACGACGCCGACCTCGATCGCGCCGCCGACACCGCGATGATGGCCAACTTCTACAGCTCCGGTCAGGTTTGCACCAACGGTACTCGCGTGTTCGTACCGAGCCACCTGAAAGCCGCTTTCGAAGCCAAGATCGTCGAGCGCGTAGCGCGCATCCGCATCGGCAACCCGGAAGACGAAAACACCAACTTCGGCCCACTGGTCAGCTTCGCCCACATGGAAAGCGTGCTGGGTTACATCGCCAAGGGTAAAGAAGAAGGTGCCCGCGTCCTGTGCGGCGGCGAGCGTCTGACCGACGGCGAATTCGCCAAAGGCGCCTTCGTCGCGCCGACCGTGTTCACCGATTGCACCGACGAGATGACCATCGTCCGTGAAGAAATCTTTGGCCCGGTGATGGCGATCCTCTCCTACGAGACCGAAGAAGAAGTGATCCGCCGCGCCAACGACACCGACTTCGGCCTGGCCGCCGGTATCGTCACCAAAGACCTGAACCGCGCGCACCGCGTAATTCATCAACTGGAAGCCGGTATCTGCTGGATCAACGCCTGGGGCGAGTCCGACGCAAAAATGCCGGTGGGCGGTTACAAGCAGTCGGGCGTGGGCCGCGAAAACGGCATCAGCTCGCTGACCAACTACACACGCATCAAATCGGTACAGGTCGAACTGGGCGATTACGTTTCGGTGTTCTAACCCGAGATTTGCATTGCCCGCGAAGGCCTCTTCGCTGGCAAGCCAGCTCCCACAGGTCTGGAGTCGTCCATCAAATCTGTGGCAGCTCCCAATCCTTGTGGGAGCTGGCTTGCCAGCGATTCGAGTGCGCAGCACTCGCCGAGGTCAGACCTGACCACATCTAAAGAGGGTGCATTCAATGTCCCAAGAATTCGATTACATCATCATCGGTGCCGGCTCGGCCGGTAACACCCTGGCGACCCGTCTGACTGAAGACGAAGGCGTCACCGTGCTGCTGCTCGAAGCAGGCGGTCCGGACTACCGTTTCGACTTCCGCACGCAAATGCCGGCCGCGCTGGCGTTCCCGCTGCAGGGTCGTCGCTACAACTGGGCGTACGAAACCGATCCGGAGCCACATATGGACGGTCGCCGGATGGAATGCGGTCGCGGCAAAGGCCTCGGCGGTTCCTCGCTGATCAACGGCATGTGCTACATCCGTGGCAACGCGATGGACTACGACGGCTGGGCGAAACTGCCAGGCCTGGAAGACTGGACCTACCTCGACTGCCTGCCCTACTTCCGCAAAGCGGAAACCCGCGACATCGGCCCGAACGACTACCACGGTGGCGACGGCCCGGTCAGCGTGACAACGCCGAAGGCGGGCAACAACCCGCTGTTCCACGCTATGGTTGAAGCCGGCGTGCAGGCCGGTTACCCGCGCACCGAAGATTTGAACGGCTACCAGCAGGAAGGCTTCGGCCCGATGGACCGCACCGTGACGCCGAACGGCCGTCGTGCTTCCACCGCCCGTGGCTACCTCGACGTCGCCAAAAAGCGCTCGACCCTGACCATCGTCACCCACGCCCTGACCGACAAGATTCTGTTCGAAGGCAAGCGTGCGGTCGGCGTACGTTACCTGGTCGGTTCGGCGGAAGAGCGCGTTGAAGCCAAGGCACGCAAGGAAGTCCTGCTGTGCTCCGGCGCCATCGCTTCGCCGCAGATTCTGCAGCGCTCCGGTGTCGGCCCGGCAAAACTGCTGGAAAGCCTCGACATCCCGGTGGTGCATGACCTGCCGGGCGTCGGTGAAAACCTGCAGGATCACCTTGAGCTGTACCTGCAATACGCCTGCACCCAACCGGTCTCGCTGTACCCGTCGCTGCTCTGGTACAACCAGCCGGCCATCGGTGCCGAGTGGCTGTTCAACGGCACCGGCATCGGCGCCAGCAACCAGTTCGAAGCCGGCGGTTTCATCCGTACTCGCGAAGAGTTCGAATGGCCGAACATCCAGTACCACTTCCTGCCGGTGGCGATTAACTACAACGGCAGCAACGGTGTGAAAGAGCACGGTTTCCAGGCGCACATGGGTTCCATGCGTTCGCCGAGCCGTGGCCGCATCCAGGTCAAATCCAAGGATCCGCGCCAGCACCCGAGCATCCTGTTCAACTACATGGCCACCGAGCAGGACTGGCAGGAATTCCGTGACGGCATCCGCCTGACCCGCGAAATCATGCAACAGCCGGCACTGGACGCCTTCCGTGGCCGCGAAATCAGCCCGGGCATCGACGTGCAAACCGATGAGCAGCTGGACAAGTTCATCCGCGAGCACGCCGAAACCGCGTTCCACCCGTCCTGCTCGTGCAAGATGGGCACCGACGAAATGGCCGTAGTGGATGGCGAAGGTCGCGTGCACGGCATGCAGAGCCTGCGTGTGGTCGATGCTTCGATCATGCCGATCATCACCACCGGTAACCTGAACGCGCCGACGATCATGATGGCCGAGAAAATCGCCGACAAGATCCGTGGCCGCAAACCGCTGCCGCGCAGCACCGCAGCGTACTACGTCGCTGGCAATGCGCCGGTGAAAGGCAAGCCGATGCGTGATATCACCCCGGCTGCTCAGTAAGACGTAATACCGAGGCGCTACCTTCGTCGGAACGCCGCCCGGAGACAAGCTCGCTCCCACATTGGAATGCATTTCAAAGGTGGGAGCGAGCTTGCTCGCGAAGGGGCCCTCACATTCAGCACAAATTCCCCTGCTGCACAGTAAATCCTCCTACACCCCCTCTTCACTTGATCCTACCCCCACGCAGGCCTACTCTAGACCTCGCGCAACCGTTTCACCCCTCCCCGCCGAATCGCTTCACCCCGCAACTCCATAACAAGGAGGTTCCCGAATGTTCGATTTCCACCCCCAGCTCAAGCAGCGCTTCGCTGCCTTGCGCACGGGCGCCGAGTTTTTCTCCCTGCGGTATGTACGCGAGTCCGGCCAGTACCTATCGGTGCGCAAGAACGTCGCCGAGCCACCAAGCCTGAGCCGTGACGAAGGGGCGATGCTCACCGTGCGCGTCAACGGCGTCGAGGCCTACGCGGCGACCAACGACCTGTCGCAGCAAGGCCTGCAAGCCGCCCTGGAACGCGCCGAACAGCAGGCCCGGCGACTGAAGCCCCACGCCCTGCTCGACCTGCGAGACCAGCCTGTATCAAGCGACCGCGCTGATTACTTTTCGCCCAAACTCGAGCAACCCTTCCCGTCCATGAGCGAATGCTTCGAGCTGCTCGGCGCGGAATCCGCCTCGGTGCCAAAGGATGAGCGCCTGGTGAATTGGGAAGCGAGCATCGGCATCACCCATGTCGAACAGATCTATCTGAGCAGCGCCGGTGCCGAATTGCGCCAGGCCCAGCGCTTCGTCTACCCGAGCCTCGACGTCACCGCTTATGACGGCAACGACAGCCAGACCCGCTCCCTCGGCCGCGAGAACTTCGGCCAGCAGGGCGGCGCGGACGTGATCAGCCGTTGCGGCCTGGTCGGCGCCGGCCCGAAAGTGGCCGATCAGGCCCTGCAACTGCTGCTCGCGCCGAACACCCCGCAAGGCCCGCGCGATCTGTTGCTGATGCCGGACCAGATGATGCTGCAGATCCACGAGTCCATCGGTCATCCGCTGGAGCTGGACCGCATCCTCGGTGACGAACGCAACTACGCCGGCACCAGCTTCGTCAAAACCAGTGACTTCGGCAGCCTGCAATATGGCTCGAAGCTGCTCAACGTGACCTTCGATCCGGACATTCCCGAAGAACTCGCCAGCTACGGCCACGATGACGACGGCACCAAGGCCAGCAAACAATTCCTGATTCGCGAAGGCTTGCTGTTGCGGCCACTGGGCGGCGCGCTGTCGCAGTTCCGCGCCGGTCTCGACGGCGTTGCCAACAGCCGCGCCTGCGGCTGGAACCGGCCGCCGATCGACCGCATGGCCAACCTCAACATCGAGCCGGGCGATCAGTCGCTGACGCAACTGATCAGCGGCATCGAGCATGGCATTCTGATGAGCACCAACCGTTCGTGGTCGATTGACGACGCGCGCAACAAATTCCAGTTCGGTTGCGAGTGGGGTCAGTTGATCGAGAACGGTGAACTTAAAGGTGTGGTGAAAAATCCGAACTACCGGGGCATATCCGCGCACTTCTGGAAGAGTCTGCGCGCGGTCGGCGACGCCGGCACCCGTAAGGTGCTGGGCACGCCAAACTGCGGCAAGGGCGAGCCGAACCAGGTGATCCGCGTCGGCCACGCTTCGCCGGCCTGCGTATTCAGCAACGTTGATGTGTTTGGGGGAGACGCCTGATGAGCATTTCGAAGAGTCAGTCCGACGCCTTCAAGGTCATCGTCAATTGGCTACGCGACAGTGTGCGCGAGCCGGAACAGTTCACGCTCAGCTATGCCGCCGAATCGTCGGCGTTCGTCCGTTTCAACCACGCCAAGGTGCGTCAGGCCGGCCAGGTGCAGCAAGCCGACGTCGGGCTGAAACTGATCAACGACGGCCGCCACGCTGACCTGCACATCACCCTGTCCGGTGATCAGGAAGCCGATCTGCAACGCCTCGCCGAAGGCCTGCAACAACTGCGCGAAACCCTACCGCTGCTGCCGCAGGATCCGTACCTGCTGCTCAATCACAACGGCTGGCAGAGCAACAACGTGCAGGAACACCCGTTGCCGGACACCGAGCAGGTGGTCGAGGAAATCTGCACCGCTGCTGAAGGTCTGGATCTGGTCGGTTTCTATGCTGCCGGCCCGATCAGTCGTGGTTTCGCCAGTTCCTCGGGAGCGTTCGGCTGGCATCAGGCCAACAGCTTCAACTTCGACTTCAGCCTGTTCCACGAAAATGGCGAAGCGGTAAAGGCCAGCTACGCCGGGCACGACTGGAGCAGCGAAGGCTTCGCCCGACGCTTCCAGCAGGCCCGCGAGCAACTGGCGTTCCTCGGTCGCCCGCTACGTACTCTGGCACCGGGGCAATACCGGGCTTATCTGGCGCCGGCCGCGCTGGAAGAAATCATGGGCATGCTCAGTTGGGGCGGTTTCTCGGCGCAGTCGATTGCCAGCAAGAGCAGCCCGCTGCAGAAGCTGTATGTCGGCGATCAGACGTTCAGTCCACTGGTATCGCTGGATGAAAAAGTCAGCGAATCGTTGAGTCCGGCGTTTTCCGCCGAGGGTTATCCGCGCAGCGATTTGCGGCTGATCGTCGAAGGCAAGGCCGGTGATCAATTGGTCGGTTCACGCAGTGCCGCCGAATACGGCCTGACCGCCAACGGTGCCAGCGGCGGCGAATCGCCGAGCGCACTGAACATGGCGGCCGGTGATCTGTCACAGGCAGAGATTCTCAAGCAGTTGGGCACCGGGTTGTACATCAGCAACCTGTGGTACCTGAACTTCTCGGATCAACCGGCGGCACGCCTGACCGGCATGACCCGGTTTGCCACGTTCTGGGTCGAGAACGGCGAGATTCAGGCGCCGGTCAGCACCATGCGTTTCGACGACAGCGCCTACAACCTGCTGGGTTCGCAGCTGGAAGCGTTGACCGCCGAGCGCGAGTTGCTGCTGTCGGCGAGCACGTACAGCCAGCGCAATACCTCGTCGGCGCTGCTGCCGGGGGCGCTGGTGAGCCGATTGACCTTGACCCTGTAAGACCAGGATCTCCAGAACAATGGAGATCTACTGTGGGAGCGGCGGTGCGACGATTCGACTTGCTCGCGAATGCGGTGTGTCATTCAACACTTATGGTGGCTGACACACCGCATTCGCGAGCAAGCCCGCTCCCACCAAAAACTTGTGCATTAACCCCAACCACAAGAGGTTCCATGCCCACACGCCCGCCTCTCGACGCCATTACCGCCCGCTGGTTGCCGTGGGTCGTCGCCATTGCGTTCTTCATGCAGTCCCTCGACGGGACCATCCTCAACACCGCCCTGCCGGCCATGGCCAAGGATCTGGCCGAAAACCCGTTGCGCATGCAAGGCGTGGTCATCGCCTACATGCTCACCGTGGCCTTGCTGATTCCGGCCTCGGGCTGGATCGCCGACCGCTTCGGCACCAAGAAAATCTTCTTCGGCGCGATCCTGCTGTTCAGTTTCGGCTCACTGCTCTGCGCGTTATCGAGCAGCCTGACCATGCTGGTCGGCGCGCGGGTCATTCAGGGCCTCGGTGGTGCGCTGATGTTGCCCGTCGGGCGGCTGGTGGTGCTGCGCGCCTACCCGCGTTCGGAACTGGTGCGGATCATGGGGTTCATCACCATTCCCGGCCTGCTCGGCCCGCTGATCGGCCCGACCATGGGCGGCTGGATGGTGCAATACCTGACGTGGCACTGGATCTTTCTGATCAACCTGCCGGTCGGCCTCATCGGTTGCTACGCGGTGTGGAAATTCATTCCCGACCTGCGCGGCACCGAGCGCACGCGTTTCGATAGCCTCGGTTTCCTGCTGTTCGGCGCGGCGATGATCCTGATCACCATCGCCATGGAAGGCCTGGGCGAACTGCACTTGCCGCACCTGCGGGTGATGTTGCTGCTGTTCGGCGGGCTGGCCTGTCTGGCGGCTTACTGGCTGCGTGCCGGGCGTGTCGAAAATCCACTGTTCTCGCCAACGCTGTTCAAGACCCGGACCTTTGCGGTCGGGATCATCGGCAACCTGTTCGCCCGTCTGGGCAGCGGTGCCCTGCCGTTTCTGGTGCCGTTGCTGCTGCAAGTGGCGCTGGGTTATTCACCGGCGCAAGCCGGGATGAGCATGCTGCCACTGGCGGCGGCGGCAATGATCGCCAAGTGGGTGGCGCGACCGTTGATCGAACGTCTTGGCTATCGCATCGTGCTCACCGGCAACACCCTGGCGCTGGGGATCATGCTGGCGAGCATGGGCCTGGTCAGCGAGCAGACGCCGTACTGGCTGCTGCTGTGCCTGCTGGCGATTCTCGGCGCAATCAACTCGCTGCAGTTCACCGCGATGAACACGGTGACCCTGATCGACCTCGACGACGCCAGCGCCAGCAGCGGCAACAGCTTGCTGTCGGTGGTGGCGCAATTGTCGTTGAGTCTGGGGGTGGCCTGCGCCGGTGCGCTGCTTGGCGGCTTCACGGCGGAGATCGGCAACGACGGCGTCGAAACCGTGTTGGGCGCATTCCAGCTGACGTTTGTCACGGTCGGAGTGATGGCGATGCTGGCGGCGACGATCTTCTCGCAACTGTCGAAAGAAGACGGCCGCCGGGTCAAACGCCCGGATGAACATCCGGATGAACACATCGAACACTGACCAAACAGCGAAGGCCTTTGTGGCGAGGGAGCTTGCTCCCGCTGGACTGCGCAGCAGTCCCCCCGCTTTTTGAGTTGAAGAGCGGGGCCGCTTCGCGCCCCAGCGGGAGCAAGCTCCCTCGCCACAGATAAATCACCTTGCCTCGGGTTTTAGTCACTGTTCGTCCAGAACTTTCGAGGAAAGTGGCACGGGGCTGCTACACTGCGCGACATTTTGTTTTGCAGGCCAGTCCCGTGACCACCATCGCCACCGCTTTTAATACTCTGCCGCTGTCCGCCGCCATGCTGGCTAACCTCGAATCCCTCGGTTATGCCCAGATGACGCCGATCCAGGCGCAGAGCTTGCCGGTGATCCTCAAGGGGATGGACCTGATCGCCCAGGCCAAGACCGGCAGCGGCAAGACCGCCGCGTTCGGCATCGGCCTGCTAAACCCGATCAACCCGCGCTACTTCGGTTGCCAGGCGCTGGTGATCTGCCCAACCCGTGAGCTGGCCGACCAGGTCGCCAAGGAAGTCCGGCGTCTGGCCCGTGCCGAGGACAACATCAAGGTCCTGACCCTGTGCGGCGGCGTGTCGTTCGGCCCGCAGATCGCTTCGCTGGAGCACGGCGCGCACATCATCGTCGGCACCCCGGGACGTATCCAGCAGCACCTGCGCAAGGGTTCGCTGGTGCTCGACGGTCTGAACACGCTGATCCTCGACGAAGCCGACCGCATGCTCGACATGGGCTTCTACGACGCCATCGAAGACATCATCGAAAAGACTCCGGCACGCCGTCAGACCCTGCTGTTCTCCGCCACCTACCCGGTGGGCATCAAGCAACTGGCGTCGAAATTCATGCGCGATCCGCAAACGGTGAAAGCCGAAGCGTTCCATGACGACACGCAGATCGAGCAGCGCTTCTACGAAATTTCTCCGGAAGAGCGCATGAGCGCAGTGACCAAAGTTCTGCACCACTTCCGCCCGGACTCCTGCGTGGCGTTCTGCTTCACCAAGCAGCAGGTGCAGGAAACCGTCGATCACCTGACCGCCAAAGGCATCTCCGCCGTCGGCCTGCATGGCGATCTGGAACAGCGTGACCGCGACCAGGTGCTGGCGATGTTCGCCAACCGCAGTACGTCGGTCCTGGTCGCCACCGACGTGGCCGCCCGTGGTCTGGACATCGATGCGCTGGACATGGTGATCAACGTCGAGCTGGCCCGTGACTCGGAAATCCACATTCACCGCGTTGGCCGTACCGGTCGTGCCGGCGAGAAAGGCATCGCGGTCAGCCTCGTTGCGCCGTCCGAAGCGCATCGCGCGCAAGCCATCGAACAGCTGCAGAAAGCCCCGTTGAACTGGGATCAGGTCGACAACCTCAAGTCCCAGGGCGGCGCCCCGCTGCAGCCACCGATGAGCACGCTGTGCATCGCCGGCGGGCGTAAAGACAAAGTGCGGCCGGGCGACATCCTCGGCGCACTGACCGGCGACGCCGGCATCCCGGGCGCCCAAGTGGGCAAGATCGCGATCTTCGACTTCCAATCGTATGTGGCGGTTGAACGCACCGTGGTCATGCAGGCACTGCAGCGCTTGAACAACGGCAAGATCAAGGGCCGTTCGTTGCGCGTGCGGGTTTTGTAAGCGATCTTCCACCCAAAGAAGATCCCCTGTGGGAGCGGGCTTGCTCGCGAATGCAATCTGTCAGTCGACATCAGGTTGAATGACACACCGCTTTCGCGAGCACGTCCGCTCCCACAGTTTGTTTTGTAGCGACCCACCAAGAGGACACCGTTTTGCGCTCTACCGAAGTCGTGATCATTGGCGCTGGCGCCGCAGGGTTGATGTGTGCACTGACCGCCGCCGGGCGTGGGCGTCAGGTGTTGCTGCTCGACCACGCGAACAAGGCCGGCAAGAAAATCCTGATGTCCGGTGGTGGCCGCTGCAATTTCACCAACATGTACACCGAGCCGAGCAATTTCCTCTCGCACAATCCGCATTTCTGCAAATCGGCACTGGCGCGCTACACCCAGTGGGATTTCATCGGTATGGTCGCCAAGCACGGCGTGCCGTACCACGAGAAGAAACTCGGCCAGCTGTTCTGCGATAACAAATCCAGCGACATCCTCGGCATGCTGCTCGACGAGTGCGATCAGGTCGGCGTCGAGCTGCACCTCGACACCTCGATCCAGACCATCGAGAAAGTCGAGAACGGTTACCTACTCGACACCACCCTCGGCCAGCTCCAGTGCCAGTCGCTAGTGATTGCCACCGGCGGGCTGTCGATCCCGACGCTGGGCGCTACAGGCTTCGGTTATCAGGTGGCCAAACAGTTCGGCCATGAACTGCTGCCGACCCGCGCCGGGCTGGTGCCGTTCACCATCACCGATCAGCTCAAGGAACTGTGCACCGAGCTGTCCGGTACTTCGGTGGATTGTCTGGTCAGCTGCAACGAGCAGAGCTTTCGCGAGAACATTCTGTTCACCCACCGTGGCCTCAGCGGCCCGGCGATTCTGCAGATCTCGTCGTTCTGGGAGCCGGGTGACACCGTGGAGATCAACCTGTTGCCGGATCACGACACCGCCGCATGGCTGCAGCAGCAAGTGGCCGAGCGCCCGAACAGCGAGCTGAAAACTTTGCTTGGTGAGATCTTCACCAAGAAGATGGCCAATCTGTTGGCGGACAACTGGTTCGTTTCCAAACCGATGAAACAGTACACCCACGCCGAACTGGCGCAGATCGCCGACAAACTCGGCAGTTGGAAAGTCGTCCCGGCCGGCACCGAAGGCTACCGCACCGCCGAGGTCACGCTGGGTGGCGTTGACACCCGCGAAGTGTCGTCCAAGACCATGGAATCGCTGAAAAGCCCTGGCCTGTATTTCATCGGTGAAGTGCTCGACGTCACCGGGCATCTGGGTGGCTTCAACTTCCAGTGGGCCTGGGCCTCGGGTTACGCGGCTGCGCAGTACGTCTGATCCAAAATCAAACGCAAAACCTGTGGGAGCGAGCCTGCTCGCGATTGCTTTCTGTCATTCAATCATTGGCTGACTGATACACCGCCATCGCGAGCAAGCCCCCTCCCACAGTTGTTATGTGTGATGCAGTAAGGAACACTTTTTGCTGTCAGATGTGATCGGCGCCATTGCGTCGGCGTCATTACTGGCTCAATTTAGCGGCATCGCCTCGGAAGGCCTTCGCACTTCATGTCCTCGACCTCGTTTCGTCAGTCTTTGCGGCGCCTGTGGGCGCTGGATAAATTCAGCTACAGCGTGCGGGTGTTCATCGCCCTGACCGGCAGCATGGCGCTGTGTTGGTATCAGGATGAAATGGGCTTGCTGATCCCGTTGTTCCTGGGGATTATCGCCAGCGCCCTGGCCGAGACCGACGACAGTTGGCAGGGCCGCCTCAACGCACTGGCGGTCACACTGGTGTGTTTCAGCATCGCCGCGCTGTCGGTGGAACTGCTCTTCCCCTACCCCATCGTATTTGCCATTGCTCTGGCACTGGCCAGCTTCGGCCTGACCATGCTCGGCGCGCTCGGCGAGCGTTACGGTGCGATCGCCTCGGCGACGTTGATCCTGTCGGTCTACACCATGATCGGCGTGGATCAGCGCGGCGGCGCGGTCACCGATTTCTGGCACGAGCCGATGCTGCTGGTGGCCGGCGCCGCGTGGTACGGCCTGCTCTCGGTGCTGTGGCAGGCGCTGTTTTCCAACCAGCCAGTGCAGCAGAGCCTGGCGCGATTGTTCCGTGAACTGGGCTTCTACCTAAAGCTCAAAGCCTCGCTGTTCGAGCCGATCCGCCAACTGGACGTCGAAGGACGACGGCTGGAACTGGCGCAGCAAAACGGTCGCGTGGTGGCGGCGCTGAACAGCGCCAAGGAAATCATTCTGCACCGGGTCGGCAACGGTCGCCCGGGTTCGAAAGTCAGCCGTTATCTGAAGCTGTACTTCCTCGCCCAGGACATCCACGAACGCGCCAGCTCTTCGCACTATCCGTACAACGCGCTGGCCGATGCGTTCTTCCACAGCGACGTGCTGTTCCGCTGCCAGCGTTTGTTGCGCCAGCAGGGCAAGGCCTGCCGCGCGTTGGCCGAATCGATCCAGATGCGCCAGCCATTCGTCTACGACGCCAGTTTTGCCGAAGCACTGACTGACCTCGATGCCTCCCTTGAACACCTGCGCATCCAGAGCAATCCGGCGTGGCGCGGCCTCCTGCGTTCGCTGCGTGCACTGGCAGCCAACCTCGGCACCCTCGACCGTTTGCTCAGCGACGCGAGCAACCCCGATGCCTTGGCAGACGCCACTGACAGCAGCCTGCTCGACCGCTCGCCGCGCAACCTCAAGGACGTGTGGATTCGCCTGCGCACGCAACTGACACCGACTTCCCTGCTGTTCCGCCACGCCCTGCGCTTGCCGCTGGCGCTGAGTATCGGCTATGGCATGGTGCACCTGATTCACCCGTCGCAGGGTTACTGGATCATCCTCACCACCCTGTTCGTCTGCCAGCCGAACTACGGCGCGACGCGGCGCAAACTCGGGCAGCGGATTCTCGGCACCGCCATCGGTCTGACCGTGGCCTGGGCGCTGTTCGATCTGTTCCCCAGCCCGCTGGTGCAGTCGTGCTTCGCGATCGCCGCCGGGGTGGTGTTCTTTACCAACCGCACCACGCGCTACACGGTGGCGACCGCCGCGATCACGATCATGGTGCTGTTCTGCTTCAACCAGATCGGCGATGGCTACGGGCTGTTCCTGCCGCGCCTGTTCGATACCCTGCTCGGCAGCCTGATCGCCGGCCTGACAGTGTTCCTGTTCCTGCCGGACTGGCAGGGTCGACGCCTGAATAAAGTGCTGGCCAACACCCTGACCTGCAACAGCATCTATCTGCGCCAGATCATGCAGCAATACGCCGCCGGCAAGAGCGACGACCTCGCCTATCGCCTGGCCCGACGCAACGCGCACAACGCCGATGCGGCGCTGTCGACCACCTTGGCCAACATGCTGATGGAGCCGGGGCATTTCCGGAAGGAGGCGGATGTCGGCTTCCGGTTCCTGGTGCTGTCACACACCCTGCTCAGTTACCTGTCCGGACTGGGTGCGCATCGCGAAACGCAGCTACCGGCGGACGTGCGCGAACAGCTGATCGACGGTGCCGGGGTGAAACTGGCCACGAGCATCGACGACATCGCCCAGGGCCTGGCGAACAAGCAGCCGGTGGCGATTCAGAGTGACGAAGAAGAAGCACTGGCCAACGAGCTGGAGCAGATGCCGGACGAGATCGATGAAGGGCAACGGCTGGTGCAGACACAACTGGCGTTGATCTGCCGGCAGTTGGGGCCGTTGCGGACGTTGGCGGCGCATTTGATCAAGGACACCAGCGAAGCCTGAGTTTTGCGGTGTTTGTCAGGGCCTCTTCGCGAGCAAGCCCGCTCCCACAGGAGAACGCATTCCAAATGTGGGAGCGGGCTTGCTCGCGAAAGGGCCATCAGCCACACAGCCATTTCCGGATCAGCCCCTACATCCCATGCTGACGCAACAACCGGTCATAACTCCCATCCGCCTTCATCGCCGCAATCGCCTTATCAAACCCGGCCACAATCTGTTCATGCGCAGGGTTCTTCAGGCTCACCAGAATGTGCAGGCTGTTCTCGCTCAACGGTTTGGGCAGGAACTCCACGGCGTTGCGCACTTTGGGTGATTCGCGCGACAGGTAATAGCGCGCAACGTACTCATCTTCCAGGGTCAGCTTGACCCGATCCGCCGCGAGCATGCGCACGGCCATAGCGAAGTTATGCACAGGGACTTTCTCGAGCGCGGTATCCGCATCGAACGCCTGCGAGTAGGCATAACCGCGCACCACCGCCACCGGATAGGTGTGCAGTTGCTCCAGGTTGCTGTAGTCCAGCGGCGTGTCCTTGCGCTTGAGAAAGCGGATGCGATTGAGCAGATACTCGCTAGAGAACTGGCCGAGTTTGGTGCGTTCTTCGTTATACCAGGCGTTGACCAGTACGTCGTAGCGCCCCTCGCCAACCCCCAGCAGCGCCCGCGCCCACGGCACCTGCTCGTAGTCGCTGGCATAACCGGCCCGCGCCAGCGCGGTGCTGACGATGTCGGTGGCCAGGCCGCCGTTGACCAGCGTGTCGTCGGTAAACGGTGGCCAGATATCAAACACCAGCCGCAACTTGTCCGCTGCGGCGGTTTGGGCCAGCAAGAGCAGTCCGATCAAAGCAAAGGCTCGATGCAGTCGCGGCATGCTTGAAAATCCTTAGCGGGCGAGTTGCCCGGCGTGTTTTCAGTCAAAACCCCAAGGCCCCTTACCGGCGAAACCCAGGCCCTAACATTAGCTCATTGAAGCCAGTGCACAGCGCTTTCCAGCAGATTACACAAAGCAGCCGCCGCCGCGAGAAAGGAATGATGGCATTTTGACCTTTGTCACAGACTCTTCCGCCATACAGACATCCAGGGCCTGTGCGCTTAGTATCGGGCGACGGAGTTCAAGGAGTCGGAAGATGACAATCGAGTGGATCTGCAAACATCACAGCGATCTGGGCAAAGAGCAGCTGTACGCGCTGTTGAAGCTGCGCTCTGAGGTGTTCGTGGTCGAACAGAAATGCGCCTACCCGGACCTCGACGGCCAGGATCTGGACGGCGACACCCTTCACCTCATGGGTTGGGAAGATGATCAGTTGATGGCCTATCTACGCCTGCTGGATCCCGAATCCCAGGGCGGTGACGTGGTGATCGGCCGCGTGATCATTGCGCCGCAGGGCCGTGGCAAAGGGCTGGGGCATGTGATGATGGAACACGCACTGAAACAGGCCGAGAAGCATTGGCCGCAGGTGCCGATCTATCTGTCGGCGCAGGCGCATTTGCAGGGGTATTACGGCAGGTACGGGTTTGTCGTGGCGGGTGAGGAGTATCTGGAGGATGACATTCCGCACATAGGCATGCGTCGTCCTTGAGGGCCCCTTCGCGAGCAAGCCCGCTCCCACATTTTGATCGCATTCCATCTGAAGGAACTCGGTCTACTGTGGGAGCGGGCTTGCTCGCGAAGGCGTCAACTCAGGCACTGCGAAACTCAGGGATACTCCAGCACAGCCTTGATCTGCCGCAGATTACGCTCGATCCACCCGCGATCAATCGCCCCCCACTCGCGAATCCGATAGCGCCCGGCATGGTTGCGCGCGCCCTCTTCCTGCTCGAATTCACAGACGATATCCAGATCTGCCAGCGCGGCGATGGTGTCCTGTGCCGTGCGCCGGGGCATGCCGGTCACTTCGGTCAGCGCAGGGACGCTTGGGGCCAGGCCGCTGTCGATCAGGTAGGCCACATACAGGCGCCGGTAAAAACTGCTTTTGGTCTTGCTGACGTCCATCCACACGCTCCTTGTTAACGGCTATTGCAGATCCCGCCACGTCAGGTACACCCGCAGATCGAACTCGACCTGGTGATACCCCGGCAGCATGTGCTCGCACAATTTATAGAAGGCCTTGTTGTGGTCCGATTCCTTGAAGTGCGCCAGTTCATGCACGACGATCATCTTCAGGAACTCGGGCGCTGCCTCCTTGAACAACGAGGCGATGCGAATCTCTTTCTTGGCCTTGAGCTTGCCGCCCTGCACTCTTGAGACCGTAGTGTGCAGGCCCAGCGCGCGGTGCGTCAGGTCGAGGCGGTTGTCGAACAGCACCTTGTCGATGGCCGGCGCGTTGCGCAGGTATTCCTGCTTCAGGTCCAGCGCGTAGCTGTACAGCGCCTTGTCGCTCTGCACATCGTGACGCCCCGGATAGCGTTGGCTCAGGTAGTCACCCAGACGCTGTTCGGCGATAAGCTGGCGCACCTGATCCTGCAATGGCGCGGGATAGGCCTGGAGGTATTTCAACGCAGTCATGGGCACGACAACACGGTTCGAAAAGAGCGCCAGTGTAGCGAATTCAAACCGGCAGCGCGCTCCAGTCGAAGGGCTCGGCGAAGCTGGCGGCGTCTTCGGAGGTCAGCGGACGCGCCACCAGGAAACCCTGCACATATTCGCAGCCATGCGCTTGCAGCCATTGGTACTGTTCGATGGTTTCCACGCCTTCGGCGATCACCAGCAAGCCGTACTGTTTACACAGATTGATCACGTTGCTGACCAGCGCCGCGTCGCGCGTCGAATCCGGCAGCCGCGCAATCAGGTGTCGATCGAGCTTGAGCGTGTCCAGTTCCAGATCACGCAGATGCGCCAGCGAACACGGTCCCGAACCAAAATCATCCAGCGCCACGCGCACCCCGAGATTACGCAGCAGGCGCAGCTGTTTGCGGGTCTCGTCGGGGTTGTGCATCAGCGCGTCTTCGGTGATTTCCACCTCCAGTTGCCGCGGCTGCAACGAGTGCCGCTCCAGCACCTGGCGTAACTCGGTGACCAGGTTCGGCAGCCCGAACTGGGTGTTGCTCAAACTCACGCCAAGCACCAGATCTTCGGCGAACAGGGTTTCCCAGGCTTTACGCTGGCCGGCGCCGCGATGATAGATCCAGCTGCCGAGCCGACTGATCAGCCGCGCTTCTTCCAGCAACGGCAGGAACAACCCCGGCGGCACATCGCCGACGCTCGGATGCTGCCAGCGCAGCAACGCCTCGAAACCGCGGATCTGCCCGCTGTCGATCGCGACCTGTGGCTGATACACCAGATTGAAATCGCGGTTCTCGATGGCGTTGCGCACGCTTTCCTCGAGCATCAGCCGCGAGCGGGCGCGACCGTTCATTTCGTGATCATAAAAGCGATATTGCTGACGCCCGGCGCGCTTCGCCTCATACATGGCGATGTCCGAGGCGCGCAGCAGGCCGTCGAGGTTAGAACCGCAGTCCGGGTAGGTGGCGATGCCGATACTCGCGCCGAGGGCGATATCCAGCCCTTCGATTTGCTGACAGATCGACACTCGCTCGATGAGTTTCTCGGCAATCTTCGCCGCTTGCTCTGGGAATTCCAGATCGAGCAGCGCAGTGAACTCATCACCGCCCATACGCGCGAGAATATCGAACGGTCGCAGGCAGGCTTTCAACTGCTCGGAGACCCAGCGCAGCACCCGGTCGCCGGCATCGTGGCCAAGGGAATCGTTGACCCGCTTGAAACCATCGAGGTCGAGGTACAACAGCACCCAACTGCTGTCGCTGCGTTCACCGCGCAGCAGCAGGTTTTCCACGGTCTGATAAAAACCCCGGCGATTGAGCAGACCGGTTAACGGATCGGTGACCGCTTGAAATTCCAGCTGCTGATGCAGGTGACGTACCACCGACATGTCCAGCACCGTCACCACCATCGCGTGTTGTTCGGCGGGCAACGGCGCGCAGGACAGCGCCACCGGCACCTGCTGCCCCGGCGCCGTGCGCAACAACGCATCGTGCAGACGCAGGGTCTCACCGCGTTTATAGCCGGCCAACAACTCGGAATCGGCCCACAGCGGGATGTGCGGTTTCTGCAGATAATCGAGAAATTCCTCGCCCTCCAGCTCTTTCACCGGCGCATTCAGCAGCCGCGAAATCGCCGGGTTGGCGAAGCGGATCAAGCCGTCCTCGCCGAGTACCAGAATGCCTTCCGCCGCGTTATCCAGCACCGAGGCATTGAAGGCCCGCGCGACCTCCAGATCATGACTCAGGCGCTGCAAGGCGCGGCGGTTGCGCTGGTGTTCGAGCAGCGCCTGGACTTTCGGCTTGAGAATCTGCGGATCAAACGGCTTGAACAGATAATCCACCGCGCCACTGGCGTAGCCCTTGATCACGGCGTCCTGTGACTGTTCGTTGGCGGTGAGGAAAATGATCGGTGTGAGGCGTGTGCGCTGGCTGCCGCGCATCAGTCGCGCGACTTCGAAGCCGTCCATGCCCGGCATCTGCACATCCAGCAGCACCAGGTCGACGTCGTGTTCGAGCAGCAGATTGAGTGCCTCGAAGCCGGAGGCGGCGGTCATGACGTGCCAATCCTGACGCTGCAGCAACGCGCGCATGCTGATCAGGTTTTCAGGGTAATCATCAACGATCAAAAGGACAGAGCTGCCTTCACCTGGCTGGGGTTGCGCGCATTCCATGCTGCTTCTCTTGTCGGGACATCTCTTGTCGGGATATCGGTCGGTTTCTTGTGAAAACCGTACAGTTACTGAGTCATCACTCTAGTCGCGGATCTGTGAAAGCAGAAGCTGTCACGCCGCCATCATTTAGCCAAAGCTGCGACTTACCGACTAACGGTCACCCCTGCAGCCCCCGAAAACCGGCACAGATGGCATTTCGACAGGATGTTGACGCCAATCATCTGCCAAACGGGCGTTAACAAAAAACTCCTCTACGCTTATAACTGCCGCCCGAAAAGGCGCGGGCTAGAGCTTCTGGCACTCGCGTTCAGGATGAATTGAGTGGAAGAACCGACATGATCGATCTCGCAACCTGGAACCTCAGCGTTCCCGTCGGCAGTCCGCCGTACACCGTCGAAACCTCCAAACTGGTGAATGGCTTCAAGGATCAGTACTTCCATTCCGACACCGGCACGCTGTTTTTCTGGTCACCGGTGACCGGGTCAAAAACCGAAAACGCCATCTACCCGCGCACCGAACTGCGCGAAACCTTCAGCAACGGCACCCTGCGCAACTGGTATTACCCGGACGCAGACAACACCCTGCGCGCGACCCTCGCGGTGAACAAGGTGCCCAGCTCCGGCAAGATCGTCATCGGCCAGATCCACGCGTACGAAAGCCAGAAGCCGATGGTCAAACTTGAATACCAGTACAGGACCAAGACCGAAACCGGCAACCTCGTCATCAAAGTGCGCATGCACCCCGATGATGACGAAAGCCGCGTCATCACCCTCGCCACCGGTATCAAGCTGGACAACGAATTCAACTACCTGATCCACCTTAGTCCCGGCGGTGCGCTCGGCGTGAGCGCGGCAGGCTATCAGTGGGATTCACAGATCAGCGCAACCTGGCGGAATAAGCCGCTGTACTTCAAGGCTGGCGTGTATGTGCAGGACAACACCGGGTATACCAGTGAGGGTGGGCAGGTGACGTTTACCAAGCTGGATATTGATCACAACAAGTGATATCGGCGGCCTCAAGACCTACCCAAAATCCTGTGGGAGCGGGCTTGCTCGCGAATACGGTGGGTCAGCAACATTAATGTTGAATGACGGTCCGCATTCGCGAGCAAGCCCGCTCCCACAGGGGATCAACTACGTGATGAGAGCAAAGGGGTTTCTAGTCTTGAAACGGTTTAAACCTATTTCAGGACTAGACACTTGGTTCTCCTTTCCCGCCCTTTCCTACGAAACAGAAGTAGGGAAATTTACAAAAAACTTACCACCCGAAACTGCGAACCCCTTATTCCCTGGCTCCTTATGAAACCTAAACTCTCCTTTAACAACTCCAGAGCTATTTTTTTCCAGTACGAATAATCCAGATTGAGGCCTCCATGCAGGGGCATATCGCGCGTCGCATACAAAATCAATTACATTGGGGAAGTCGGGATAATAGTGATATGTACCCGGAATAAGATCCTTGGAGAATAAAAACAAAATATCTTCCGAATGATGTTCAGTATGGCTACTTGCATGCACGTAAATGTTGTCAGAGTAATCTCCATAAAGATGAGTAGATTTATACTCAGCTTTCTCTTCGCCACTTTCGCCATCCTTGCCGTACAACATACAGCTGACCTCGCCACTGAGCTCATGCTTTTTAAATTTCTCACGGACATCAATGCTTGACATTTCAACCTCTCCATTACATAGAAGGAACAAAATCAGTAAAGGGAGGGATAAATATATTTATCGTTACTTCCTCTCTGATTGCATTGGGACGATAGGCTGCAATGAATTTTAAATCACCTGTCAGAAATGACAGTTCTTTATACGATTTCGAAATAAGCAAAACAATTTATGCAGTCGTTAACGAAATTTATTTTTCTCTCTAAAATAACTATGCATTCGACCACATCTCGTGCGGGGAAAATGTCAAACATATCGGTCTTATCGAGAGAAAATTTAAAAATCTTTTTAACGACATTTTTAGCCGCCAGCCGTTAATTTGTTCACAATGAAAAACTCACACAAAAAAAACCCGCCACTTGGCGGGTTTTTCATTTACGCGATCAAACGCCCAGGCTTAGTTCACCTTAGCGTTCAACTCACCCTTCAAATACCGCTGGAACATCGCTTCCAACGAGATCGGCTTGATCTTCGAAGCATTCCCCGCAGTTCCGAACGCTTCATAACGAGCGATACATACATCACGCATCGCAGTCACGGTCGCGCCGAAGAATTTACGTGGGTCGAATTCGCTCGGGTTGGTGGCCATCAGGCGACGCATGGCGCCGGTGGATGCCAGGCGCAGGTCGGTGTCGATGTTGACCTTGCGTACGCCGTACTTGATGCCTTCGACGATTTCTTCAACCGGTACGCCGTAGGTTTCTTTGATGTCGCCGCCGTACTGGTTGATGATCGCCAGCCACTCTTGCGGAACCGAAGAGGAACCGTGCATCACCAGGTGGGTGTTCGGGATGCGCTTGTGGATTTCCTTGATGCGGTCGATCGCCAGCACGTCGCCGGTAGGTGGCTTGGTGAACTTGTAGGCGCCGTGGCTGGTGCCGATGGCGATGGCCAGGGCATCGACCTGGGTCTTCTTGACGAAGTCAGCGGCTTCTTCCGGGTCGGTGAGCATCTGGCTGTGATCCAGAACGCCTTCAGCGCCGATGCCGTCTTCTTCACCGGCCATGCCGGTTTCCAGCGAACCCAGGCAGCCCAGCTCGCCTTCAACCGAAACGCCGCAGGCGTGAGCCATGGCCACGGTCTGCTGGGTAACGCGGACGTTGTATTCGTAGTCGGTCGGGGTCTTGCCGTCTTCGCCGAGGGAGCCGTCCATCATCACCGAGCTGAAGCCCAGTTGGATCGAGCGCTGGCAGACGTCAGGGCTGGTGCCGTGGTCCTGGTGCATACACACCGGGATGTGCGGGAATTCTTCGATCGCCGCCAGGATCAGGTGACGCAGGAATGGCGCGCCGGCGTATTTGCGAGCGCCGGCCGAAGCCTGGACGATCACCGGGGAGTCAGTCTTGTCAGCGGCTTCCATGATGGCGCGCATCTGCTCAAGGTTGTTGACGTTGAAGGCTGGAACGCCGTAGCCGAACTCGGCTGCGTGGTCCAGCATCTGGCGCATGCTGATAAGTGCCATTGTGTGTGTCTCTCCCGGTTGAGGGTCGTTAATCGTGCCAGCCTGCCGGAGCGGCGGCGGCTATTCAAGTGCTTGCAGATCGGGGGTCGAAGCCCGGTCTGGTGATTCGATAAAGCAAATTCTTCAGGACTACGCAGAACCCGTGTGGGAGCGGGCTTGCTCGCGAATGCGGTTCAACATTCAACATCACCGCAAGCTGATTCACCGCTTTCGCGAGCAAGCCCGCTCCCACATTCGGATCTCTGTACATCAATTCAATCGTGTTACTGCGCCTTGCAGCCGCGACCGATCAGGTCATTGGTGGCGACCCAGTACACCAGACCTTCATCACCCTTGACGTGAAACGCCAGCATGCCGTCGCTGTACAGCACGCCCGAGGCGCCCGGTTCTTCTTTCAGGCGATAGACCTGATCGCCGCCGCCCAGTCGAACATCGACTTCCTTCTGGCTGGCATCGGTGTAGCGCCACAGCACTTTGGCCTGGCTGTCGCAGGTCCATGTCGTCCAGTTGTCAGCAGGGGCGGACGACTGAAACAGATTCATCTGCGCGCAACCGCCCAACAATGCCAACGCCGCAATGGCAATCAAGCCTTTCATCCGTGTTCCTCGACTGACGGCGCAAGCCGCCAGCCCTGAGTTAAAGAGTCAGACCGGTCAAGGACAACCATGTTCCTTGGCCGGGGTTTGCGTCTCGTACTTGTCCAGGCCATCCGGCCCCGAGCGCTTGTTCAGCACCGGGTTGGTTTCGGCCTGCCAGTCGGCCTGGTAGCAGCCTTTCTGCACCGCATCCGGCGCAGGTGTCGCCTCGGCCTTAGGGTTACTCCCGCAGGCCGCCAATGTACCGGTCAGCAACAACAGCACTAACGACTTGACCATGTAACCACTCCTTTGCCTGGCCAAACGGGCGGCCTCAGGCCTTGGCCCGGCTTTCCAGAACTTCAACGGCCGGCAGCACCTTGCCTTCGACGAATTCGAGGAACGCGCCACCACCGGTGGAAATGTAGGAGATCTGCTCAGCCACGCCATATTTATCGATGGCCGCCAGGGTGTCGCCACCGCCGGCAATGGAGAACGCCGCGCTGTCAGCGATGGCCTGGGCCAGCACTTTGGTGCCGTTGCCGAACTGGTCGAATTCGAACACGCCGACCGGGCCGTTCCACAGGATGGTTTTCGACGATTTCAGCAGTTCGGCGAAGTTGGCGGCGGTCTGCGGGCCGATGTCCAGAATCATGTCGTCAGCAGCCACGTCAGCGATCAGCTTGACGGTGGCTTCGGCGCTTTCCGCGAATTCCTTGGCGACGACCACGTCCACCGGCAGCGGCACGCTGACCTTGGCGGCGATGGCGCGTGCGGTGTCCAGCAGGTCCGGCTCGTACAGCGACTTGCCGACCGGGTGACCGGCGGCAGCGAGGAAGGTGTTGGCGATGCCGCCACCGACGATCAGTTGATCGCAGATCTGGCTCAGGCTGTTGAGGACGTCGAGTTTGGTCGACACTTTGGAGCCGGCAACGATCGCAGCCATTGGCTTGGCCGGTGCGCCCAGCGCCTTGCCCAGTGCGTCCAGCTCAGCGGCCAGCAACGGGCCTGCCGCGGCGACTTTGGCGAACTTGGCCACGCCGTGGGTCGAACCCTCGGCGCGGTGCGCGGTGCCGAAGGCGTCCATCACGAACACGTCGCACAGGGCGGCGTATTGCTGGGCCAGTTCGTCGGCGTTCTTTTTCTCGCCCTTGTTGAAGCGCACGTTTTCGAACAGCACGATGTCGCCGGCCTTGACGTCAACGCCGCCCAGGTAATCGGCCACCAGCGGCACTTCGCGACCCAGGGCCTTGCTCAGGTAGTCGGCGACTGGCTTGAGGCTGTTCTCGGCGGAGAACTCGCCTTCGGTCGGACGGCCCAGGTGCGAACACACCATCACCGCCGCGCCTTTTTCCAGGGCCAGCTTGATGGTCGGCAGCGAAGCCAGGATACGCGCATCGCTGGTGACAACACCGTCCTTTACTGGGACGTTGAGGTCTTCGCGGATCAATACGCGCTTACCTTGCAGATCGAGGTCGGACATCTTCAACACGGTCATGGGTCGCACTTCCTGAGTAGCTGTTCTTAGAGAGCAGGTTTTTTTGAAATCGCTGTTTGCAGATAGTGTTCTGCAACGTCCAGCATTCGGTTGGCAAAACCCCATTCGTTGTCGAACCAGGCCAGGATGTTCACCAGCTTCGGGCCGGAAACACGGGTCTGACTGGCATCGACGATGGCCGAATGTGGGTCATGGTTGAAATCACAGCTGGCATGCGGCAACTCGGTGTAGGCCAGTAGACCTTTGAGCGGGCCATTGGTGGCGGCCTCGCGCAGGATCCGGTTGACCTCGTTCGCGTCGGTCGCGGTGGCGGTCTGCATCGTGATGTCGAGGCAGGACACGTTGACCGTCGGCACGCGTACGGCTTTGGCCTGAATTCGCCCGGCAAGTTCCGGCAGCAGGCGCTCGATGCCACGCGCCAGACCGGTGGACACCGGGATCACCGACTGGAACGCCGAACGGGTGCGGCGCAGGTCTTCGTGGTGATAGGCGTCGATCACCGGCTGATCGTTCATCGCCGAGTGAATCGTGGTGATCGACACGTAATCCAGGCCGATCGCCTTGTCCAGCAAGCGCAGCAGCGGCACACCGCAGTTGGTGGTGCAGGACGCGTTGGACACCAGCAGTTCGGCGCCGGTCAGGCAATCCTGATTGACGCCGTAGACGATGGTGGCATCGACATCCGCCTCGCTGGCCATCGGTTGCGAGAACAGCACGCGCGGCGCGCCGGCGTCGAGGAAACGCTGGCCATCTTCGCGGGTGTGGTAAGCGCCGGAGCATTCGAGCACCAGGTCGACGCCCAGCGCCGCCCAGTCAATGCCTTCGGGGGTGGCACTGCGCAGGACCTTCACGCAGTCGCCATTAATATGCAGACAATCGCCTTCTACTCGCACTTCGCCGGGAAAACGGCCGTGGGTGGAGTCGAAGCGTGTCAGGTATTCGATGCTGGCCATGTCCGCCAGATCGTTGATCGCGACAATTTCAAACCCTGCCTTCGCCCCTCGCTCAAACAATGCACGCAAGACGCAACGACCAATCCGGCCGTAGCCGTTGAGTGCAACTTTGTAGGGACGCGGTTGAGGCATGGGGTTCTCGATTACCGTTTGAATCGGTTATTGCAGTGGTGTCTGAACCACCGATTTCGCGAGCAAGCCCGCTCCCACACTGGATCAGGGTTGTGAACACTGCTTGTGTCACACAACAAATCCCCCTGTGGGAGCGGGCTTGCTCGCGAAGGCGTCAGTCCAGACGACGCGACTTCTGGATCAGTCTTCCAGCAGTTCTTCAGCCTGACCCAGGATGTTTTCCAGGGTGAAGCCGAACTCTTCGAACAGTGCCGAAGCCGGAGCCGATTCGCCGTAGGTGGTCATGCCGATCACGCGACCTTCCAGACCCACGTACTTGAACCAGAAGTCGGCGTGAGCCGCTTCGATCGCGATACGGGCGCTGACCTGCAGCGGCAGAACCGATTGCTTGTAGCCAGCGTCCTGAGCGTCGAACACGCTGGTGCAAGGCATGGAAACCACGCGCACCTTGCGGCCCTGCTCGGTCAGCTTGTCGTAGGCCTGAACGGCCAGGCCGACTTCCGAACCGGTGGAGATCAGGATCAGCTCAGGCTCGCCTGCGCAGTCCTTCAACACGTAGCCACCGCGGCTGATGTCGGCGATCTGGCCGGCATCGCGTTCCTGGTGCTGCAGGTTCTGACGCGAGAAGATCAGCGCCGATGGGCCGTCTTTACGTTCCAGAGCGTTTTTCCAGGCCACCGCCGATTCCACGGCGTCGGCTGGACGCCAGGTGTCGAGGTTCGGCGTGGTGCGCAGGCTGGTCAGTTGCTCGATCGGCTGGTGCGTCGGGCCGTCTTCGCCCAGACCGATGGAGTCGTGGGTGTAGACGTGAATCACACGCTTCTTCATCAGCGCCGACATGCGCACTGCGTTGCGCGCGTATTCCATGAACATCAGGAAGGTCGCGCCGTAAGGCACCAGGCCGCCGTGCAGGGACACGCCGTTCATGATCGCGGTCATGCCGAATTCGCGCACGCCGTAGTACATGTAGTTGCCGCTGGCGTCTTCAGCGCTGACGCCTTTGCAACCTTTCCACAGAGTCAGGTTGGAACCGGCCAGGTCAGCCGAACCGCCGAGCAGTTCCGGCAGCAGCGGGCCGAACGCGTTCAGGGTGTTCTGGCTGGCTTTGCGGCTGGCGATGGTTTCGCCTTTGGCCGCCACTTCAGCGATGTAAGCCGAGGCTTTTTCAGCGAAGTCAGCCGGCAGTTCGCCGCTCAGACGACGGATCAGCTCGTTGGCTTCGGTCGGGAACGCCGCGGAGTAGGCAGCGAAACGCTGATCCCACTCGGCTTCGGCGGCGCGACCTTTTTCCTTGGCATCCCACTCGGCATAAATGTCGGCCGGGATTTCGAACGGGCCGTAGTTCCAGTTCAGCGCCTTGCGGGTCAGGGCGATTTCGGCGTCACCCAGTGGCGCGCCGTGGCAATCTTCCTTGCCCTGCTTGTTCGGCGAACCGAAACCGATGGTGGTCTTGCAGCAGATCAGGGTCGGCAGCGGGCTCTTGCGCGCGGTCTCGATGGCGGTCTTGATCTCTTCCGGATCGTGACCGTCGACGTTGCGGATCACCTGCCAGTTGTAGGCTTCGAAACGCTTCGGGGTGTCGTCGGTGAACCAGCCCTCGACTTCGCCGTCGATGGAGATGCCGTTGTCATCATAGAAGGCGATCAGCTTGCCCAAGCCCAGCGTACCGGCCAGGGAAGCAACTTCGTGGGAAATGCCTTCCATCATGCAGCCATCACCGAGGAACACGTAGGTGTGGTGATCCACGATGTCGTGGCCAGGACGGTTGAACTGCGCGCCCAGAACCTTTTCTGCCAGGGCGAAGCCGACAGCGTTGGCCAGACCCTGACCCAGCGGGCCGGTGGTGGTCTCGACGCCCGGGGTGTAGCCGAATTCCGGGTGACCCGGGGTGCGGCTGTGCAGCTGACGGAACTGCTTGAGGTCGTCGATCGACAGGTCGTAACCGGTCAGGTGCAGCAGCGAGTAGATCAACATCGAGCCGTGGCCGTTGGACAGCACGAAGCGGTCACGGTCGGCGAACGACGGGTTGCTCGGGTTGTGCTTGAGGTAGTCGCGCCAAAGTACTTCGGCGATATCTGCCATACCCATGGGGGCACCGGGATGGCCGCTGTTGGCTTTTTGCACGGCATCCATGCTGAGGGCACGAATGGCGTTGGCACGCTCACGACGGCTAGGCATCGCTGATCTCCTGGGTGTGAATAATTGAAACGGAAAAAAGGAGGGCATTTTCCCTCACCGGAGCGCCTCGGGGCAATGACAGATAGTCATACGGAGGCGTTTTTCCCATGGTTAACAGTGGATTCGCCTGGTGAAACCTTTCCGCTGTTCGTTTGTAGAGTTAACCAGCCAGTGAGAAGTGCCATCTATCGTGCAATATCAAAACTTTTTGATATTGCCCTTGCGGCGATTTCCCGCCGTCACTAGACTGCTGGCCCTATGAACTTACGCGTGCCTTCCATTCGCCATGACGACTGCGACGAGCTGGCGGCCCTGTGCAAGGCCGGCGGCGACCCGCTGCGCCTGAATGTATTGCGCACGCTGGCCAACGACTCGTTCGGCGTACTGGAGCTGGCGCAGATTTTCGGCATCGGTCAGTCCGGCATGAGCCACCACCTCAAGGTGCTGGCCCAGGCCGACCTGGTGGCGACACGCCGAGAAGGCAACGCGATTTTCTATCGTCGCGCCCTGCCTCACACCGAATTGCTGGGCGGTAAACTGCACGCCGCATTGTTAGAAGAAGTCGACAACCTGACGCTGCCAGAGGACGTGCAAGCGCGTATCGCCCAGGTTCACGGGCAACGTGAAGCGGCCAGCCAGGAATTTTTCGCTCGGGTCGCAGAGAAATTTCGCGCTCAGCAAGACTTGATCGCAGGCCTGCCGCAGTACCGCGACAGCGTGCTGGCCCTGCTCGACAAATTGAACTTCAATGGTGCTGCCACGGCCATTGAAGTCGGCCCCGGCGATGGTGCTTTCCTGCCGGAACTGGCCCGTCGCTTCGGCACCGTAACCGCGCTGGACAACAGCCCGGCGATGCTCGAACTGGCGCGTCAGGTATGTGAACGTGAACGGCTGGCTAACGTCAGCCTGCAATTGGCCGATGCATTGAATGGCTCCAGCCTTCAGGCCGATTGCGTGGTACTGAACATGGTGTTGCACCATTTCGCCGCGCCGGCCGAAGCGCTCAAGCACATGGCCGGCCTGCTGCAACCGGGCGGTAGCCTGCTCGTGACAGAGTTATGTAGCCACAACCAGAGTTGGGCCAGGGAGGCCTGCGGTGATCTGTGGTTGGGGTTTGAACAGGACGATTTGGCCCGTTGGGCCACCGCTGCGGGACTCGTTCCCGGGGACAGCCTCTATGTAGGCTTACGTAATGGTTTCCAGATCCAGGTTCGCCACTTTCAGCGACCGGCTGGCGACACTCACCATCGGTAAATTCAGGAAAACATCGAGATGAGCGAATACTCCCTCTTCACCTCCGAGTCCGTGTCCGAAGGGCATCCGGACAAAATCGCCGACCAGATTTCCGATGCGGTGCTGGACGCCATTATCGCCCAGGACAAACACGCACGCGTTGCCGTGGAAACCCTGGTCAAGACCGGCGTAGCCATCGTCGCCGGTGAAGTGACCACCAGCGCCTGGGTCGACCTGGAGCAGATCGTTCGTGACGTGATCTGCGACATCGGCTACACCAGCTCCGAAGTCGGCTTCGACGGCGCGACCTGCGGCGTGATGAACATCATCGGCAAGCAGTCCCCAGACATCAACCAGGGTGTTGACCGTGCCAAGCCTGAAGATCAGGGCGCCGGCGACCAGGGCCTGATGTTCGGCTACGCCAGCAACGAAACCGACGTTTTGATGCCGGCTCCGATCACCTTCTCGCACCAGCTGGTGCAGCGTCAGGCCGAAGCCCGCAAATCGGGTCTGCTGCCGTGGCTGCGTCCGGACGCCAAGTCGCAAGTGACCTGCCGTTACGAAGGCGGCAAGGTGGTCGGTATCGACGCCGTTGTACTGTCGACCCAGCACAACCCTGAAGTGTCGTACAAAGACCTGCGCGAAGGCGTGATGGAGCTGATCGTCAAGCACGTACTGCCTGCCGAACTGCTGAGCAAGGACACCCAGTTCCACATCAACCCGACCGGCCAGTTCATCATTGGCGGCCCGGTAGGTGACTGCGGTCTGACCGGTCGCAAGATCATCGTCGACAGCTACGGCGGCATGGCCCGTCACGGCGGTGGCGCGTTCTCCGGTAAAGATCCATCGAAGGTTGACCGTTCGGCTGCCTACGCTGGCCGTTACGTTGCCAAGAACATCGTGGCTGCCGGCCTGGCCGAGCGTTGCGAGATCCAGGTGTCCTACGCCATCGGTGTCGCTCAGCCGACTTCGATCTCGCTGAACACCTTCGGTACCGGCAAGATCAGCGATGACAAGATCATCAAACTGGTGCGTGAAGTGTTCGACCTGCGTCCATACGCGATCACCACCATGCTCGATCTGCTGCACCCGATGTACCAGGAAACTGCAGCCTACGGCCACTTCGGCCGTGCTCCGCAGACCAAGACGGTTGGCGAAGACACCTTCACCACCTTCACCTGGGAAAAAACCGACCGCGCCGACGCTCTGCGTTCTGCCGCTGGTCTGTAAGCCCTCCCCGGCTGCACAAAAAGCCCCGCACGGTTCGCGCCGTGCGGGGCTTTTTCATGCCTGAAAAACCATTCCAATATCAATCAAGAACCCTGTGGGAGCGGGCTTGCCCGCGAAGAGGCCAGTCCCGGCAACCCGAGTTTGAGCATGGAAACACCATGCAAAACACCCACCCGGTGCCTCTCTGAATCCTCGCCTAGCCTTAAAGCATTGCCCCTGAGCAAGGACGCTCAAAATGCTTGTCACGCTGCGCCTGTTTTCAACGCTTCTGCTGAGTTTCACCCCTCTGATCGCCTATGCCGCCTGCCCGGACTGGTCAGCCAGCAAGGCGCAAACTGAAGTCTCGGCCCTGCAAAAGCAGATCGACCAATGGGACGACGCCTACCACCGCGAAGGCCGCTCGCTGATTGCCGACGAGCTCTACGATCAATCGCGCTTGCGACTCAACGAATGGCGCCAGTGCTTCGCGCGGCACTCGGCGCCCGCCCCTTTACGCACAGCATCAGGCTCCGTCGCGCACCCGGTCGCCCACACTGGCCTGGACAAGATTCACGAGGCATCGGCCATTGAAACCTGGATGCGGGATCGAAAGGATGTCTGGGTACAACCCAAAGTCGATGGCGTCGCCGTGACGCTGGTCTATAGCGGTGGCGTCTTGCGGCAGGCGATCAGTCGTGGCGACGGAGTCAACGGTCATGACTGGACTCCTTCCGCGCAGAAGATCAGCGCCATTCCCCAACGCTTGACACGACCGTTGGATCTGCTGGTTCAGGGCGAACTCTATTGGCGCCTGGACAAGCATGTTCAGGCCAGTTCCGGCAGCGTCAACGCCCGTGCGACCGTTGCCGGCCTGATGGCGCGCAAAACCTTGAGTACCGAACAAGCGGCCGGGGTCGGCCTGTTCGTCTGGGACTGGCCGCAAGGGCCGATCGAACTGCCGGATCAAATTTCCATGCTGGCTACATTGGGCTTCGCCACGACCGCACCTTACAGCCAGCCGATCAGCCATTTCGCCGAGGCTCAGACATGGCGCGAACACTGGTATCGCTCACCCCTGCCGTTCGCCACGGACGGGATCGTTCTGCGCCAAAGCCAGAGGCCTCCCGCCGAACGCTGGCAGGCGCGCTCGCCCTACTGGGCCATCGCCTGGAAATACCCGTTCGCCCTGGCCTTGGCGCAGGTGCGCAAAGTCAATTTCAAAGTCGGTCGCACCGGGCGTATCACCCCCGTTCTGGAACTGAAGCCCGTTGCCCTCGATGACCGTCAGATCAAACGTGTCAGCGTCAGCTCGCTAAAGCGCTGGCAGGAACTGGACATCCGTCCCGGCGATCAGGTTGCCATCAGCCTGGCCGGACTGACCATTCCGCGACTCGACAGTGTGGTGCTGCGCAGTGTCGAACGCGCCGATCTGGAGATTCCCGACGCCCGCGACTTTCATGCCCTGAGCTGCTGGCAACCGACGCCGGAATGCAAAAGCCAGTTTCTCGCTCGACTGACCTGGCTCAGTGGCAAACAAGGCCTGGCGTTGCAGAATGTCGGGCGCGGTACCTGGGAGAAACTTCTGGAAACAGGCCGTCTGAACAACCTGCTGGATTGGTTGACCCTCGACGAGCCAGAGCTTGCTAACATTGCCGGCTTCGGCGAACGCAGCAGCGCACGCCTGATCAACAGCTTTCACAGCGCCCGGCAACGGCCGTTCACCCAGTGGCTCAAAGCGTTGGGCATGCCGCCGACAGGTCAGGCCCGACTGGCCGACTCGTGGCTGGCGCTGGCGCAACGCGACACCGAACAATGGCAGGCACAAGCCGGAATCGGCCCGGGCCGCGCGGCGCAATTGAGCGCATTCTTCCGCGACCCGCAGGTGCTGGCCCTGAGTGAAACATTACGCGCCGCCGGAATCGACGGTTTCTGATCACGCAATCCCCCGGCAGCCGGGAACCCAAGGGCCATCAGACGCTCAAACAGCGCAGTGCCCCCGACCCGACTGCCTTTGCACATGGAGCTTTTATGAAATTTCTTGCACCGCTCGCCTTGCTGACTCTCTGTGGCGTCCTGGCCGCGCCTGTAATGGCCGACGAAGATGCACCGGGCCTGACCGGTTGCGCCGCCAAGAAGCAGGGCATCATCAATCAGCTCGAACAGGCCAAGTCCCGGGGCAACACCGATCAGCAGGCTGGCCTGCAAACCGCCCTGGATGAAGTGACGAAGAATTGCACTGACGCCGGTCTGAAGAAAGAACGCGAAAACAAGGTGCTGGAAGCCAAGCACGAAGTCAGCAAGCGCCAGGCTGATCTCGACAAGGCCATGAAGAAAGGCGATCCGGAGAAGATCGACAAGCGCAAGAACAAGCTCGCCGAGTCGCGCAAAGAACTGCAGGACGCGCTGGACCAGATCGACAAGTAACCCGTGTTGAGGGCGATGTCCTGTGGCGAGGGAGCTTGCTCCCGCTCGGCGGCGCAGCCGTCGTAAACCCATTAATCGAGTTGAGTCTGTTACAGCGCGGTTGAATGGGGTTGGGGCCGCTTCGCGACCCAGCGGGAGCAAGCTCCCTCGCCACAGTCTTCAGTCGTCCGGCAGCCTCAGACAATCAATGATCCCGAAACTCTTTATGGCAAGCGCTGCAGGCATCTTCAACCTTCTGCACCGCCGGCCCGAGGTTACTGGCCTTGTACGGCTGAACCTTGCTGGCAGTCACCAGCTCACCGGTGGCCGCTTCAAGGTTGCGGGCCAGTTCCTGAAAGCGTGCCTGACGCGACCAGACATCGTCCTTGGCGCTGGTGTGATCTTCTTCACGCACCTGCGGGAAATGCTTCCACGGCTCATGGGACAGCGCGTCGAGCTTCACTGCACCCTCGGTGAATTTCGGCCCGTCGAACGGAATGCGTCCGCGCAACATGCCGCCCAGGTCTTCGCCGGTCTTGAGCATCTGCTTGAAGATCGCCTTGCGTTGCCCCAGCGGAGAATTCGGATCGACACCGCCACAGGCGGACAAGGTCAGACAGGCCAGCAATACAACAGAAATTCTTTTAAGAGTCATGGTGGCTTCAAGTCACGGAATTCGGCGGCCAGTATCCTCGCGTCGCCGACAAACACCAATAGCCCTATTAAAAATACGGGTTGCCCGAGCGCATGGAGCACTTGGGCGACCGGCACAGGAATCACTCCATGAACAGCCGTTTCAAGGCCTGGCGTCACCCACTGATCGCAACCCTGCCGCTGCTGGCAATCCTTGCCGGCTGTACGGGCGGCGACAATGCCAAACCGAAAACCCACGCCTTGGCCACTTATTCCAGTGCCACCTGGGAAGCCCTGCCGGCGGTGTCCGACAGCGATCTGGTGGCCGGTTTCGGCTCGTGGCGCAGCGCCTGCACCCGACTCAAGGCTGACCCGATCTGGGGCGGCACCTGCGCCGCAGCCGCCAACGTGCCGCAGAGCGCCAACGAGATCCGCGCGTTCCTCAAGCAGAACCTCGATGTGTTCGGCCTGCGCGCCGAGCATGACAACCCCAACGGTCTGATCACCGGTTACTACGAACCGGTCTACCCCGGCAGCCTGACGCCCACCGACGTAGCCAACGTGCCGGTGTATGGCGTGCCGGAAGACATGATCATCGTCTCGCTGGACAGTATTTATCCGGAACTCAAGGGCAAGCGCTTGCGCGGCCGCCTTGAAGGTCGGGTGCTCAAGCCTTACGACGACGCGGCGACCATTGAATCCAAAGGCGTAAAAGCACCGGTGGTGGCGTACCTCACCGACCCGATGAACCTGCAGTTTTTGCAGATCCAGGGCTCGGGGCGGATTCAGACGCCGGATGGCAAGCAACTGCGCATCGCCTACGCCGACCAGAACGGCCACCCGTACCGACCGATCGGCCGCTGGCTGGTGGAGCAGGGCGAGTTGAAGAAAGAAGACGTGACCATGAGCGCGATCAGCAACTGGGCCAAGGCCAACCCGTCGCGCATCCCGGAGCTGCTGGGCAGCAACCCGAGCTACGTGTTCTTCACCCGTAACCCGGACAGCAACGAAGGCCCGCGCGGTTCGCTCAATGTGCCGCTGACCGCCGGCTACAGCGCAGCGGTGGATCGCAAAGTGATTCCGCTGGGCAGCCTGCTGTGGCTGTCGACCACCCGCCCGGATGGCACCGCTTTGGTTCGCCCGGTCGCGGCGCAGGACACAGGCGGCGCGATTGCCGGCGAGGTGCGCGCGGACCTGTTCTGGGGCACGGGCGACGCCGCCGGGCAGTTAGCCGGGGACATGAAGCAGCAGGGGCAGATCTGGATGCTCTGGCCTAAAGGTGCGGCGTTGCCGCAAGTGCCCCAGGTCGCCGATACGGTTAAGGACAAACCTTAAGCACCTCGGTGCCTGAGCTATCGCCTTCGCGGGCAAGCCCGCTCCCACAGGGTTCTTTGGTGTACACAGGATTTTTGCTCGCCATTGATACCTGTGGGAGCGGGCTTGCTCGCGAAGAGGCCGGCAGCAACACCCGAGATTCAGACCGATACAAAGAAGAACGCAGCAATCAGCCCCATCCCGACAAACCACACCAGCGACCGCAGAATCGCCCAGTCCGCCAGGTAGCAGATGATGTACAGCAGGCGACTGGTGATGAACATCACCGCCAGCACATTCACCGTTACCAACTGCGCCGTGCCCACCAGATGCGCAACGATCACCGCTGCCGCAAACGCCGGCATCACCTCGAAACTGTTCAACTGCGCCGCATGCGCCCGTCGGGCCACGCCGTTCAGACTTTCGAGAAAGTCCCGGGGATCATGGTTGTCCTGAAGCCTGAAACCGCCGCTGGCCTTGGCCACGATCGTGCACACATACGGCAGGAAAATCGCGATCAATACGCACCACAGAGCCACCGTCATAAAGCCGTCCTTCTTCGAGTGATAGAGAATTGCGGGCGGTCAGAACTTCATCACCAGCATGCCGATCAGCACCAGCCCACAGGCTAAGAGCCGCGGCTTGCCGAAAGGTTCTTTCAGGTAGCGCATGCCGAACAGCACCACCAGAATCACGCTGATCTCGCGCAACGCCGCCGCTTCGGCAATCGAGCCCAACTGCATCGCCCACAGCACCAGAGCGTAGCTGAACAACACGCAGAACCCGACCGCGAGGCCCAGCTTCCATTGTTCACGCCAGAACACCATAAATGCCGGGCGTTTGGCGACCCAGGCCAGCAACGGAAACGGCCAGGCGCTGAGCAACGTGACCCAGACCAGGTAATCCAGTGGATGCGACCAGCGCCGCAAAGCCTGGCCATCGATGTAGGTGTAGCAGCCGATGCACAGCCCGATCAGCGCCACCACCGGCAGCATTGACCACGGCAGATGTTTGCCGCCGCCGCCCTGCCAGAGCAGGCAGGCCATGCCCAGCGGAATCAGCATGATCCCGAAGATCTGCTGCGCGGTAAGCACTTCGCCGGCGAAGATCAGGGTCAGTGCCAGCACCACCAGCGGCGACAAGCCGCGCATCAGCGGATAGACCAACCCGAGGTCGCCGACCCGATAGGCTTGAATCAGTAGATAGCGATACAGCAGCTCGAACGCCGCCGAAGCCAGAATCCACGGCCAGATGTCCGCCGGCGGCAGGCTGATGAATGGAAATGCGAGGGCGACAAACAGCAGCGCCACCGTGTCCATGCACGCCACTACCAGCAGCCGTTCGGCGCTGAACTTGATCAGGGTATTCCACGTCGCATGCAACAGCGCCGCCATCAACACCAGAACTGTCGCCAGCACGTTCCACTCCTTGATTTTTATTGTTGACCCTACACCAATGTGCGCGGCCGACCAACCGAGGGGACATAGTTGTGTCCCCACCCCGAATCAGCCCATCCAACCTTTGCGCCGAAGAATCGGGGCGCTGTCTTTCCCCCCCATCCAAAGGAGCCCGGATGCTTGAACTCGTAGCCGCATTCATCTGCCTCACCACCCTTCTCACCTTCGTCAACTACCGCTTCATCGGCCTGCCGCCGACCATCGGCGTGATGGTCACCGCGCTGATGTTCTCCCTGTTGCTGCAAGGCCTGAGCCTGCTCGGCTATCCCGGCCTCGAAGAACGCGTGCAGCAACTGATCGGCCAGATCGACTTCGGCGATCTGCTGATGAACTGGATGCTGTCGTTTCTGCTGTTCGCCGGCGCCCTGCACGTCAACCTCAACGACCTGCGCAGCTATCGCTGGCCGATCGGCCTGCTGGCCACTTTCGGCGTGCTGATTGCGACCGTCGTGATCGGTAGCCTCGCCTATTACATTTTTGCCCTGTTCGGCTGGCACGTGAGCTTCCTCTACTGCCTGTTGTTCGGCGCGCTGATTTCGCCGACCGACCCGATTGCGGTGCTCGGCGTCCTGCGCACCGCCAACGCTTCGAAGCCGCTGAAAACCACCATCGTCGGCGAGTCGCTGTTCAACGACGGCACAGCGGTGGTGGTGTTCACCGTGCTGCTGGGTATCGCCCAATTGGGTGAAACGCCGACGATCAGCGCCACCGCCATGCTGTTCGTTCACGAAGCCATTGGCGGCGTGCTGTTCGGCGGGCTGATCGGTTATGGGGTGTACCGGATGATCAAGAGCGTCCAGCAGCATCAGATCACCGTGATGCTGACCCTCGCGCTGGTGATCGGCGGTTCGGCGATGGCCACCGAACTGCACGTCTCGGCGCCGATTGCGATGGTGGTCGCCGGTCTGATCATCGGTAACCTGGGACGCAACCTGGCGATGAACGACATGACGCGCAAGTACCTCGACGGCTTCTGGGAGCTGCTCGATGACATGCTCAACGCCCTGCTGTTCGCGCTGATCGGCATGGAGCTGTTGCTGCTGCCGTTCAACTGGGCGCACGTGGCGGCGGCCAGTTTGCTGGCGCTGGCGATCCTGCTTTCGCGCCTGCTCACCGTGGCCCCGGCCATCGTTCTGCTACGCCGTTGGCGCACGGTGCCGCGTGGCACCATCCGCATCCTGACCTGGGGCGGTTTGCGCGGCGGCGTTTCGGTGGCACTGGCTTTGGCCCTGCCGCTGGGCCCGGAGCGCGATCTGCTGCTGAGCATCACCTACATCGTGGTGCTGTCGTCGATCCTGTTGCAGGGTCTGACCATCGGCAAACTGGTCAAGCACGCCACCCGTGACGAGCCGGCCACAGCGGCCGAGCCCGCGCACCACTGATCATTTTCTGATCTGCTGCGGATCGGGCTTCTCGGCCTGATCCGCAGACCCTTTGCCTGTTTCTTTCGGCGCGCCGCTCTCGCTGCGGATCTGCGCATGGCTGATCAGGGCGAAGATGAAACTGCCGCCGATGATGTTGCCCGCCAGCGTCGGCCCGGCAAACACCATCCAGAAATCACTCCACGGCAGCTCGCCGGCAAACACCAGATACGACACTTCCGCCGAACCGACCACGATGTGGGTGAAGTCGCCCAGCGCCATCAGGTAGGTGATGAGGATGATGATCCACATCTTCGCGCTCTCCATGGACGGGATCATCCAGACCATGGTGGCGATCATCCAGCCGGAAACGATGCCCTTGGCGAACATCTGACTGGCGTGGTTCTCCATGACCTTGCGGCCGATTTCAAGGAAGGCGTGATCGGTCTTGGCGTCGAAGATCGGCAGCTCGAGCATCACGTACGCCACCAGAATCGTCCCGCACAAATTGCCGAACAGGACCACGCCCCACAGGCGGATCAACCGGCCGAAATTGGCCAGGGTCGGTTTGCTCATCACCGGGAGGACGGCGGTCAGGGTGTTTTCGGTGAACAGTTGCTGGCGCGCGAGGATCACCGCGAGGAAACCGGCGCAGTAGCCGAAACTGGCGATCACCTTGAATTCCTCGCCCTCGGGCAGGCGCGAATTGAGCAGGCCCATGCCCATCAGCGACAGGCCCATGGTCAGCCCGGCGGCGAGCGCCGACCACCACAGCGCGGCAATGCTGCGCTCCAGTTCCTGATCGCCTTGAGTGCGGATGATTTCATGCAGAACCGCCGCGCGGGGCGGCTGGTTTTTCTCGACTTCGTGTTGTTCATCGGTCGAGAGGTTGGGGGTCTTGCCGTCGGTGGGCGTGGTCATGGCGTGGGAACCGTGGGGGGTGGTGTTTACCTACGACCCCGGCGGTTCATGGCTGTTCAGTGGCCAGATGATTCTTCGCTGACTGCACAACCGCATTCGCGAGCAAGCCCGCTCCCACAGGTACAACGCAATCCATGTGGGAGCGGGCTTGCTCGCGAAGGGGGCGCCGCCGATGTTAGTTGCTGACCAATTCATCTTCCTTGAACTGGTCTTTGACGTACTTGATCTCGGTCCGTCCGTGCGGGGCTGGCAAACCATCTTCGCCAAGGTTGACGAACACCATCTTCTCGACCGTGAGGATGCTCTTGCGGGTGATCTTGTTACGCACTTCGCAGGTCAGGGTGATCGAGGTGCGGCCGAACTCGGTGGCGGTGATGCCCAGCTCGATGATGTCGCCCTGGCGCGAGGCGCTGACGAAGTTGATCTCGGAAATGTACTTGGTCACTACGCGCTGATTGCCCAACTGGACGATGGCGTAAATCGCCGCTTCTTCGTCGATCCAGCGCAGCAGGCTGCCACCGAACAGGGTGCCGTTGGGGTTGAGGTCTTCGGGTTTTACCCATTTGCGGGTGTGGAAATTCATGTTCACTCCTGAGCGTTTGCCGAAAGATGGCGCCATCTTGGCAGACCGGACGGTCAGGCTCCATGAGCCTTCTACTATGGTCGCTATTAGCGATCTTCATTTGGCCGACAGAAACCCTTTGGAAGATCAGTCTAGACGGCTATAATCGCCCCCGTTTCAAAACGGTAACCTTCACTTGCTACCGTTTTCCCGCCACCTGTCCGAGGGGCGCTGCAGCAGGATCAACCTGTCAGGCTCGGATGGGGCGTTGACTGGCCACGGCCGGACACTAAACGCACAACGGCGCCCATTCGCATACATTACGAATGGAGGCTCTTCATGAGCGCTGTTATCACGCCTGCAGATTTTAACGATTACAAAGTTGCCGATATGTCCCTGGCCGCCTGGGGCCGTCGCGAAACCATCATCGCCGAATCGGAAATGCCGGCCCTGATGGGTCTGCGCCGCAAGTACGCTTCCGAGCAGCCGCTCAAGGGCGCGAAAATCCTCGGCTGCATCCACATGACCATTCAGACTGCCGTGCTGATCGAAACCCTGGTTGCCCTGGGTGCCGAAGTACGCTGGTCGTCCTGCAACATTTTCTCGACTCAGGATCAGGCCGCTGCGTCCATCGCTGCCGCCGGCATCCCGGTTTTCGCCTGGAAAGGCGAGACTGAAGAAGAATACGAATGGTGCCTGGAGCAGACCATCCTGAAGGATGGCCAGCCATGGGACGCCAACATGATCCTCGACGACGGCGGCGACCTGACTCAGCTGCTGCACGACAAGTACCCACAGGTGCTGGACCGTGTTCACGGCGTGACCGAAGAAACCACCACCGGCGTTCACCGCCTGCTGGACATGCTGGCCAAGGGCGAGCTGAAGATCCCGGCGATCAACGTCAACGACTCGGTGACCAAGTCCAAGAACGACAACAAGTACGGCTGCCGTCACAGCCTGAACGATGCGATCAAGCGCGGTACCGACCACCTGCTGTCCGGCAAGCAAGCGCTGGTCATCGGTTACGGTGACGTGGGCAAGGGCTCTGCTCAGTCCCTGCGTCAGGAAGGCATGATCGTCAAGGTTTCCGAAGTTGACCCGATCTGCGCCATGCAGGCCTGCATGGACGGTTTCGAACTGGTTTCGCCGTTCATCGACGGTATCAACGACGGCACCGAAGCGAGCATCGACAAAGCGCTGCTGGGCAAGATCGACCTGATCGTGACCACCACCGGTAACGTCAATGTTTGCGACGCGAACATGCTCAAAGCCCTGAAGAAGCGCGCTGTTGTCTGCAACATCGGTCACTTCGACAACGAAATCGACACCGCTTTCATGCGCAAGAACTGGGCGTGGGAAGAAGTGAAGCCACAGGTCCACAAGATCCACCGTACCGGCCCGGGCGCTTTCGACGCACAGAACGACGACTACCTGATCCTGCTGGCCGAAGGCCGTCTGGTGAACCTGGGCAACGCCACCGGTCACCCGAGCCGCATCATGGACGGTTCGTTCGCCAACCAGGTTCTGGCTCAGATCTTCCTGTTCGGCCAGAAGTACGCCGACCTGTCGCCAGCGCAGAAAGCCGAGCGTCTGACCGTTGAAGTACTGCCGAAGAAACTCGACGAAGAAGTGGCCCTGGAAATGGTGCGCGGCTTCGGCGGCGTGGTCACTCAACTGACCAAGCAACAGGCTGACTACATCGGCGTGACCGTCGAAGGCCCGTTCAAGCCGCACGCTTACCGCTACTGATTGACGCGGCGGCCTGCTCTCCCTGTGGGAGCGGGCTTGCTCGCGAAAGCGGTCTGTCATTCAGCATTGATGTTGCCTGACCCGCCGCTTTCGCGAGCAAGCCCGCTCCCACATGGGCGGTGCAAGCCTCACAGGCTTCGTGTTTCCAAGGGTATTTCCCATGTCCCAAGACCGTCGCTACAGCTTCGAGTTCTTCCCGACCAAGACCGATGCTGGGCATGAAAAGCTGCTCAACGTTGCCCGTCAGTTGGCAACGTACAATCCCGATTTCTTCTCCTGCACCTATGGCGCTGGTGGTTCGACCCGTGATCGCACCCTCAACACCGTTCTGCAGCTGGAAAGCGAAGTCAAAGTACCGGCCGCACCGCACCTGTCTTGCGTCGGCGACAGCAAGGACGACCTGCGCGGCCTGCTGAACGAGTACAAGGCTGCCGGCATCAAGCGCATCGTTGCCCTGCGCGGCGACCTGCCCTCCGGCATGGGCATGACCAGCGGCGAGCTGCGTCACGCCAATGAACTGGTTGAGTTCATTCGTGAAGAAACCGGCGATCATTTCCACATCGAAGTTGCCGCTTACCCGGAGATGCATCCGCAAGCGCGCAATTACGAAGACGATCTCGCCAACTTCGTGCGCAAGGCCCGCGCTGGCGCCGACAGCGCGATCACCCAGTACTTCTTCAACGCCGACAGCTACTTCTACTTCGTCGACCGTTTGCAGGCACTGGGTGTGGATATTCCGGTGGTACCGGGGATCATGCCGATCACCAACTACAGCAAACTCGCGCGTTTCTCCGATGCCTGCGGTGCGGAAATTCCGCGCTGGATCCGCAAGCAACTGGAAGCCTACGGCGATGACAGCCAAAGCATTCAGCGCTTCGGCGAGCAAGTTGTCAGCGAAATGTGCGAACGCCTGCTGCAGGGTGGCGCGCCGGGGCTGCACTTCTATTCCATGAACCAGGCTGAACCGAGTCTGGCGATCTGGAATAACCTGAAGTTGCCGCGCTAAAAAGCATCAAAGCAAAGTCAAAAGATCGCAGCCTTCGGCAGCTCCTAAAAGGGTGTCGAGGCTGCGATCTTTTGCTTTTGAATCCCCGAATTAGAGCTTGTGCAGGCACTTTCTGGCTCTTTCGCGTTTCTCGTCGTAATCTCAAGCCATGCCTTTGATCGCGCAATTATTCACGGTGCTGGTTTTTGCTTGCCTGAGCTTTGCCGCTCGGGGCGAGAAGTTGCGTATTGTCACCGAGCCGTGGGCCCCTTACGTGTATGAGGAGGACGGCAAGAACCTCGGGCTGGACTACGAAACCACCGCCATCGTGTTCAAGCGTCTGGGAATCGAAGTCGAATGGCAGTTCCTGCCGTGGAAACGCTGCCTGTCGATGCTCGAGACCGGCCAGGCTGACGGCGCGCTGGATATCTTTCATAGTGACGAGCGCGACGCCACCCTGCTCTATCCGAGTGAACCGCTGTCGGACGTCGAGTTCGTGATGTTCTACGCCAATGACCGGCCACACCCCTTCAGCAAGCTCGAAGAACTCAAAGGCCTGACCATCGGCACTTCGCCGGGCTATCTGTACAGCCCGGACTTCAGCGAATCGACATTATTCACCCGCGAGCCGGCACCGACCCACGAGGCCAACTTCGGCAAACTGCTGCGCGGACGCATAGACTTGCTGATCACCGATCGCCGCGTCGGTCAGCATTTGCTCGATCAGTTGAATATCCGCGATCAGATCAGCGAAAATCCTACGATCATCAGCCGCCAGAGCCAATATCTGGCCGTTCGACGCAATGCCGGGATGGATCTGCTGGTGCAGCGCTTTGGCGCTGAACTCAAACGATTCAAGCGTGAACCGGCCTACGCCGAGCTCAGCGCACGCTACGGCGCAGCCCCGGTCGACGCCGCTCCGCTGAGCAACGCCTCGGCCAGCCGCAAAACCGTTGAGCAGCAGGAAAGCAGCGCGCAGTGATTGCTCTGTTATACTCCGGCGTTCCCGCCAGGCTCACGCCCGGACGCCCGGAACCGTAACAGGCCTCTCGACCCGCTACAGCGCAGCTTTCAGCCCGCGCGAGCGCTCCTGACGTGCCTTCGGAACCGCAGCAGGACCGGACGGGATTGCGTCCTCTTAAACGTGATTCGCGCCAGGCAAGACTCCCATTGGGCCAAGCCCTAACTAAAACAGGATTACTCATGTCCTTTGCTTCCCTCGGTCTCTCCGAGGCTTTAGTCCGTGCCATCGAAGATGCGGGCTATACCGAGCCTACTCCGGTGCAACAGCGGGCCATTCCCGCCGTGTTGCAAGGTCGCGACCTGATGGTTGCGGCACAGACAGGTACCGGTAAAACCGGCGGTTTCGCCCTTCCGATCCTGGAGCGGTTGTTCCCTAATGGTCACCCGGACAAATCCCAGCGTCATGGCCCGCGCCAACCGCGCGTTCTGGTCCTGACCCCGACCCGCGAACTCGCGGCCCAGGTTCACGAGAGCTTCAAGATCTACGCCCGTGACCTGAAATTCGTCAGCGCCTGCATCTTCGGCGGCGTCGGCATGAACCCGCAGGTCCAGGCCATGTCCCGTGGTGTTGACGTGCTCGTCGCCTGCCCGGGGCGTCTGCTCGACCTCGCCGGCCAGGGCAGCGTCGATCTGTCTCACGTCGAAATCCTCGTCCTCGACGAAGCCGACCGCATGCTCGACATGGGCTTCGTCCACGACGTGAAGAAAGTCCTCGCGCGTCTGCCGGCCAAACGTCAGAACCTGCTGTTCTCGGCGACGTTCTCCAAAGACATCACCGATCTTGCCGGCAAGCTGCTGCACAACCCGGAACGTATCGAAGTGACGCCGCCGAACACCACGGTCGAGCGCATCGAACAACGCGTGTTCCGTCTGCCGGCCAGCCACAAGCGTGCCCTGCTGGCGCACCTGATCACCGCCGGCGCCTGGGAACAGGTACTGGTGTTCACCCGTACCAAGCACGGCGCCAACCGTCTGGCCGAGTACCTGGACAAACACGGCCTGCCGGCTGTGGCGATCCACGGTAACAAGAGCCAGAACGCCCGCACCAAAGCCCTGGCCGACTTCAAGGCCGGTGAAGTGCGCATCCTGGTCGCTACCGACATCGCCGCGCGCGGTCTGGACATCGACCAGTTGCCACACGTGGTCAACTTCGAACTGCCGAACGTCGATGAAGACTATGTGCACCGTATCGGCCGTACTGGCCGTGCCGGTCGTTCGGGCGAGGCGATCTCGCTGGTGGCCCCGGACGAAGAAAAACTGCTGAAAAGCATCGAACGCATGACCAAGCAGAAAATCGCCGACGGCGACCTGATGGGCTTCGATGCCAGCACCATCGAGGCCGAGAAGCCTGAAGTGCGCGAGCGTCCGGACATGCGCAACCCGCGCAACGCCCGTGGCCCGCGTGGCGACGGTCCGAATGGCGGCGGTGGTGGCGGCGGTCGCAAGGACAAAGGCAAAGACAAGGGCAAGGAAAAACCCGCCGGCGAACGCGGCGAGCGCCCTGCCCGTCAGCAGAAACCACGTGAAGGCACCCCGGCCCGCGAACAGCGTCCGAGCCAGCCACCACGTGCGGCGGCTGATCGTGCACCGGACGAGTTCCTCGACGACGATATCGATAACTTCGGTAACCGCGTGGATTACGTGCCGAAAGCCGCCCCTGCCGGTGGCCGTGGCCGTCGTCCGGGTGCGCCGGCACAAGGTGCAGGCGCTGGCGCCCCTCGTGGCGGTCAGCCGCAAGGTCGCCAGAACGGTCCGCGCAACAGCAACGGTTCGAGCACCGGCACTCCACCGGGCAAACGCAACGGCCCGCGCAACGGTGCTCCGCGTGACGGCCAGGGCCGTCGTGACGAGTCCTCGCGCAACCGCCGCCCGGCTCGCGACGATCAGCAACGCGCCGAACCGGCCGTGCAGAACCCGCGCAGCACCGGGCCGAAGATCATGCACAAGGAATCGAAAGCCGACCGCTTCCCGACGCCTGAGCAGCTCGATCAACTGCCGACCCGTCCGCGCGGCGAGAAACCAGCACTGCTGACCCGCAATCGCTGAGTTATCGCTGCCATAAAAAATGCCCCGGCTCGCAAGAGCCGGGGCATTTTTTTTGCTCCCACAAATCCCTGCATCACCACAATCCCCCTGTGGGAGCGAGCTTGCTCGCGAAAGCGTCGGATCAGTCGAGACCTCTGGTGAATGACACACCGCATTCGCGAGCAAGCTCGCTCCCACAGTGGATATGCGGTGGTCTCAAGTGATCTGGCGGGCAATAAAAAACGCCCCCGGCCTTACGACCGGGGGCGTTTTTGTATGGCGGCGAAAATTACTTCGCTTTCACACCTTCGAACGAGATGTACAGGTCGACCTTGTCGGACTGTGGACCCAGATCCATCATCTTGCCGAAATCAGAGCGCTTGATGCTGGTGGTGCCTTCAAAGCCGGCACGGTAGCCGCCCCATGGATCCTTGCCTTCGCCCAGGAACACAGCCTTGACCACGATTGGCTTGGTCACGCCGTGCAGGGTCAGGTCGCCGGTCACGTCGGCAGTGTCTTTGCCATCGGCGTTCTTGCCGGTGGATTTGACGCTGGTGGAGACGAACTTGGCGTCAGCGTATTTGCCCACGTCCAAGAAGTCTTTGCTGGAGATGTGCTTGTCGCGCTCGGCGTGGTTGGTGAACACGCTGGCGGTTTTCACGTTGAATTCGATTTTGCTGTCTTCAGGCTTGGCGGCGTCAAAGCTGAACTTGCCGTCGATGTCCTTGAAGGTACCGGTGATGTAGCTGTAGCCCAGGTGGCTGATCTTGAAGTCGACGAAAGCGTGCTGGCCTTCCTTGTCGACAGTGTAATCAGCAGCCATCACGTTCGCGGACAGTACGGCAGAACCGATTGCCAGAGCGGCCAGAGTCTTTTTCAACATGCTTTCTTTTCCTTTGAGTCGAGGTTGAATTTCAGGCTTTGCGACCGAGCATTCGCGTCAGGGTCGCATCACGATCGATAAAGTGGTGCTTCAATGCTGCCAACGCATGGAGACCGGAAAAAATTACCAGCGCCCATGCCAGCCAGAGATGAATCACCCCAGCGGTATCTGCCTGATCCGGTAGTCCGGAAACCAGTGCAGGAACTTCAAACAGGCCAAACACCGGGATCCCGACACCGTCTGCGGTGGAAATCAGGTAACCGGCAATCATCACGGCGAACAGCGCGAGGTACAGAAACCCGTGGCCGAATTTGGCGCCGATGCGGGTCATGCGGCTGTAGGTCTGCAGCGTTGGCGGCGGCGGGCTGACAAAGCGCCATAGCACCCGCAACACCATCACGCCCAGCAACACCAGACCGATGCTCTTGTGCAGATCCGGCGCGTCTTTGCGCCAGCTGCTGTAGTAATCCAGCCCCACCATCCACAGACCCAACGCGAACAGTCCGAAGACCGCCAGCGCCACGCCCCAGTGCATGAAGATGCTGACCCAACCATAGCGAGAAGCAGAGTTACGTAGCTGCATTGCCCAAATCCTGTGAGAACTGCGAACCAAGACTAGCGAGTTATCTATCGAATTAAAGCGGAAAATTTTGCTTTGAAATATCGAGAAATGCGATCAAGAGTCTTGAACACATGAGTTAAGGAAAGATTAAAGGGGATTCGTTGCTGGCTCTCGAGTGTTTTCTGGCAGGCATGACAACGCCATCTGCGTCCTCTGTCAGCCCATACAAAGTAGTTCAATCCACACAATGGGTTGTCCCGGCGCGATGCATTGCATAGGCTTGCGCGATTGTTTGCCCGCGCCTGACGCGAGCCGCCTCGAGGAGACTGTAAATGGGCCTGAATAACCAGTGGATGCAACGCGACCTCGCGGTGCTGTGGCATCCCTGCACCCAGATGAAAGACCACGAACAGCTGCCGCTGATCCCGATCAAACGCGGTGAAGGCGTCTGGCTCGAAGACTTCGAAGGCAAGCGCTACCTCGATGCCGTCAGCTCCTGGTGGGTCAACGTGTTCGGCCACGCCAACCCGCGGATCAACCAGCGCATCAAGGATCAGGTCGATCAGCTGGAACACGTGATCCTCGCCGGTTTCAGCCACCAGCCGGTGATCGAGCTGTCCGAGCGTCTGGTGAAGATGACGCCCGAAGGCCTGAACCGGGTGTTCTACGCCGATAACGGTTCATCCTGCATCGAAGTCGCGCTGAAAATGAGCTTTCACTACTGGCTCAATCGCGGCCAGCCGAACAAGAAACGCTTCGTCACCCTGACCAACAGCTACCACGGTGAAACCATGGCGGCGATGTCGGTCGGCGACGTGCCGCTGTTCACCGAAACCTACAAAGCCCTGCTGATGAACACCATCAAGGTGCCAAGCCCGGATTGCTACCTGCGCCCGCAGGGCATGAGCTGGGAAGAACACTCACGCAACATGTTTGCGGCGATGGAACAGACGCTGGCCGAAAACCATGACAGCGTCGCGGCCGTGATCGTCGAGCCGTTGATTCAGGGCGCCGGCGGCATGCGCATGTACCACCCGGTATACCTCAAGCTGCTGCGCGAAGCCTGCGACCGCTATGGCGTGCACCTGATCCTCGACGAAATCGCCGTCGGTTTCGGCCGTACCGGCACCATGTTTGCCTGTGAACAGGCCGGCATTCGCCCGGACTTCCTCTGCCTGTCCAAGGCCCTGACCGGCGGCTACCTGCCGCTGGCGGCGTGCCTGACCACCGACGAGGTCTACAGCGCGTTCTACGACGACTACCCGACCCTGCGCGCCTTCCTCCACTCGCACAGCTACACCGGCAACCCGCTGGCCTGTGCGGCGGCGCTGGCAACGCTGGATATCTTCGAGCAGGACAACGTCATCGAGAACAACCAGGCCCTGGCCCGGCGCATGGCCTCGGCCACTGCGCATCTGGTCGATCACCCGAACGTCTCGGAAGTACGCCAGACCGGGATGGTGCTGGCGATCGAGATGGTCAAGGATAAAGCCACGAAAGAGGCCTACCCTTGGCAGGAGCGACGCGGCCTGAAGGTGTTCCAGCATGCGCTGGAACGCGGGGCGCTGCTGCGGCCGCTGGGCAGCGTGGTGTATTTCCTGCCGCCGTACGTGATCACCCCGGAGCAGATCGACTTCCTCGCCGAAGTCGCCAGCGAAGGCATCGACATCGCCACCCGTGACAGCGTCAGCGTGGCCGTGCCGAAGGATTTCCACCCGGGGTTCCGCGATCCGGGCTGATTTGAATTGTTCAAGATTGTGGTGCCTGGGCTGCCGCTTTCGCGAGCAAGCCCGCTCCCACATTTGGAATGCATTTCCCTGTGGGAGCGGGCTTGCTCGCGAATGAAGTCGACACCGTTCCAACTGATTCACATCTTTCCAGAGACCCGAAATGAGACTGTCCCGCTTCTTTATCGACGCCCCCCTGAGCACCGGCGAACACGAATTGCCGGAGGCTCAGGCGCATTACATCAGCCGCGTGCTGCGCATGGCCGAGGGCGATGCGGTGCAGTTGTTCGACGGTTCCGGCCATGAGCTTCGCGGCTCGCTGGTGGAAGTCGGCAAGAAACGCGTCGTCGTGCAGATCGACGAGCAACTGCCCGGCCAGATCGAATCGCCGTTGCAGATCCACCTCGGTCAGGGCCTGTCCCGGGGCGAGCGGATGGACTGGGCGATCCAGAAAGCCACCGAGTTGGGCGTGAGCGAAATCACCCCGATCTTCAGCGACCGCTGCGAAGTGCGGCTCAAGGACGAACGCGCCGACAAGCGCCTGCTGCACTGGCGTCAGGTGGCGATCAGCGCCTGCGAACAATGCGGTCGTTCGCGGGTGCCGGTGATTCACCCGCCGCTGCTGCTGGCCGATTGGCTGAAACAGACTCAGGCCGAATTGAAACTGGTGCTGCACCCGGTGGCCGAGCCGCTGGTGAGCCATGCCAAACCGGCGACACTGGCGTTCCTGATCGGGCCGGAGGGTGGTTTGTCGGATGCCGAGGTTGAGCAGGCCAAGGGCAACGGCTTCCACGCGGCACGCCTTGGGCCGCGCGTGTTGCGTACCGAGACCGCGCCGGTGGTTGCACTGGCGGTAGCTCAACAGTTGTGGGGTGATTTCTAGGACGCCATCGCTGGCAAGCCAGCTCCCACAGGTGCTTTGTTGGCCACAACATTTGTGAGCACCCCCAAACCCTGTGGGAGCTGGCTTGCCAGCGATTGGCAGCGACCCGGTCTACAGGACATAAAACAGAATCGCCACAAAGTGCAGCAGACTCCCGGCGATCACGAACAGATGCCAGATCCCATGGGCATGGCGCAACCGGTGATCGAGGGCAAAAAAGATGATCCCCACGGTGTACAACACCCCGCCCGACGCCAGCCAGGCAAAGCCTGCCGTGCCCAAAGCAGCAATCAACGGCTTGACCGCCACCAGCACAATCCAGCCCATCACCGCATAGATCACGATCGACAGGATCCGCGCCTCGGAGCGTGGCTTGATCTCCTGCAAAATGCCGATCAGCGCCAGCCCCCAGACAATCCCGAACAAGGTCCAGCCCCACGGCCCACGCAGCGTCACCAGACAGAACGGCGTGTAGCTGCCGGCGATCAGCAGGTAAATCGAAAAGTGATCGACCTTTTTCATGATCGCTTTCTTGCGCCCGCGCACGCTGTGGTACACGGTCGAGGCGCTGTAGAGCACCAGCAAGGTAAAGGCGTAGATCGCCACGCTGACAATTTTCCACGGACTGCCGTCGAGGCTGGCAATCACCAGCATCCACACGCCGCCGATAAATGCGGCCACTGCCCCGACCAAGTGCGTCCAGGCGTTGAGTTTTTCTCCGTGATACATGTGTCACTCACCTCGTTATTCGTCACCGCAGCGCGCAAGGCTCGGGCCTTGAGCGTAAAAGCGCAATGTTTCTGTTCAACGCGGACCTGAGCACGCCACGGTAATTGGGCACAATCGGTCGATACCAAAAAGAGTCCGCGCCATGCTGATCGACGAAGAATTGACCCTGAAAAAACTCGAGGTGTTCCTCGCCTTCATGCGCACCGGCAACCTGGCGCGTGCCGCTGCCGAGTTGCAGACCAGCAATGTCAGCGTGCACCGGGCGATCCATTCGCTGGAAAGCGCCCTGCGCTGCCCGCTGTTCAAGCACGAAGGCCGCAACCTGACGCCACTGGAAAGCGCCTACGTGCTCGAAGAGCGCGCGCAGAAGCTGATCCAGGACGTGGTCGAAAGCGTGCGCCTGACCCGCGAGGCTGCCGGATTCTCCGCTGAACGCTTCAAGCTCGGCTCGCTGTATTCGCTGACGGTGAAAACCGTACCGCAACTGATCATGGGCCTGAAGATCCGTCGCAGCGAACTCAACATCGATCTGATCCTCGGCTCGAACATCGACCTGCTGTACAAGCTGAAGAACATGGAAGTCGACGCGATTCTGGTGTCGCTGGACGACACGGTCAGCGATCCGGACTGCGAGCAGATCCCGCTGTTCTCCGACGACATTTTCCTCGCCACGCCAGCAGATTCAAGATTCGCCCAGCGTCAGGAGGTCGATCTGGCGGAAGTGCGCGACGAAACCTTCATCACCCTGACCCAGGGCTTCGCCACCCATCAGGACGGCATCCGGGTGTTCAAGCAGGCGGGGTTCGAGCCGAAGGTGGCGATGCAGGTCAACGACATCTTCACCCTGCTGAGCATGGTCAGCTCGGGGGTGGGTTATGCGTTGCTGCCGGGGCGGATTGCGGCGGTGTACGAGAATCGGGTGAAGCTGATTGCGTTGCAGGAGAAGTACCGCTTGCAGCAGCACATTGGCGTGGTGTTCTTGAAGGCCAAGGAGCGCGATCCGAATCTGCTGGCGTTGCTGGCGGAGTGTCGGATGTATGCCAATCGCCAGACTTGAGACCGAGTCGCGCCCTTCGCGAGCAAGCCCGCTCCCACAGGGGAACGCATTCCAAATGTGGGAGCGGGCTTGCTCGCGAAAGCGTCAGCCCAGACAACTCAAATTCCGTATCTAGCCAACAATACCGCGAACAATGAAGAACAACAGCGATGGTCCCAGCAAACAGCCAAGCCCGGTGTGGAACGTAGCGGTCAAAGCCCCATAAGGCACCAACCGCCGATCCGTCGCCGCCAGCCCCGCGGTCACCCCGCTCACCGTACCGGCCAAGCCGCCGAACACCATCGCCGAACGTGGGTTATCCAGGCCCATCCAGCGCGCTGCGACCGGCGTGCCGACCATCACCAGAATCGCCTTGATCAATCCGGTGGCAATCGACAGCGCCATCACATCCGAGGTCGCGCCAATCGCCGCGCCGGTCACCGGGCCGACGATGTAGGTCACCGCGCCCGCGCCGATAGTGGTCATGCTCACCGCATCGCGATACCCGAAGGCCCAGGCCATGCACGCGCCGACAATGAACGGCAGGATCGTACCGAGCAGCAGCGCAATCACGCCGATCAACCCGGCCTTCTTCGCCTCGGTCGCCTGCACTTCGAACGCCGTGGCGACAATTGCGAAATCACGCAGCATCGCCCCGCCCATCAGGCCGATGCCGGAAAACAGCGTCAGATCCGCCAGGCCTTTCTGGCCGCCAGTCAGGGTGCCGCCGACCCAGGCCAGCACCAGACCGATGACGATGGCAATCGCCGAGCCGTGAATGCGCCCGAAGGTCAGGCGTTTCGAGAGAATCACCGAGACCCACATGATCACGCCGACGAAGGCGAAGGCAGTGACCAGACCGTTGTGTTCCAGACCGTTTTCAATGAGTGCCCACATGTCAGCGACCTCCTACCGGGGTGCCGACCGGCGTGACTTCCACCGGTTCGTCGGGCAACGGTTCGCCCTTGTGGGTGCGGCTGATCAAGGCAATCGTGCAGCCACAGACCACTACCGAACCGATCGCCGCGAGCACCGCCACCGGGCCGCCGTGCAGGGCGGTGACGACGTTCTGTTGCGCGGCCATCGCCACCACCACCGGAATGTACATCGCGCCCCAGAAGCCGACGCCCATTTCGCAATCCTTGGTCATGCCGCCGCGTTTCTGCATCCACAACCGCGCGCAGATCAGCAGGATCATGGCGATGCCGACCCCGCCGACGTTGGATTTGACGCCCAGCAACACGCCGAGCATGTCACCCATGATCACCCCTGCCAGCGTACAGATCGCCAGCAGCGCCACACCGTAAATAATCATTGTTGTAGTCCTCAAAGTGCATCGTCGAATGTTGTTTTTGTTGTTCGAAGCCTGAGTCGCGGCGGTTTATGGTCGGCGGCCACCCTCCTCTCGCAACAGCGCCTGCAAGGTGTCCAGACGCGCACTGTCGAAGGCAGTGACCGTGCCCGATTCAAACACCCGGCGCGCCAGCCCGGTCAGCACCGCACCGGGCGGCAGTTCAATCTGTAGCCGCACGCCGCGCTCGTAAGCGCTTTGCACGGTGCCGCGCCAGTCCACCACGCGGCACATGTTGAAGGCGAGGTCGTCGCGCAAGGCATCAGGCTTGATCAGCGGACGCGCGCGGCTGCCACTCAGGTAAGCGATTTTCGGGGTGTTCAGTGCAACCTTGGCGAAGGCTTCGGCGAGGGTTTGCGCCGGCGCTTCCAGCAACGGACAGTGTGACGGCACGCTCACCGCCAGGCGTTTGGCCAGACCGGCGCCACGACTGCGCGCCAGTTCGGCCACCGCTTGCATCGCCGCGTCGCTGCCAGCAATCACCACCTGGTTATCGGCGTTGATGTTGGCCAGGTACACCGGCGACTGCGCGCTGTGCACCTGCGCCAGCAGCGTTTCGACGGTGGATAATTGCAGGCCGATGATTGCGGTCATGCCATAGCCCTGTGGATAAGCCTGCTGCATCAACTCACCGCGCAGGCTGACCAGATGCAACGCATCGCTGAAGCTCAGCGCCCCGGCGACCACCGCTGCCGGGTACGCACCGATGGACAGGCCGGCGACGTAATCCGCCGTGAGTCCGTCCTGCAGCAATTGTCGTGAAGCAGCGACCCCGGCGATCAACAGGCACAGCTGAACCGCCCGGGTGCTGCGCAACGCATCGGCAGAATCGAGCAGCGCGACGTCTTCACCGAGCACGTCGCTGGCCTCGATCAACGCTTCCCGAGGCAAACGCTGGAGCATGCCCGGTTGTTGCGCACCCTGGCCGGGGAACACCAACAGGCTGCTCACGCTGCCTGCTCCTGCGGGTTCCACGGATCAGTGACCAGACAGGCTTGATGGGTGTTTTTCAGCAGCACCCGTGCAGACCCACTGGCCCATTCGCGCAACGCGACTGCACCGAACGGCGTCTGCAATTGCATGTCGACCCGGCACACGGCTTGATCAAAAACCGCGACCAGTTTGCGTGCCTGATTACGCGTGATCAGTTGCGGTGTCCGCAGAATCAGATCGAGGTCACTGGCCGCGTGCATCGCGGTAAAACCACTGGCCAACTCAAACCCGACACTGCCGCTGACACCCCAGACCCAGCCGCAGTCATCGAGCATTGGCCGCAGTTGTTTGAGGGCCTGCATCACTGGCAGATCGCGCTCGCAATCGACATGACTAAGCGCTTCGGGGCTGACCCGACAGGCAATCGAATCGAGCGCCATAAACGCCGCCAGCCGCTGCTCACGCAACGCACCGCGAATGCCCACCGCGACCCAACCTTCCGCGCCCACCGCGCGCCGAACCACCACCGGTTGCCCGGCAGCCAGCGACTCGATTGCCCACTGCGGCGCATCCGCCGGTAACTGCGCTGGGGTCATGCCCCACAGCAGGTCGTGGGCCAGTGGCATGTTCACCACTGCGCCCTCAACAGTTCGCGCACGCGGCTGGAGGCTTGGCGATTTTTTGCGCCGAGACGATTGCTCAAGTCAGTGCTGGCGATATCGCCGATGGCCTGTTTCAGGCACTCGGTCACCCGCGCCAGATCCTCCGCCGTCGGCTGCTCGATCTGCTGCACCGAGAGGGTTTCCCAGAGCAAACCGAGGCTGGCGTAGCTGTCGATGTCATAGGCCATCGGCGGCACGCTGGCGGCCAGCGCTTCCAGTTCCTCGACACTGCGCAAGGTCACCCGCGCCGCCGAGGCCTTGCCCATCGCATGCACCATCACCCCCGGATCGCGCAGGGCAATCAAACGGTTGGCCTGATAACCGTGAGCCAGAAACGCCCCGGACATGGCCTTGCCCACCAGCAGCGCAATCACCGGATGCCCGGCCAAACGGGCGCGGGCATAACTGTCCGCCGCACCGGCCAGGGCCTGATGAATGCCGAGGGCTTCTTCGCGACGACCGTAAGCCTGGCTCGGGACATCGACGATGGCGATGATCGGGCGCTTCTGCGCTTTGTCGCGATCTGCCGTGATCACGTCATCCACAGCCTTGGCCAGACCCCAGCCTTCGAGCAAGCCGACTTCACCGTTGCGAGCCCGTGGGAAACGGTTGTCCGGGTCAGCGACCACCGCGATAAACCGCCCAAGTTCGCCGTCGGCGACCTTCAACGATGGCGGCAAACCTTCGACCGCTTTCGCACCAGCGCTCAGGGCGTTGAACCAGTTCAAACCGCGCACGGAATAACCACTCATGAGCGCTCTCCTTGATACAGATCGCGAACCACCGACGGTTCGATTTGCTTGGCGGTGTCCAAACGGTTCAGGCATTGCAGAAACCAATCGGCGCGCTGACTGCGCGGCTTAGCGGGCAAACCCTGCTGCAGCAATTCACCGACCTGCTGACGGATCTGCGCCACATCATCGGCGACATAACGATCCACCAGACCACTGGCAAAACGTTGCTCGCCACCGGTCAGGCTCCAGATGAAGGGCCGGTCGCGGGAATCGTATTCTTCGATCCCGGCTTCCTGCTCGATCACTTGCGGGCCGTTGAGGCCGAGGCGTGCTTCCTGAGTCACCAGCAAATAGCTGCACAGCGCGGCGGCAATCGACATGCCGCCGAAACAGCCGACGCTGCCCGCGACCACACCGACCACCGGTTGGTACTGCTGCAAATCGACAATCGCCGCGTGAATATCGGCGATCGCCGCCAGCCCGAGGTTGGCTTCCTGCAAACGCACGCCACCGGTTTCCAGCAGCAGCACGGCACGGGTCGGGATGCCCTTGCGATTGTCTTCGGCGGCCAGTTCCAGCGCGCCGGCGATCTTCGCCCCGCCGACTTCGCCGAGGCTGCCGCCCTGAAACGCGCCTTCGATGGCGGCGATCACCACCGGCAAACCGTCGAGGCTGCCCTTGGCGATCACTACACCATCATCGGCTTGCGGCACCACGCCCTGGCGTTCAAGCCATGGCGACATGACCCGTTGAAACGGGTCGAGCAATTCGCGGAAGGACCCGGCATCGAGCAAGGCTTTCGCCCGTTGCCGTGCACCGAGTTCGACGAAGCTGTGCTTGTGCAACAGCGCTGCGCTGTCAGTCATGGCCGATCTCCTCGAAACCTTGTTCCAGGCGCAGACGCACCACCCCCGGCGTGGCGCCGAAATCGTGAATATCGATGGCCATCGCCGGTGGCGTGGTGCCGTCGAACATCCGCGCAAACAGATGCTGCCAGCGCTGCTGCGCACCGTTGACCGAGGTCTGCACATTGATCGTCAACTTGCCGGCCAGCCCCGGCTCGATCAGCACTTCCAGATCGCCCGAGCCGACACAACCGACCAGCGCCCGCCCGCGTGGCGGCTGCCCGGCGGGGAATTCAAAGGATAAGGTTTCCATCAAAACGCTCCCTGAAGGATGCCGTCGCGCTCGATACGATCGAGCAACAGCGTGGCGGCGAGCAAGTCGGCGGCGCCACCGGGCGAGGCATTCAATGCGATGAGTTGTTGATCCAGTTCGTGCAGGCGCCGACGCCCGGTGAGGCTGGCGCTGCCGCCAGCGTCGAGCACCGCTTGCGCACCTTGCTGCATAGCGTGCAGGCCCTGTTCACCGGCGCGGTAGAGCACGCAGGTGTCGGCCAGTTCGGTCATGATCGCCAGCAGCGCATCGAGCCGGGCGTTCTGTTCGCCGTGGCCGTTGGCGCGGCTGCGCTTGAGCTGCGGCAAGCCGCGTTGCAGCACGGACGGAAAGCCGAGTTGCGCTTCTTCGCGGGCACCGCGTGCGCCGTAGCGCAGGGCGACTTGCGCGCCGTGGCTCAATGGCTTCGGCGCGTGACGGTCATCCAGCAACGCCAGACGCGCAGCGCGCAGGGTCACGGCATTGGCGCTGGAGGATTGCGGTTCCAGTGCAGCCGCCGTCACCAATAATCCCAGCGCCCAAATGGCACCGCGATGGGTGTTCACGCCGTTGGTGGTCGTGAGCATGGCTTGCTCGCCTTCACGGCCGATCCGACCAATCGCTTCGCGCAACGTTGAATCGACTGCGCCGATTTCAACTGCGGCTTCAGCCATTTCCTTGAACGCCGGCCATAACGACAACGCCGAAGCGTGCATCAGGCCCAAGTGCAGATCGCTGTGCGCGCCATTGCCACGTCGGTCGACCAACGCAGGTTTCGGCGACAGATCGGCTTCGTCGATCAGCGCATCCACCGCCAGATCGGCCAGGCGTTCGCTCAGGCTCAGGGGTTTCGCTTGCAGATTGAGTGCGTGCATTACCAGCTCCTGAACTTGGCGGGCGGGTTGTAGAGGCCGCCGGACCACTCGACCAGATCGGCCACGCTTTTCGCCGCCAGCAGTTCGCGGGTGGCGTCGGTGCGACGGATGCCGAGGTCTTCGGGCAAGGCGATCAGACCTTCGCGGCGCATGCGTTCGGTGTCTTTCGGGTTATGCCGCAAGCCGATGGCGGTCACGCCCGCAACCGCAGCGATCATCGCCTGGCGTTCTTCCAGCGAACGGGCCTTATACAGGTAGGCGATGCCCTCCTCGGTGAGCAGGTGGGTGACGTCGTCGCCGTAGATCATGATCGGCGCCAGCGGCATACCGCTTTTCTTCGCCACTTCCACCGCGTCGAGGGTTTCAACGAAGGTCGGTTTGCCACCCTCCTGGAAGGTCTCGACCATTTGCACCACAAGTTTCTTGCCGCGTTCGAGCATCGGTTGCGGCGCGTCGTCGTGGCGCATGTCGAGCCACGCCGGGGTGCCGTGACGGCGACCACGCGGGTCGTGGCCCATGTTCGGCGCACCGCCGAAACCGGCGAGGCGACCACGGGTCACGGTCGAGGAATGGCCGTCGCCATCGACCTGCAACGTCGCGCCGATAAACAGATCCATCGCGTACTGCCCGGCGAGTTGGCAGAACATCCGATTGGAACGCAGCGAGCCGTCGCGACCGGTGAAGAACACGTCCGGGCGTGCGGCGATGTAGTTCTCCATGCCAAGTTCGGTGCCGAAGCAATGCACGCTCTCGACCCAGCCGCTTTCGATCGCCGGGATCAGCGTCGGGTGCGGGTTGAGCGTCCAGTTGCGGCAGATCTTGCCTTTGAGGCCGAGGGATTCGCCGTAGGTCGGCAGGATCAATTCGATCGCGGCGGTGTTGAAACCGATGCCGTGGTTGAGCGACTGCACGTTGTGTTTTTCGTAGATCCCGCGAATCGCCATCATCGCCATCAACACGTGCACTGGTTTGATGTGGCGTGGGTCGCGGGTGAACAGCGGTTCGATATAGAACGGCTTGTCGGCCACCACCACGAAATCCACCCACGAGGCCGGGATATCGACGCGAGGCAGTTCGCTGACGTCATCGACCAACTGGTTGACCTGGACGATGACGATGCCGTCGCTGAACGCGGCCGGTTCGATCAGTGCCGGGGTGTCTTCGGTGCTGGGGCCGGTGTAGATGTTGCCGGCGCGGTCGGCCATGAACCCGGCCGAGAGCACGACGTTGGGGATCAGGTCCACCACCAGCCGCGCGTAGAGTTCGATGTAAGTGTGGATCGCGCCGATTTCCAGCAAGCCGTCTTCAAGCAACTGGCTGATGCGCAGGCTCTGGGTGCCGGCGAAGGAGAAATCGAGCTTGCGGGCGATGCCGCGCTCGAACAGATCAAGGTGCTCGGAGCGACCAACGCTGGGCATGATCATGTGCAAATCATGCAGCTTGGCCGGGTCAGCCTTGGCCAGCGAACGGGAAAGGAAATCCGCCTGCTTCTGGTTATTGCCCTCCAGCACCACCCGGTCGCCGGGATGGATCAGCGCTTCGAGCGCCGCGACGATCCTGTCACTGGGCAACACCACACCGTCGGCCAGCCCGCGCACCTTGTCGAGACGCCGCTGCTTCTCGTCACGCCGCCGCGTCCAGCGCGAGTCGGGGGAAATTGTTGTTGTCATGCTCACTCCACGGGGTTCGCTGTCGTGGAGCCAAGGTAGGCGTGTGAGCGGGGCGCATCAATCAAGCGCGGTGGTGAATCATTACGCTCAGGGTAACGATCGAGAGCGCCCTCACCCTAGCCCTCTCCCGGAGGGAGAGGGGACTGACCGAGGTGTCTGGCGCCATACATCGACCTGCCCCACCGAGTCGATTATGGATTCACAGCGGTACTTTCCGGTTGGCGAAAATTGTGAGCATCCTGCGGTCGGCCCCCTCTCCCTCCGGAAAGGGCTGGGGTGAGGGTCAGCTTTTTCGCTACTCCGTCGGCACCAACTTATCCAACACCCGATTCACCGCCATCTCCGCCACCATCACCACCTGAGCAATGCCCTGCAGCGTCTTGCGGTGCGTGCCTTGCACCAGCGCCGCATGGTTGTTGAGCATGACCGTGGCCGAGCCTAACGATTCACTGGCGTCGGCCAGTAGGGATTCGCTGTCGGCATCGGGGTTGGCCATGTACAGCGTGTTGGGGGTGTAGGGCGTGGCCATGAGGTCGGGTTTTGGCGGGCCGAGGTAATGATCGAGGGCGCGTTCGGCGGCTTCGTGGAATTTCTTCGATTCGGGGGTTTCGTAGGGGGAGGCCGTGTCTGTTGGCGGCGGACTTAGTGTTGGTTTAATCACTTTCAGGTTCCGAAATAAAGCTGGAACCGCTTCTCTGCTAAAAGAAGGGGTGGCAGCTGAACGCAGGTTAGCAGACCGGGGAACCTAAGGAAGCCGGCGCGCCGAAGCGCCCTGCGCACAGCCGCCATCGAATGCAGGCACTGAGCCTGACGATGATGTATGTGCACCCTTAGATTAACCACGAGCTGCTAAACCCGATCACTGGGAATCAGTGACGGGATCAAGTTACGCAGCATGCCCAAGGCGCACAAGCCGGCGGATTCTGGTGCATGCGTAGGCAGTGGCGCAAGGATTTGTAGGCGGATTAGGCGTAACACTGAGTGTCTTTAAACAGCTGTGCTGAATGGTGTTTATTGCGCTGTAGAAATTGAGGGCTTGTCTGTCGGATCAGAGTGAAGCGACTGGCGCCTTCGCGAGCAAGCTCGCTCCCACAGGGGATCTGTGTCGTGTCCAAAATCTGTGTTCACTGAAGTTCCAATGTGGGAGCGAGCTTGCTCGCGAAGAGGCCAGCAAGATCACCACAAACTCTGGATCAGTGAACCAGCCCAGCCGCCACCAACAACTGCTCCAGCCCCAACAAATCCGGCACCTTCGCTACCTGTTCCCCGACCTGCACCGCCGCCTGTTCCAGCGCACACAACGGCACATCGACATAACTCAACTGACTGTCGAGCTTGTACGAACGCGGGATCCCCTGCACCAGCAGCGCAATGAATTTCAGCTGTGGCAAGCCGCCAAGGGCGTTGAGGATGACGATCCGCGCGCGTTCGCCGATGACGATTTTCTGCCCGCAGGCCGACTCGAAACTCAGCAGCGGAATCTGCCGTTCACGCCAGCTCACCCGCCCCAGATACCACGGCGGGGTGTCGAGATCGAAGGCGCTGGCCTGGTAGTCGATCAGTTCGGCGACGGCGACGTTGGGCAGGATCAGGTTGCGGTCGGCCAGCGGCAGCAGCAGGCCGGTGAGTTGGCTGGTGCGCGCGTTGTGGCGACGCTCATGCATGTTTCTTGCTCCAGTGGGCAATGCTTTCGAGCAGCACCGATTCCTGATACGGCTTGCCGAGGTAGTCGTTGACGCCGATGGCCATCGCGCGGTCGCGGTGTTTCTGCCCGGTGCGCGAGGTGATCATGATGATCGGCAGGTGTTGCAGACGTTCGTCGTTGCGCACCTGGGTGGCGACTTCGAAGCCGTCCATGCGCGGCATTTCGATGTCGAGCAGCATCATGTCGGGCATGTGTTCTTCGAGCAGCAACATGGCGTCGACACCGTCCTTGGCGGTCAGTACATTCATGCCGTGGCGTTCGAGCAAACGGCTGGTGACCTTGCGCACGGTCACCGAGTCGTCGACCACCAGTACCAGCAACGGCTTCTGCGGTTCGCTGTCGATTTCCGCCTGCGCCGGACGCTGTGCAACCCGCGCCTGCATCGCGCGGATCGGTGCGAGCAAATCAAGAATCAGCACCACCCGGCCATCGCCGAGAATCGTCGCCCCGGACACGCCCTGCACTGCCGCGAACTGCGGGCCGAGGCTCTTGACCACGATCTCGCGGGTGCCAGCCATCGCATCGACCTGCACCGCGATGTGCCGGTCATTGCACTGCACCAGCAACACCGGCAACGGCAGGCTCTGGCCGAGCAGTTTGGGCCGTGGCGCGGTTTTCAGCAGCTCGCCCAGATAGCACAACTCGTAGCGCTGACCGGCGTAGTGATAGCTCGGCGGATCGTTGCGGTAGTGCCCTTCCAGATCATTCGGCAACACGCGGACGATGCCTTCGATGGTGTTCAGCGGAATCGCGTATTGATCCTCGCCGCATTGCACCATCAGCGCGCGGTTGACCGACACGGTGAACGGCAGACGAATGCGGAAGTGCACGCCCTGCCCCGGCACCGAATCGATGCTCATGGTGCCGCCGAGCTGGCGGACTTCCTCATGAACCACGTCCATGCCAACGCCGCGCCCGGAAATCTGGGTGATCTTTTCCGCCGTGGAGAAGCCCGGCTGCAGGATGAACTGCAGCACGTCGCGGTCGCTGATCTCGGCGTCCGGTGCCAGCAGGCCGCGCTTGATCGCCTTGCGCCGCACCGCTTCCAGCGGCACCCCGGCACCATCGTCACGAATATCGAAAACGATGTCGCCGCCCTCGCGGGTCAGGTCCAGCGTAATCGTACCCTGCGCCGGTTTGCCCGCCGCCAGCCGCACTTCGGCCGACTCCAGACCATGGTCGACGGCGTTGCGCAGCATGTGCTCCAGCGGCGCGGCCATGCGCTCCAGCACATTGCGATCCATCTCGCCTTCGGCGTTGCCGATGATGAACGCGACATCTTTGTTCAGCTCTTCGGCGACCTGACGCACGATGCGTTTCAGGCGCGGCAGCATGCGTTCGAACGGCACCATGCGCGTACGCATCAGGCCTTCCTGCAACTCGGTGTTGATCCGCCCCTGTTGCTGCAACAGGTTCTCGGCGTCGTGGTTGCGGCGGTCGAGGGTTTCCTTGAGATCGAGCAAGTCGGAGGCGGATTCGAACAGCGCCCGCGACAGTTGCTGCAACTGTGAATGACGGTCCATTTCCAGAGGATCGAATTCTTCATAACCGAGGCGTTCGGCATCGACTTGCTGACGGCTGAGAATCCGCCCCTGGGTTTCGGTGTCGAGCCGGCGAAGCTGATCGCGCATGCGCTCGATGGTGGTTTCCATCTCGTTCAGCGCGGTTTGCGCATCGCTGACTTGCTGCTCGATACGCCCACGGAAAATCGAGGTTTCCCCGGCCAGGTTGACCAGCTCATCGAGCAGTTCGGCGGAGACCTTGACCATGTCCGCGCCGGCATCAGCGGCGGGTGCCGCAGGCTCGGTCTTGGCCGGAATCGGTTGCAGCGGTGGCGTGTCGAGAGTCACCGGGTGGCTGAAATTCTGGATCGCATTGATCAGCCGATCCGCCGGTGGGCATGGCTGCCCGGCACGCACGCCATCAAGCATTTGCGCCAGCCGGTCATGCCCGCGCTGCACCAGCGCGAACAGTTCGGCGGACGGTTGCAGCACGCCGGTAGCGAGGCTTTCGTAAAGGTATTCGAGCTCATGGGCGAGGTCGCCGATCGGGCCGATCTCGACCATCCGCGCGCCGCCCTTGAGGGTGTGCAGATCGCGCAGCAGGGTTTCCACTTCCTGGCGATTGCCCGGCTCTGCCTGCCAGCGCAGCAGCGCCGCGCCGGAGCTTTCAATGATGTCGAAACCTTCTTCGAGGAAGATTTCCAGCAGCTCCGGATCATGCGCCGCGCTGTCGTGTTCAGGCGTCGGCTGCGCCGTTTCGGGACTGCCGGCCTGGCCCTGGCGGAACTGGCGGATCGCTTCGATCAGGTCTTGCGCCGGGGTCAGCGCCTGATGGTTCTGCAACTGTTCGAGCAACTGCGCCAAGCGGTCGTGACTTTTGTGCAGCAAGCGCCCAAGCAGCTCGCTGTAACTGTGGCGACGATCCACCAGACCTTCATAAAGACTTTCCAGCTCATGGGCCAGATCGCCGATGGCATCGACTTCGGCCATCCGCGCGCCGCCCTTGAGGGTGTGCAAATCGCGCTGCAACGACGACAGCGGCGCAGCGTTGTCCGGGTCGCTCACCCAACGCTGCAAGGCCTGACCGGCACTGTCGAGAATATCCACCGCTTCTTCGAGGAAGATTTCAACGATCTCGTCGTCGGGGGCGGTCTCGGCATGGGTGTGGGCGAGTTCGGCGGTCGCGGCGCCCAGTTCGCTGATGCTCAAGGTCCTGCTGCCGTCGCTGCGAATCAGCCCCATCGCCGTCGGGTCGAGGCTTTCATCGAGCAGTTCGTGCAAGGCGCGGACGCGCTGCGGCTGTGGGGTGATTTCCTGGCCTGCAGCCAGTTCGTCGAGCATGTTGATCAACGCTTCGTGGGCGTTCTGCGCCTCCTGGAAAAACCTGTCGCTGACCGCCAGGCTGCTTTCTTCGACAGCGCCATAGAGGTCGAGCAAGGCTTCGCACAACACGTCCACCGGCAGCAGATCGGCGAGGTGCGCGCCTTCGCCGAGGGTGGTCAGTTCATCCAGCAGCGCGCTGAGTTCCTGGCGCTCGCCGGGGTGTTGTTGCCAACGCTGCAACAGGCTTTCGGCGTCGAGCAGGATGTCCATGCCCTGGGCGAGGAAGTTGTTGATCAGTTGCGCATCGCGCTTGATCCGCAGACCGGTGTTCGGCGCGTTGAGGATCGCTTCCAGGCGCTCGGCCAGCAGCGTTTCGATGCGTTTGATCAGCGACTGCGCACCGACAATCGGCGCCAGCGGATCGTGCTTGAGCTGGCGCAGACCGACGCGGAACAGGCCTTCGGCTTCGAGGAGCAATTCCACTTCATCGAGATCCAGCGGCAACTGATGCGCCTTGAACTCGCGCGCCAGCTTATCCAGCGGCGCCGCCAGTTCGGCAATCGGCAACACGCCGGCCATCGACGCACTGCCCTTGAGCGTGTGCAAGGCGCGCTGCAATTCGTCGCTGGCCGGCAGCGGCACATGCTCGGCGGCCTGATCGAGGAAGCGATTGAGGCTGGCGAGGTGGGTTTCGGCCTCGTTGCGGAAAATCTCCAGCAACAGCGGATCGAGGGCCGCCACATCGTCGACGTCTTCGGCCGCCAGCGGCTCGACACCTTTGGCCAGCGCATGCGCACGGGCCGCCAGTTGATCGACATCGCTGCGCTGACGCTGGCGGTGCGTGGCGAATTCGCTGATCAGCTCCGGCAGCAGCAACACTGTGTCGGTGAGCAACTGCTGCACCTGCGCGCCAGGCTCGACACTGTGCTCCAGCACGCGGTTGAGCAGGTTTTCCACGGCCCACGCCAGCTCGCCAAGGATCAATGCGCGAACCATGCGCCCGCTGCCCTTCAAGGTATGAAAGGCCCGACGCAATTCAGTCAGTGCGGCGCGGTCATGGGTGTCGGCCGACCAGCGCGGCAGGTATTCGTGCAGAACCTCAAGCACCTCGTCGGTCTCTTCGAGGAACACTTCGCGCAGTTCATCGTCCACCGGTTCTTCATCGGCGGGCGGCGGCATCAGGTTGCCGGGGGTGATCAAGGCCGGCGGGTTGACCGCCGACACCGGGCTGGCCAGCACCTCGGCCAGCGACTTCACGGTCTCGGGGTCATCCAGTACCTGCAGGTCTTGCATCACCAGCGCTTCGCTGGGGCTGAGTACATCGTCGAGCACCGGCACGTGCTGCTCATGTGGAAAGAACCCCAGGCTGGCGAGGCTTTTCTGTGCAACATCCAGCAGTTGTTCATTCGGCGCTTGCGGGTCGTCGCTCAGGCGTTCGAGGTAATACTCGAGGCTGGAGATGACGTCGGCGAGGTGATCCAGTTGCTGCCAGCCCGGCTCGTGCGGATCCAGCAGCAAGTGTTCGCGAATGAAGCTGTTGCAGGCCTCGACCAGACTCGCCGCGCGGCTCAGCGGAATCATCGCCAGCGCGCCGCGCACCTGGGTCAGCAGTTCCGGCAGCGGTTGCAGTTGCTGGCGATCCCAGTCGGCGTCGATGTAATCGACGATCATGTCCTTGGCCTGTTGCAGGCAGATGCGTGCTTCCTTGATCACGATCTGATGGATCTGCGTCAGATCAGTGGTCGGCAGGCGCGCGTCTTCGGGGCTTTCCGGCTCTACGGTGCCGACCATTCCGGCGAGGTTGGCTTCGACGTAAAGCAGCGCGCCGGCCACGTCCATCAGGGTCGCGTCGTTCGGTTCGCGCTGGCCCTGAACGAGGCTGAGTACCACCGCCAGTTGATCGATGATGACTTTGCGCGGCTGGCCGAAACCGAGCACCGCGAGGGTGTCGGCGATCTGCCGCAGCGGCGCCAGCAGACTCTCCAGATCGGAGGTGTGCTGACGGTCGCTGCGCACGAACAGGTCGAGGCGTTCCTTGACCCGCACCAGCTCTTCGCACAATGCCGCCAGCACCGAGCGCATCGCATCGCGGTCGGGACCGGCCAGACGCGCGCGTTCTTCGTCGACCATCGCGCTGTCGGGCAACGCGTCGTCCAGGGAGTAGCGATCTTTCATGGTCAGCATCTGCCCGGTGGGATGTTCGGCTTTGGCAATATAGAACAGCAGGCTTTTCAGCAGCTCCGGCGGGGGAGGCTGATTGAGGCCGCGCATGCCCTGTTCGAGCAGGCGCTTGAGCTCTTTGTCGGCGTCCTTGAACAGGCTGCGCAACGCCGGACTGTTGGCGATGGCGCCTTCGCGCATGCCTTCGACCAGGGCTGAAGCGACCTGCCACAGCGGACTCAACGGCGCGTCAAAGCTCAGCGCTTCGAGGCGCTGGAAGACTTTCGCCAGGTATTCGAGGTGGGTCTGGTCATCCTGCTCGCGCAGCAAACCGACCAGCGCCATTTGCAGCATCTGGCGCAATTTACGCAGCACATTGGGCAGGTCGGGAGGCTCCAGCGCGGCCAAGGCTTGTGCGCTCAACGGCGGCAAGTCCGGCAAGGGCGGGCTGAACAGGCTGGTTTCCGAGAGCAGGCTGTCGCCGCGCGCACTGCGCAGATCGTTGATCAGCGGCAGCACCACCAGCGGCAGGTCGCGGCGGGCGCTCTGCACGCGATCGAGGTAGATCGGCAATTGCCCGAGGGCTTGCAGCAGCAGGTGCAGGGCTTCGTCACGGTGGCTGACGCGCTCCTGCTGCAAGGCTTCGACCAGATGTTCCATCTCTTCGGCGAGCAAAGCGGCGCCGTAGAACTCGACCATCTGCAGGCTGCCGTGCACCTGATGAATATACGTCAGACACTCGTCCAGCCCCGGTGAGGCCTGCGGATCATCGAGCACGGCTTCAATCGCCTGATGCGCCTGCCTCAGCGTTTCGGCAATTTCACCCTTGACCCATTCGAGGGCCACGTAGTCGTGCCGGTCACCCATAACCACTCCACTCACGCCTTGTCCGTCGCGGACGCCGACGGCAAGGTGAAACCGGATACCGAACGGCGCAGCTGACTGGCCATCTTCGCCAGATTGCCGATGCTCTCGGCGGTGGCGGTCGAGCCGGACGATGTCTGCGTGGTGATCTGCTGGATCACGTTCATCGTCATGGAAATCTGCCCGGCCGACGAGGTCTGCTGCTGCGCCGCATTGGAGATGCTTTGAATCAGCGCGGCAAGGGTTTTCGAAACGCCTTCGATTTCTTCCAGCGCCACTCCGGCATCCTGCGCCAGTCGCGCGCCGCGCACCACTTCGGTGGTGGTCTGCTCCATGGAAATCACCGCTTCGTTGGTGTCAGCCTGAATCGCCCGCACCAGCGTTTCGATCTGCCGGGTGGCGGCGGACGAGCGCTCGGCCAGCCGCTGCACTTCGTCGGCGACCACGGCAAACCCGCGTCCGGCATCTCCGGCCATCGAGGCCTGAATCGCCGCGTTGAGCGCGAGGATGTTGGTCTGGTCGGCAATGTCGTCGATCAGGCTGACGATGTCGCCGATTTCCTGCGACGACTCGCCCAGGCGCTTGATGCGCTTGGCGGTGTCCTGAATCTGTTCGCGGATGTTGTCCATGCCGTGGATGGTGTTGTGCACCACCTCGTTGCCCTTGTTGGCGATTTCCACCGAACGCTCGGCCACCGCCGACGACTCGGCGGCGTTGGCCGAGACCTGATCGATGGACTGGGCCATGTCGTTGATCGCGGTCGAGGCTTCGGAGATCTGCTGCGCCTGATGTTCCGAGGCCTGTGCCAGGTGCATCGCGGTGGCCTGGGTTTCCTGCACGGCGGCGGCGACCTGGCCGGCGGTGAGGTTGATGGTCGCGACCAGATCGCGCAGTTGATCGACCGAGTAGTTGATCGAATCGGCGATGGTCCCGGTGAAGTCTTCGGTCACCGAGGCGGTCACGGTCAGGTCGCCGTCGGCGAGGTCTTCGATCTCGTCGAGCAGGCGCATGATCGCGTTCTGGTTGCGCTCGTTTTTCTCGGCGGTCTCGCGCAACTGGCGATTGGTTTCACGGACCATGACCATGCCGATCAGGATGATCGAGGCCAGCGCCAGCAAGCCCAGCACGTAGCCGCCGATGGTGTCGGTGCTGCGCCCACCGGCAAGGTTTTCGAAACCGCTGGCGAGGTGCGAGGCTTCGTCGAGCAGGGTTTGCGACAGGCTGAAAATGTTGCTCGCCGACTCCCGGACCTTGAACAGTTCCGGTGAGGTTTCGAGGATTTCGTCCACCGAGCCGGAGACGAACTGGAACAGCTCGGAAATTTCACTCAGCCGCGCACGGGCGTCGCGGTCTTCAACCTGGCTGATCTTCAGGGTCGGGTTGCCCTGCAACATGCCGTTGAGCACCTGGCCGAAACGGGTGGCATCGCGGCCAAAAGCGTCGGCAGCCTGCTGCGAGTTTTCGTCACCGGCCAGCACGGTGTTGACCGCGCCGAGAATGCGTTCAGCGAGCAGCGATTGGCGCTGGGCCATTGCCACTTGCGCTGCCGGGGCGCCGCGTTGCAGAAGGATCTCGACGACTTTTTCGTATTCGATCTGCAACTGCGGCACGGTTTCGGCCAGCGTCGCGGCGACTTGATGCAGCGAGAGCACGGTCTGTTCGCTGGAGAGAATCGCATCGGTATTTTTCAGCAGGCGTTCCCAGTCCAGCTGCACCGCGCGCATTTCCGGGCGCACGCTGGCCGGCGCGGGTGGCAGGCCGGTGGCCGGATCGCCCTTCTTCAGGTAACCCCAGCGCTGGGCGAAATCGTTACGCGCATCGCTCAGCAACTTGAACGCGGCGGCCTTGCCGGCGGCGGCTTCGGTGGCGTTCTTGGCAATCCGCTGCGACAGCACGCGCAGCTCACCGGCGTGGCCGATGTACTGCTTGTCGTAGTTGGCCTGGGTGTTGAGGTAGGCGAAGTTGGCGAACAGCAGCATGATGAACACGATCAGTGCGATAAACAGCACAATGATCTGCGAACGACTGCGCGACCCTTCCGCCGATTTGCCTGTTTTTGCTTTTGTCATCGGTCCTCGCCTATGAAACCTGCCACGGTCCACTGTGGGATTTGTGGTGAGGGGATTTATCCCCGATGGGTCGCGCAGCGGCCCCAAAACTGAGTTGTATCTGGCACATCGCGAATGCAGGTTTTGGGTTGGCTTCGCCAACCATCGGGGATAAATCCCCTCGCCACAGACCCCCACCCCATAGATTTATGGTGCTTCGGTTATATCGCGACGCTCATGAACACCGGCGACTTGGCCAGTGCAAACAGGCTGAACACCCGCCAGTTCTGCTCGCGCCGGAAATAGCCTTTGACGAACTCCGCCTTGGAACCCTGGCGTTTGCTGATCGAGATCGGCTCGAAGCTGTCCTGCTCGAAGTGCTGCAGGCCGAACACTTCATCGACCAGCAGCCCGGCGAACACGTCCTGATGCTCCACTACCAGCACCCGCCGCTGTTTGCGCAGCGGCGACAGCTCATGGCCGAAGAAGCCGCACAGGTCCATGATCGGCAGCAAGCGCCCACGCAGGTTAGCCACCCCTTTGACCCACGGCTTGACCCCGGGCAACTGAGTGCAGCGCGGTTCGTGCAGCACTTCGCTGACCTCGCCCATCGGCGTCACGTACCAGTGCTCGCCGAGGCGAAAGCCGATGCCGCTCCAGCGATCCTGACGACCGGCTTGCGACGGCAGGTCCGCCGCCAGCAGGCGGCAGCGCTGGTCGATCTGCCACAGCAGCTCGAACGCGGTCAGCGACTGGTTCATGGCGGCGCGATCAACCGGCCAGCACGTTGTTCAGGGTCTTGATCAGGGTGTCTTCTTCGACCGGCTTGGTCAGGTAATCCTTCGCGCCCTGGCGCGTACCCCAGACCTTGTCGGTTTCCTGATCCTTGGTGGTGATGATGATCACCGGAATATGGCTGGTCTCGGCATCCTTGGTCAGTTGCCGGGTGGCCTGGAAGCCATTGAGGCCGGGCATGACGATGTCCATCAAGACCGCGTCGGGCTTTTCCTGACGGGCCAGGGCCACGCCGTCGGCGCCGTTTTCGGCCTTGAGCACTTCATGGCCGTGCTTTTCGAGCATGCCGGTGAGTTTGTACATTTCAGTCGGCGAATCATCGACGATCAGGATACGTGCCATGGTCTTCCCCATTTTTCTTGTCGACATCCGGCCCGCTGGCCGAGCGTCACTGTACGTGTCTTACTGCGGCAAAACGGCGGCAAAGCCCGGAACGTGGGCCTGAATCGCGTCGAGCAGTTCTTCCTTGCTGAAAGGCTTGGTCAAAAATTGATCAGAACCGACAATCCGCCCCTTGGCCTTGTCGAACAGCCCGTCACGCGACGACAGCATGATCACCGGCGTGGCCTTGAACGCACTGTTGTTCTTGATTAAAGCGCAGGTCTGATAACCATCCAGACGCGGCATCATGATGTCGACAAAAATGATCCCGGGGTGGTGGTCGGCGATCTTCGCCAAAGCGTCAAAACCATCAATCGCCGTGATGACTTCGCAGCCCACATTTTTCAACAGTGTTTCGGCGGTGCGACGAATCGTTTTCGAGTCATCGATCACCATGACCTTCAAGGCGCTGGACTGCTGTTCCATAAGGGGGCTCTACCGTCGCCTTTGCGAATCAAATTGTCCGTTTTGCAATGAGTAATGGCTGGAAACCCTTGATGCTCAAGGGCCAGCACGATATGCCAGCCTTTTTAGCACAGTCTCCAGAAGCAATCTATCGACGGGTTTTTCCTTGACCGAAAACCCGCCCGGCGCCACTCTGGCGGCACTTTTTCAATACCGATCCGGTAGCCAATTTTCGAGGAAAACCCAATGAGCGTTCGCGTCGGGATTGTCATGGACCCTATCGCCAGCATTTCCTATAAAAAGGATAGCTCGCTGGCCATGCTGCTGGCCGCGCAGAAACGTGGCTGGGAACTGTTCTACATGGAGCAGCGCGACCTGTATCAGGCCGAAGGTCAGGCGCGGGCGCGCATGAAGCCGCTGAAAGTCTTCGTCAACCCGGAAAAATGGTTCGAACTGGACGCCGAGCAGGACAACCTGCTGAGCGATCTGGACGTGATCCTGATGCGCAAGGATCCGCCGTTCGACATGGAGTTCGTCTACTCCACCTACTTGCTGGAACAGGCGGAAACCGCCGGCGTGCTGGTGGTCAACAAGCCGCAGAGCCTGCGCGACTGCAATGAAAAACTGTTCGCCACGCTGTTCCCGCAGTGCACCCCGCCAACCGTGGTCAGCCGGCGCGCCGATGTGCTGCGCGAATTCGCCGCCAAGCACGGTGACGTGATCCTCAAGCCGCTGGACGGCATGGGTGGCACTTCGATTTTCCGACACCGCGCGGGCGATCCGAACCTGTCGGTGATCCTCGAAACCCTGACCGCCCTCGGCAACCAGCAGATCATGGGCCAGGCCTACCTGCCGGCGATCAAGGACGGTGACAAGCGCATCCTGATGATCGACGGCGAGCCAGTGGATTACTGCCTGGCGCGGATTCCGGCCCAGGGCGAAACCCGTGGCAACCTCGCGGCCGGTGGTCGTGGCGAAGCGCGGCCGCTGACCGACAAGGATCGCTGGATCGCCGCTCAGGTCGGCCCGACTCTGCGCGAGAAAGGCCTGCTGTTCGTCGGTCTGGACGTGATCGGTGAAAACCTCACCGAAATCAACGTCACCAGCCCGACCTGCATCCGCGAAATCGACAACGCTTTCGGTACCGACATCGGCGGCCTGCTGATGGACGCGATCGACAAGAAGCTGCAAGCCGCCGGCAAAAAGCCGCAAGCTTGACGTGTGTCACATGCAGCTTGTCGCTTGAAGCGTGAAGCCCAAGGCGTGAAACCAACATTGCGTTATCATGCGCAGCCTCTGAAAAACGCGATGTTGGTTTTCTTGTCATGACCCTCCCGTCCGATCTGCCCGCAGAACTCGCCCATCGTGGCGTGCGCCCGGCCGATCGCCTCGGATTTACCCTGTTTCTCGCGGCGCTGATTCATTTGGCGCTGCTGCTCGGTGTCGGCTTTACCATGGTCGAGCCCAAGCAGATCAGTAAAACCCTGGAAATCACCCTTGCCACCTTCAAGAGCGAAACCAAGCCGAAAAAGGCTGATTTCCTCGCTCAGGAAAACCAGGAAGGCAGCGGCACCCTGGACAAGAAGGCGATTCCCAAGACCACCGAGGTCGCGCCGTTCCAGGACAATCAGGTCAAGAAGGTCACCCCGCCCCCGGCCGCCAAACCGGAAGTGCGCGAAGCCGCGCCCAAGGCTGCAGTGACGACGGTGGCGCCGAAACAGCAAAAGGCGCCGACCAAGAAAGAAGAAACCAGGACCGAGACCAAACCTGCGGTCAACGCGCCGACGTTTGACAGCTCGCAGCTGTCCAGCGACATCGCCAGCCTCGAAGCGGAACTGGCCAACGAACAGCAGCTATACGCCAAGCGCCCGCGCATTCACCGCTTGAGCGCCGCCTCGACCATGCGCGACAAGGGCGCCTGGTACAAGGACGACTGGCGCAAGAAGGTCGAGCGCATCGGCAACCTCAATTACCCGGAAGAAGCGCGGCGCAAGCAGATCTACGGCAACCTGCGGCTGATGGTCTCGATCAACCGCGACGGCTCACTGTATGAAGTGCTGGTGCTGGAATCCTCCGGCCAGCCGCTGCTGGATCAGGCGGCGCAGCGCATCGTCCGACTGGCGGCACCGTTTGCGCCGTTTACCGGCGATCTGTCGGATATCGACCGACTGGAAATCATCCGCACCTGGAAATTTGCCCGGGGCGACAAGCTTTCCAGCAACTGACCGCCGGCATAAGGGCTTTTGTGGCGAGGGAGCTTGCTCCCGCTGGGCTGCGAAGCGGCCCCCTGCTTTTTCCAGATACACCGCGTTGTCAGGTTTTACGACTGCTGCGCAGCCGAGCGGGAGCAAGCTCCCTCGCCACAGAGGTCCGGTTAAGACCAGTTGCAACGCATCCCCAGCTTGTCAGTTCGCCCCTTGAACGCCACACTATCGCTCATGAAAAACGTCAGCCCCAGCTACCTCAAGCATCACTTCCTGATCGCCATGCCACACATGGCCGACCCGAACTTTGCCCACACCTTGACCTACATCGTCGAGCACACGGCCAATGGCGCCATGGGGCTGGTGGTCAATCGACCGCAAGAGCTGAATCTGGCTGACATCCTCGAGCAATTGCGCCCGGACATCGACCCGCCAGCGCTGTGCCAGCATGTGCCGATCTTCATTGGGGGCCCGGTGCAGACCGATCGCGGGTTTGTCCTGCACCCGGCGGGCAAGTCCTTTCAGGCCACCGTCGAGCTGGACGGTGATCTGGCGCTGTCTACCTCCCAGGACGTGCTGTTCGCCATCGCCGACGGCGTGGGCCCGGCGAAAAGCCTGATTGCCCTCGGCTATGCCGGTTGGGAAGCCGGGCAACTGGAAGCCGAGCTGGCCGACAACGCCTGGCTGACCTGCCCGTACGACGCCGACATCCTGTTCAACACCAGCAGCGAACTGCGTCTTGAGGCGGCGGCCCGGCACCTGGGGATCAACCTCAGCCTGCTGACCAGCCAGGCGGGGCACGCCTGATGGCCCTGCGCCTGATTCTTGGCTTCGACTACGGCACCAAACAGATCGGCGTTGCGGTCGGCCAGGTGATTACCGGCCAGGCCCGCGAGCTGTGCACCTTGAAAGCGCAGAACGGCGTGCCCGACTGGAATCAGGTCGAAGCGCTGTTCAAGGAATGGAAACCCGACGCCGTCGTCGTCGGCCTGCCGCTGAACATGGACGGCACGCCGAGCGAGATGTGCCTGCGCGCGGAGAAATTCGCTCGCCGTCTCAATGGCCGCTTCAATGTGCCCTTCTATACCCACGACGAACGTCTGACCACCTTCGAAGCCAAGGGTGAGCGACTGGTGCGTGGCGGGCAGAAAGGCAGTTACCGCGACAACCCGGTGGACGCCATCGCCGCCGCCCTGCTGCTGCAAGGCTGGCTCGACGAAAACACTGCATTGTTTGAATCCTGACAAGCGCTTCGGCGCTTTTCTTTTGAGCTACGACCCGAGCCGCGTCCAAGGACCCGGCTCGGCCCCAAGAAGGAGCAACCATGAGCCTGCCCAATCCCGCCGATCTGATCAGTCAGATGGCGATCCACCTCAAGGCGCACCTGGCACAGCGTGATATCCGCGAACCGCGTTACATCGGCATCCGCACCGGTGGCATCTGGGTCGCGCAGGCCCTGCTCAAGGAATTGGCCAGCGACGCGCCGCTGGGCACGCTGGATGTTTCCTTCTACCGCGACGACTTCAGCCAGAACGGCCTGCACCCGCAAGTGCGCCCGTCGGCCCTGCCCTTCGAGATCGAAGGCCAGCATCTGGTGCTGATCGATGACGTACTGATGAGCGGCCGGACCATCCGCGCCGCCATGAACGAATTGTTCGACTACGGCCGCCCGGCCAGCGTGACCCTGGTCTGCCTGCTCGACCTGGACGCTGGCGAACTGCCGATCCGCCCGAACGTGGTCGGCGCGACCCTGTCGCTGGCCGCCAACGAGCGCGTCAAGCTGTCCGGCCCGGAGCCGCTGACGCTCGAACTGCAAGACCTGAATCCTTAACCCGCCCTTATTGAGAGTCCCCCTCGCGATGACGCCTCTAGATACCAAGCGCCCGCTGCAGCTCAATGATCAGGGCCAGCTGCGCCACTTCCTCTCGCTCGACGGCCTGCGCCGCGAGTTGCTGACGGAAATCCTCGACACTGCCGACTCGTTCCTCGAAGTCGGTGCACGGGCGGTGAAGAAGGTCCCGTTGCTGCGCGGCAAGACCGTGTGCAACGTATTCTTCGAAAACTCCACCCGCACCCGCACCACCTTCGAACTGGCGGCCCAGCGGCTGTCGGCGGACGTGATCACCCTGAACGTGTCGACCTCGTCGGCCAGTAAAGGTGAAACCCTGCTCGACACCCTGCGCAACCTCGAAGCGATGGCTGCCGACATGTTCGTGGTACGCCACGGTGACTCCGGCGCCGCACACTTCATCGCCGAACACGTCTGCCCGCAAGTAGCGATCATCAACGGCGGCGACGGCCGTCACGCCCACCCGACCCAGGGCATGCTCGACATGCTCACCATCCGTCGGCACAAGGGCGGTTTCGAAAACCTCTCGGTGGCGATCGTCGGCGACATCCTGCACTCGCGAGTGGCGCGTTCGAACATGCTCGCCCTGAAGACCCTCGGCTGCCCGGACATCCGCGTGATCGCGCCGAAGACTCTGCTGCCGATCGGCATCGAGCAGTACGGCGTCAAGGTCTACACCGACATGAACGAAGGCCTGAAGGACGTCGACGTGGTGATCATGCTGCGCCTGCAGCGTGAGCGCATGACCGGCGGCCTGCTGCCGAGCGAAGGCGAGTTCTACCGCCTGTTCGGCCTGACTACCGCGCGTCTGGCCGGGGCCAAACCCGATTGCATTGTCATGCACCCGGGGCCGATCAACCGTGGGGTAGAGATCGAGTCCGCAGTGGCCGACGGCCCGCACTCGGTGATCCTCAATCAAGTCACCTACGGCATCGCCATCCGCATGGCCGTGCTGTCGATGGCCATGAGCGGGCAAACAGCGCAACGTCAATTCGAGCAGGAGAACGCCCAGTGAAGCTCAGCATTCTCGGCGCCCGCGTCATCGATCCAAGCAGCGGCCTGGATCAAATCACCGACATCCACGTTGAAGCCTGCAAGATCGTCGCCCTCGGCGCCGCACCGGCCGGTTTCACCGCAGTAGAAACCATCGACGCCAGCGGTCTTGTTGCCGCACCGGGGCTGGTCGACCTGAACGTGGCCCTGCGCGAACCGGGTTACAGCCGCAAAGGCAGCATCGCCAGCGAAACCCGCGCGGCTGCGGCCGGCGGCGTGACCAGCCTGTGCTGCCCGCCGAAGACCAAACCGGTGCTCGACACTTCGGCCGTGGCCGAACTGATCCTCGACCGCGCCCGCGAGGCCGGCAACACCAAGGTGTTCCCGATTGGCGCACTGAGCAAAGGCCTGGACGGCGAGCAACTGGCCGAACTGGTGGCGCTGCGCGACGCCGGTTGTGTGGCGTTCGGCAACGGTCTGGAGAGTTTCCGCAACACCCGCACCCTGTGCCGGGCACTGGAGTACGCAGCCACCTTCGACCTGACGGTGATTTTCAATTCGCAGGATCACGATCTGGCGGATGGCGGTCTGGCCCATGAAGGCCCGGTCGCCAGTTTCCTCGGTCTGCCGGGGATTCCGGAAACCGCGGAAACCGTGGCCCTCGCTCGCGATCTGCTGCTGGTCGAGCAGACCGGCGTGCGCGCGCACTTCAGCCAACTGACCAGCGCGCGCGGTGTGGCCCTGATCGCTCAGGCGCAGGCCCGTGGTTTGAAGGTCACCGCAGATGTCGCGCTGTATCAGTTGATCCTCACCGATGAAGCGCTGATCGACTTCAGCAGCCTGTATCACGTGCAACCGCCGCTGCGCACCCGCGCCGACCGCGATGGCCTGCGCGAAGCGGTGAAATCCGGGGTGATTTCGGCGATTTCCAGCCATCACCAACCGCATGAGCGCGACGCCAAACTGGCACCGTTCGGCGCGACCGAGCCGGGCATCAGCAGTGTTGAATTGCTGTTGCCGCTGGCGATGACGCTGGTTGAGGATGGTTTGCTGGATCTGCCGACCCTGCTGGCGCGCCTGAGTGCCGGGCCTGCGGATGCGCTGCGTCTGCCGGCGGGCAAACTGGCGGTGGGCGGCGCGGCGGATATCGTGTTGTTCGACCCGAAGGCGTCCACCGTGGCCGGCGAAGGCTGGCTGTCGAAGGGCGAGAACTGCCCGTTCCTTGGGCATAGTTTGCCGGGTGTGGTGCGTTACACCTTGGTGGATGGGCGGATCAGTCACCAGGCGTAACTCTGTGGCGAGGGAGCTTGCTCCCGCCGGGCTGCGCAGCAGACCTTCTTTTGGATCAAGAGAGGGGCCGCTTCGCGACCCAGCGGGAGCAAGCTCCCTCGCCACAATTACTGAAAGGCGCCTCTGTTCTGCGCGTTACGCACCGACACCTGATCATTCAGGGTCCAGAAGTCATACAACACGCCGACAAAGAACAACCCGCCGGTCAGCAGATACAGCAAGCCGCTGATCCACTTGCCCTGGTACATCCGGTGCACGCCGAATACGCCCAGGAACGTCAGCAGAATCCACGCCACGTTGTATTCGATCGGCCCTGCGGTGAAACGCAGATCCGCCTCGCGATCCATCGCCGGGATCAGAAACACGTCGATCAGCCAGCCAATGCCCAGCAGACCGAAGGTGAAGAACCAGATCGTCCCGGTCACCGGCTTGCCGTAATAGAAGCGGTGCGCGCCGGTGAAACCAAAAATCCACAGCAGATACCCGATAATTTTGCTGTGCGTATCCTGCGGTGCAGCAACCTGCTGATAGCGGTTCATGAAGACCTCGATTCACCCAATAGATAAATTTTCTTTAATTCTTTGTGACTTTTTTACATGTGGCCGACGTACGGCAAATGTTAACGTGTCGTCCGTCAAAGCCTTATAGCACCGGACTTCTGTCCGACAATTGCGTCCATTTGCCGCTTGTTTGGTTCCGTTGCCCTCAGATGGAATCGACCAACGGCCTCGGAAGGGACGAAAAAGCTGTTATAAAGTTGCGCGCTACCACATAAGAGCCACGCCTAATGCGACCATTTTTCAAGACATGGCTAACTATTTGCCTATTAATGCCACTGGCCGCCCACGCCACCAATCGTGAGCAACGTCTTCCCAACGTTAACGGTTTCACCCCTAAATCCCATGCTTCTGCTCCTTCGAGCAAGAGCAGCAAACAAACGAAACACACCACCCTCGCCAGCAAGAACCACGGCAAGCTGGTGCCACCGATGGCCAACAAGGAAAGCAGCAACGTCCTGAGCCGTGCGGTGAACGTCCTTGGTACTCCTTATCGTTGGGGCGGCAGCAGCCCAAGTAAAGGGTTCGATTGCAGTGGTCTGGTGAAATATGCGTTCAACGACGCGACCTTCGACCTGCCACGTACGTCCAACGCGATGGCCAGCGGTCATGGCGAGAAAGTCGAACGCAAGGATCTGAAACCGGGCGACCTGATTTTCTTCAACATCAAGAGCCGTCGGGTCAACCACGTTGCCATCTACCTGGGCAACGACCGCTTCATCCACGCCCCACGCCGTGGCAAAGCGGTGAGCATCGATACGCTGAACAAGCCGTACTGGGAACAGCATTACGTGGTTGCCAAGCGTGTGTTGCCGAAAGAACCGGCCGGCAAGCAGATGCGCGTGGTTCAGCGCTGAGCTGACTGATCCAGAATCTGTTCAAGTAGTACTGACCCCTTCGCGAGCAAGCCCGCTCCCACATTTGATTTGTGAACGACACAGATCCAATGTGGGAGCGGGCTTGCTCGCGAAGAGGCCAGTGAAAGCAACACAAGCCTCTCTCAGAAATTATCCGGCGTACGCGCCTTCTCCCGCGCATGCTCGCGGCTGATCAGACCCTTGGTCACCAGTTCCTTCAGGCACATGTCGAGTGTCTGCATCCCCAACGACCCGCCGGTCTGAATCGCCGAATACATCTGCGCCACCTTGTCCTCGCGGATCAGGTTCCGGATCGCCGACGTTCCCAGCATGATCTCGTGCGCTGCCACCCGTCCGCCGCCGATCTTCTTGATCAGGGTCTGCGACACCACCGCCAGCAATGACTCGGACAGCATCGAGCGCACCATGGACTTCTCGTCGCCCGGGAACACATCGACAACACGGTCGATGGTCTTGGCGGCCGACGTCGTGTGCAGCGTGCCGAACACCAGATGCCCGGTCTCGGCAGCGGTCAGGGCCAAGCGAATGGTTTCCAGGTCGCGCATCTCGCCCACCAGAATCACATCCGGGTCTTCGCGCAGCGCCGAACGCAGCGCGGTGGCGAAGCTGCGGGTATCGCGGTGGACTTCGCGCTGATTGATCAGGCATTTGCGCGATTCGTGGACAAACTCGATCGGGTCTTCGATGGTGAGAATGTGGTGGTGACGATGGGTGTTGAGGTAGTCGATCATCGCCGCCAACGTGGTTGACTTGCCGGACCCGGTCGGCCCGGTCACCAGCACCAGCCCGCGCGGGGCATCGGTGATCTTGCGAAAGACGTCGCCCATGCCGAGGTCTTCCATGCTCAGCACTTTCGAGGGAATGGTGCGAAACACCGCGCCAGCGCCACGGCTCTGATTGAACGCATTGACCCGAAAGCGCGCGACGCCGGGGACTTCGAACGAGAAATCGGTTTCCAGGTGTTTCTCGAAGTCGACGCGCTGGGTGTCGTTCATGATGTCGTAGATCAATTCGTGCACTTGCTTGTGATCCAGCGCTGGCAGATTGATCCGCCGCACATCGCCATCGACGCGGATCATCGGCGGCAGACCGGCCGACAGGTGCAGGTCGGAAGCGCCCTGTTTGGCGCTGAACGCCAGCAGTTCAGTGATATCCATAGCGTCCCTCAATTCCAGTAGAATGCCGCGAACCTTCAGACCGCCGGCGCCTCTTGATGTCCACGATAGCAGACAACATTCTTCAGGTTAGTTCGCGTATCCAGGCAGCGGCCAAAGCTGCAAACCGCGATGAACACAGCATCCAGTTGCTGGCCGTGAGCAAGACCAAACCGGCGCAGGACCTGCGTGAAGCCTACGCCGCCGGCCTGCGTGACTTTGGCGAGAATTATCTGCAGGAAGCCCTGGGCAAACAGCTCGAACTGGCCGACCTGCCCTTGATCTGGCACTTCATCGGCCCCATTCAATCGAACAAGACTCGCGCCATCGCCGAGCATTTCGACTGGGTGCACTCCGTGGATCGCCTGAAAATCGCCCAACGCCTGTCCGAACAGCGCCCGGCCGAGCTGCCGCCGCTGAACATCTGCATTCAGGTCAACGTCAGCGGTGAAGCCAGCAAGTCCGGCTGCACCCCGGCCGACCTGCCGGCGCTGGCCGAGGCCATCAGCGCCCTGCCCCGGCTGAAACTGCGCGGGCTGATGGCGATTCCCGAGCCGACCGAAGATCGCGCCGAACAGGATGCCGCTTTTGCTGCCGTGCAACGTTTGCAGGCCAGCCTGAATCTGCCGCTCGACACACTTTCCATGGGCATGAGCCACGACCTCGAGTCGGCCATCGCCCAAGGCGCCACGTGGGTGCGGATCGGTACCGCGCTGTTTGGCGCCAGAGATTACGGTCAGCAATGACCGACAGCCATCTGAAAAAGGACCTGACATGAGCAACACACGCATTGCCTTTATCGGTGCCGGCAACATGGCCGCCAGCCTGATCGGCGGCCTGCGGGCCAAGGGTCTGCAAGCCAGCCAGATTCGCGCCAGCGATCCGGGCGAAGAAACCCGCCAACGCGTCAGCGCCGAACACGGCATCGAAACCTTCGCCGACAACGCTCAGGCCATCGATGGCGTCGACGTGATCGTGCTGGCGGTCAAGCCACAGGCGATGAAAGCCGTGTGCGAAGCCATCCGCCCAAGCCTGAAACCGCAGCAACTGGTGGTGTCGATCGCCGCCGGCATCACTTGCGCGAGCATGACCGCATGGCTCGGCGAGCAGCCGATCGTGCGTTGCATGCCGAACACCCCGGCGCTGTTGCGTCAGGGCGTCAGCGGTCTGTATGCCACCAGCGAAGTGACAGCCGAGCAGCGTCAGCAGGCTGAAGAGCTGCTGTCCGCCGTGGGTATCGCGCTGTGGCTGAATGAAGAACAGCAACTCGATGCGGTGACCGCCGTCTCCGGTTCCGGCCCGGCGTACTTCTTCCTGCTGATCGAAGCGATGACCGCCGCTGGCGTCAAACTCGGCCTGCCAAAGGAAATCGCCGAGCAACTGACCCTGCAAACGGCTCTGGGCGCCGCGCACATGGCGGTATCCAGCGATGTCGACGCTGCCGAACTGCGCCGCCGCGTGACCTCGCCAAATGGCACCACAGAGGCCGCGATCAAGTCATTCCAGGCTAATGGCTTCGAAGCCCTGGTGGAAAAAGCACTCGGCGCCGCCGCGCACCGCTCGGCCGAAATGGCCGAACAACTGGGCAAATAAGGAGCCTTACATGATTGGATTGAACACTGCAGCCGTTTACGTGCTGCAAACCCTCGGCAGTCTGTACCTGCTGATCGTGCTGTTGCGCTTCGTCCTGCAACTGGTGCGCGCGAACTTCTACAACCCGCTGTGCCAATTCGTGGTCAAGGCTACCCAGCCGCTGCTCAAACCACTGCGCCGGATCATCCCGAGCATCTTCGGCCTCGACATGTCGTCGCTGGTGCTGGCGATTCTGGTGCAACTGGCGCTGATGGCCCTGACCCTGCTGCTGACCTACGGCACCACCGGCAACCCGCTGCAACTGTTTATCTGGTCGATCATCGGCGTCACCGCGCTGTTCCTGAAGATTTTCTTCTTCGCCCTGATCATCAGCGTGATCCTGTCGTGGGTCGCCCCGGGCAGCCACAACCCGGGCGCTGAACTGGTGAACCAGATCTGCGAGCCGGCGCTGGCACCGTTCCGCCGCATCCTGCCGAACCTCGGCGGTCTCGACCTGTCGCCGATCTTCGCCTTTCTGGCGCTGAAGCTGATCGACATGCTGGTGATCAACAATCTGGCGGCAATGACCATGATGCCGGACATCCTGCGCCTGCTGATGTGAGCTGGTTTCGCTGGGACGGCGACGATCTGATCCTCGAATGTCACCTGCAACCGGCAGCCCGTAGCGATGATTTCGCCGGGCTGCACGGTGACCGCCTGAAGATCCGCCTCACCGCGCCGCCGGTCGAGGGCAAGGCCAATGCGTATTTGATGGGCTTTCTGGCCAAGGCGTTTGGGGTGTCCAAGAGCCAGGTCAGTTTGCTCAGCGGCGAGTTGAACCGGCAGAAACGGGTGAAGATCTGTGCGCCGAAGAAGCTGCCGGAGTTGGCGGGATTGGTGCGTCCAGCCTGATCCACTGTGGTGAGGGGATTTATCCCCGATGGGTCGCGAAGCGGCCCCCTTGTTGCTGCCAACCTCATTCTCTCTGCACGGCCAAAGATTACAGGGCTGCTACGCAGCCATCGGGGATAAATCCCCTCACCACAAGGACTTCGCTCAATCAACGATCAGGCCCGATCGTTGCTTGCCGCTAACCCCCATGCTCTTTAGACTTACGCCTCATTTCAACGAGAGCAGGGTCGATGCCAGCTGCCTTTCCCCCCGATTCTGTTGGTCTGGTGACGCCGCAAACGGCGCACTTCAGTGAACCTCTGGCTCTGGCCTGTGGCCGTTCGCTGCCTGCCTACGACCTGATCTACGAAACCTACGGCACGCTGAACGCACAGGCGAGCAACGCCGTGCTGATCTGCCACGCCTTGTCTGGTCATCATCACGCTGCCGGCTATCACAGCCCCGACGACCGCAAGCCCGGTTGGTGGGACAGCTGCATCGGCCCGGGCAAACCGATCGACACCAATAAGTTCTTCGTGGTCAGCCTGAACAATCTGGGCGGCTGCAACGGCTCCACCGGCCCGAGCAGTATCAACCCGGAAACCGGCAAGCCGTTCGGCGCCGACTTCCCGGTGCTCACCGTGGAAGACTGGGTGCACAGTCAGGCGCGTCTGGCTGATCTGCTCGGCATTCGTCAGTTCGCCGCCGTCATCGGCGGCAGCCTCGGCGGCATGCAGGCGTTGCAATGGACCATCACTTACCCGGATCGCGTGCGCCACTGCCTGGCCATCGCCTCGGCCCCCAAGCTGTCGGCGCAGAACATCGCCTTCAACGAAGTGGCGCGCCAGGCGATCCTCACCGACCCGGAGTTCCACGGCGGTTCGTTCCAGGAAGCGGGCGTGATCCCCAAGCGCGGGCTGATGCTGGCGCGGATGGTCGGGCACATCACCTACCTGTCCGACGACTCGATGGGCGAGAAATTCGGCCGTGGCCTGAAGAGCGAAAAACTCAACTACGACTTCCACAGTGTCGAGTTCCAGGTCGAAAGCTACCTGCGCTATCAGGGTGAAGAGTTTTCCGGGCGTTTCGACGCCAATACCTATCTGTTAATGACCAAGGCACTGGACTACTTCGATCCGGCGGCGAACTTCGACGATAACCTGGCGAAAACTTTCGAAAACGCCACCGCCAAGTTCTGCGTGATGTCGTTCACCACCGACTGGCGCTTCTCCCCGGCCCGCTCGCGGGAGCTGGTGGACGCGCTGATGGCGGCACGCAAAGACGTCAGCTACCTGGAAATCGACGCGCCACAGGGCCACGACGCCTTCCTGATTCCGATCCCACGCTATTTGCAGGCGTTCGGCAATTACATGAACCGAATTACGGTGTGAACAAGCCATGAGAGCTGATCTGGAAATCATCCAGGAATGGATCCCCGCCGGCAGCCGCGTGCTCGACCTCGGTTGCGGCGACGGCGAACTGCTGACCTGGCTGCGCGACAACAAGAACGTCACCGGTTATGGCCTGGAAAACGACGCCGATAACATCGCCGAGTGCGTGGCCAAGGGCATCAACGTCATCGAGCAGGACCTGGACAAGGGGCTGGGCAACTTCGCCAGCAACAGTTTCGACATCGTCGTCATGACCCAGGCCCTGCAAGCCGTGCATTACCCGGACAAGATCCTCGACGAAATGCTGCGGGTCGGTCGTCAGTGCATCATCACCTTCCCCAACTTCGGTCACTGGCGCTGCCGCTGGTATCTGGCAAGCAAGGGCCGGATGCCGGTCTCCGAGTTTCTGCCGTACACCTGGTACAACACGCCGAACATTCACTTCTGCACCTTCGAAGATTTTGAAGAACTTTGTCGCGAACGTGATGCGAAGGTCATTGATCGGCTTGCCGTGGATCAACAGCACCGTCACGGGTGGGCCAGTAAGCTATGGCCTAATCTGTTAGGTGAGATTGGTATCTACCGCGTCAGCAGCCCGGTGCTTGCAGATCATCGGGTCGCGGTCTGAACCACGACATTTCGAGGAGAACGATCATGGGTCGTCTAGCCCTGTTGTTACTGACCGCCTGCCTGAGCGCCAGCGCCATGGCGGCGGACGTCATCAAAAGCGAGCGCCAGGAAACCTTCGGCGACGTGACGGTGCACTACAACACCTTCAACTCCACCTACCTGCAGCCGGACATCGCCAAAGCGGCCGAACTGATCCGCAGCAACAATCAGGGCGTGATCAACGTCTCGCTGATCAAGGACGGCAAACCGCTGAGCGCCAACGTCACCGGCACGGTCAAAGACCTGACCAGCCAGAGCGTGCCGCTGAACTTCCGCCAGGTCACCGAACAGGGCGCGATCTACTACATCGCCCAGTACCCGGTGGAACAACAGGAAACCCGCACCTTTGAAATCAAGGTGCAGACGGGCGACAAGATCAACACCATCAATTTCAACCAAGAACTCTTTCCCGGCGAATGATGAACATCAAGCAGCTCGTACTGGCCAGCCATAACGCCGGCAAACTCAAGGAACTCCAGGCCATGCTCGGCGACTCGGTGCAACTGCGCTCGATCGGCGAATGGAGCAAGGTCGAGCCGGAAGAAACCGGCCTGTCGTTCGTCGAGAACGCGATCCTCAAGGCGCGCAATGCCGCGCGCATCTCAGGCCTGCCGGCGCTGGCCGATGATTCCGGTCTGGCGGTGGATTTCCTCGGCGGCGCGCCGGGCATCTATTCGGCACGCTACGCCGATGGCAAGGGCGATGCGGCGAACAACGCAAAACTGCTCGACGCCCTCAAAGATGTGCCTGAAGCCGAGCGCGGCGCGCAGTTCGTCTGCGTGCTGGCACTGGTGCGTCACGCCGATGATCCATTGCCGATTCTCTGCGAAGGTCTGTGGCACGGACGCATCCTGACCGCCGCCAGCGGCGAGCACGGTTTCGGCTACGACCCGCTGTTCTGGGTGCCGGAGCGAGAGGTGTCCAGCGCCGAACTGAGCCCGGCCGACAAGAACCGGATCAGCCACCGCGCCCGTGCAATGGATCTGCTGCGCCAGCGTCTGGGCCTGAAATGACCGACAGCCACCCCGCGTCGTCGCTGATCATCGGCGGCGCCGCCTCTTCGCCTCGGGCGCCGCTGCCTACGCTGCCGCCTCTGGCGCTGTACATCCACATCCCGTGGTGTGTGCGCAAATGCCCGTATTGCGATTTCAACTCGCACACCGCCAGCCCAGTGCTGCCGGAACAGGAATACGTCGACGCGTTGCTGGCCGATCTCGATCAGGATCTGCACGGGGTGTACGGCCGTCAGATCAGTTCGATCTTCTTCGGTGGCGGTACGCCGAGTCTGTTCAGCGCCGAAGCGCTCGGGCGCTTGCTCAAAGGCGTCGAGCAGCGCATCCCGTTCGCCCACGACATCGAGATCACCCTGGAAGCCAATCCCGGCACCTTCGAGCAAGAGAAGTTCGTTGCGTACCGCAAGCTGGGGATCAATCGCCTGTCGATCGGCATCCAGAGCTTCCAGCAGCAGAAACTCGAAGCGCTCGGACGTATCCACAACGGTGACGAAGCGGTGCGCGCGGCGGGAATGGCGCGCCAGGCCGGGTTCGATAACTTCAACCTCGACTTGATGCACGGCTTGCCGGATCAGTCGCTGGACGATGCCTTGAGCGATCTGCGCCAGGCCATCGAACTGAAACCGACGCACATCTCCTGGTATCAGCTGACACTGGAGCCGAACACGGTGTTCTGGAACCAGCCGCCGGTGCTGCCGGAAGACGACACGCTGTGGGACATTCAGGAAGCCGGGCAAGCGCTGCTGGCCGCGCACGGTTACGTGCAATACGAAGTCTCGGCCTACGCGCAGCCTGGGCGCCCGGCGCGGCATAACCTCAATTACTGGAGTTTCGGCGACTTCATCGGCATCGGTGCCGGCGCCCACGGCAAGCTCAGCCATCCGGACGGGCGCATCGTCCGCACCTGGAAGACACGCCTGCCGAAGGACTATCTCAACCCGGCCAAAAGTTTCCAGGCCGGCGAGAAAGCCCTGAGCAACGACGAGATGCCGTTCGAGTTCCTGATGAACGCTTTGCGCCTGACGGCCGGGGTGGAATCACACCTGTACCCCGAGCGCACCGGCCTGCCGCTGGAAAGTCTCGCCGAACACCGCCGCGAGGCCGAACAAAGCGGCCTGATGCAGGTCGAACCGTCACGTCTGGCGGCCACCGAGCGCGGACAACTGTTTCTCAACGATTTGCTGCAGAAATTTCTGAGCTGAGCCCTAACGGCCGCCCCAAGGAAAACCGCATGGATTTGATACTCGATCTGCTCGCCACCGTGTCCCGCTGGAGCCGCAGCAACCTCTCGGAAATCGCCCTGGCGCTGGTGGGCTGCCTGCTGGTGCTGTTCGGCGCCGACTTCAAAGGCTGGGTCGAACAACGCCTTGGCAGCATCGCCGGCGCCCTGCGCGTACCGCTGATGGCCCTGCTGTGCGTGATCGGCAGCGGCGCCGCACTGATCTACGCCACACCGTGGGTGGTCAAGGGCCTGAGCCAGTTCAACAACTACAGCCTGGCACCGGTGTTGCTGGTGGTCCTCGTCCTTATTGGCGTAGTCGCCGACCGCCGCTGAATCCAATACCCCCCAAAACAACTGTGGGAGCGGGCTTGCTCGCGAAGGCGTCGGATCAGTCAACATCAACGTTGAATGATCCACTGCTTTCGCGAGCAAGCCCGCTCCCACAGTTGATCGCAATGACAGGGACGTTCATGAGCAAAAAACTGTTGGACGAGACAAGCAAATTTCTCAGCTTCGTGTTGCGCCATGAACCTCAGGCGGTTGGTCTGACGCTGGATTCTGAAGGCTGGGCGAATATCGACGCACTGATCAGCGGCGCTATGGGTGACGGTCGTAAACTGGATCGCGAACTGATTGAAGCAGTCGTTACAAGTAGCGACAAAAAGCGCTTCTCGATTTCCGAGGACGGCCAACTGATTCGTGCGGTTCAGGGCCATTCAACGAAAAGCGTGGATCTGCAGTTTGAGCAGAAACAGCCCCCGCAAATGCTGTATCACGGCACGGCGACGCGCTTTCTTGAGTCAATCAAAGAACAAGGCCTGATCCCGGGATCACGCCATCACGTGCACCTTTCCCAAGACATCGACACCGCTACGGCGGTCGGGCAGCGCTACGGCACCGTGGTGATTCTGAAAGTCGCCGCACGACAAATGGAAGAACAGGGTTTGAAGTTCTATCAGGCCGAAAACGGTGTCTGGCTTACAGAACAGGTGCCGGCTCGATTTCTTTCCACCCTGTAATTTCTGAGCACACAAAACAACTGTGGGAGCGGGCTTGCTCGCGAAGGCGTCGTATCAGTCAACATCAACGTTGAATGATCCACCGCTTTCGCGAGCAAGGCCGCTCCCACACTGGGTTTTGCGTGATGCTTAGGAGATTTTCTCGAACTTCAGATCCCACACGCCATGCCCAAGACGTTCGCCGCGGCGTTCGAACTTGGTGATCGGCCGTTCGGCCGGGCGTGGTACGCATTTGCCGTCTTCGGCGAGGTTGCGGTAGCCCGGGGCGACGTTCATCACTTCCAGCATGTACTCGGCGTACGGCTCCCAGTCGGTGGCCATGTGCAGGATGCCGCCAACCTTCAGCTTGCTGCGCACCAGTTCGGCGAAGGACGCCTGAACGATACGACGCTTGTGGTGACGGCTCTTATGCCATGGATCCGGGAAGAACAGCATCAGGCGATCGAGGCTGTTGTCGGCGATGCAGCGGTTGAGCACTTCGATCGCGTCGCAATCGTAGACCCGCAGGTTGGTCAGGCCCTGAGTCAGCACGCCATTGAGCAGCGCGCCGACACCGGGACGGTGCACTTCCACACCGATGAAGTCCTGATCCGGCGCCGCCGCGGCCATTTCCAGCAGCGAGTGGCCCATGCCGAAACCGATCTCCAGCGAGCGCGGCGCCGAACGGCCGAACACCTGATCGTAATCCACCGGCGCGTCGGCCAGCGGCAGCACGTACAGCGGCGCGCCCTGATCCAGACCACGTTGCTGGCCTTCGGTCATGCGCCCGGCGCGCATCACGAAGCTCTTGATGCGGCGGTGTTGGCGCTCGTCGCCCTCTTCCGTCTGGAGAGGCGTGTCGTTCGATTCAGTCATCAATGGCTCTTACTTGATCAGACCATCCAGCGGCGAAGAGGCGCTGGCATAGAGTTTTTTCGGCATGCGGCCGGCGAGGTAGGCCAGACGGCCCGCGACGATCGCGTGTTGCATGGCTTGGGCCATCATCACCGGTTGTTGGGCGTGGGCGATGGCCGAGTTCATCAGCACGGCGTCACAGCCCAGCTCCATGGCGATGGTGGCGTCGGAAGCGGTACCGACACCAGCATCCACCAGCACCGGAATTTTCGCTTCTTCGAGGATGATCTGCAGGTTGTACGGGTTGCAGATCCCCAGACCGGAACCGATCAGACCGGCCAGCGGCATGACCGCGATGCAGCCGATTTCCGCCAGTTGCCGGGCGATGATCGGGTCATCACTGGTGTAAACCATCACGTCGAAGCCTTCCTTGACCAGCGTTTCGGCGGCCTTGAGGGTTTCGATCACGTTGGGGAACAGGGTTTTCTGGTCGGCCAGCACTTCCAGCTTCACCAGGTTGTGACCATCGAGCAGCTCACGGGCCAGGCGGCAGGTGCGCACGGCTTCGATAGCGTCGTAGCAACCGGCGGTGTTCGGCAGGAAGGTGTAGCGATCCGGCGACAGCACGTCGAGCAGGTTCGGCTCGCCTTCGATCTGGCCCAGATTAGTGCGGCGCACGGCGAAGGTGACGATCTCGGCACCCGAGGCTTCGATGGCCTGACGGGTTTCTTCCATGTCACGGTACTTGCCGGTACCGACCAGCAAACGCGACTGGTAAGTACGACCGGCCAGAACGAAAGGCTTGTCGCTACGAACGATGCTCATGGGGAATCCTCTTTAAGGGTGAGGGTCTTGCAGAATTCTGTGCCCTTGCGGACCCGGCGGCTAGCCGCCGCCGATGGCGTGCACCACTTCGACGTTGTCGCCGTCGTTGAGCACGGTGTCGGCATGCTGGCTGCGTGGAACGATGTCCAGATTGAGTTCGACTGCCACCCGGCGTCCGGTCAGTTCCAGGCGGGTGATCAGGGCCGCAACGGTTTCACCGTCGGGCAGTTCAAGGGATTCGCCGTTCAACTGAATGCGCATGCGCCAGGCCGCCATCATTTTTAGGGGGTGGCATTCTAGCCCGATCATGACCTAAAGGTCAGCACCAAGCGTCAAGCGGTTACTGCAGGCGCCAGGCGGCCAGTCCAAGGCACAGCCAGCCGAGCAGAAACGCCAGACCGCCGAACGGGGTGATGATGCCGAGCTTGCTGATGCCGGTGGTGGTCAGCACATACAGACTGCCGGAGAACAACAGGATGCCGACGGCGAACGAGATACCGGCCCAGGTCACCAGCCGTCCCTGAATCTGCGTAGCCAGCAGCGCAACGCCGAACAGCGCCAGGGTGTGCACCAGTTGATAGGTCACACCGGTGTGGAAAATCGCCAGATACTCGGGGGTCAGGCGGCTCTTCAGGCCATGAGCGGCGAAGGCGCCCAGGCCCACACCGGTAAAACCAAAGAAAGCGGCCAGCATCAGAAAGCCACGCAGCATGTGGAACTCCAGTCAGACTCGTTCGGCAGGGTCTGTATAATGGCCCGCTCTATCGGTTCGGCCAAGCCATCTCTATGCTGCGTTCACTTTTGCGTCGTCTCACGAAGGCCCTGCTCTGGTTCGCGGGCGGCAGTGTATTGCTGGTGTTGCTGTTTCGCTTCGTGCCACCGCCGGGCACGGCGCTGATGGTCGAGCGCAAGATCGAATCCTGGGTCGACGGCGAGCCGATTGACCTGCAGCGTACCTGGAAGCCGTGGGACGAGATCTCCGACGACCTCAAGGTCGCGGTCATGGCCGGCGAAGACCAGAAATTTCCCGAGCACTGGGGTTTTGACTTCGGCGCGATCCAGGCTGCATTGGCCCACAACGAGCTCGGCGGTTCGATTCGCGGCGCCAGCACTTTGAGCCAGCAAGTCTCCAAGAACCTGTTTCTGTGGTCGGGCCGCAGTTATCTGCGCAAAGGCCTGGAGGCGTGGTTTACCGCGCTGATCGAGGTGTTCTGGCCCAAGCAGCGGATTCTTGAGGTTTATCTGAACAGCGTCGAGTGGGACGACGGGGTGTTTGGTGCCGAAGCGGCGGCACGCCATCACTTTGGCGTGAGCGCCAAGTCGTTATCGCGGCAGCAGGCGAGCTATCTGGCGGCGGTGCTGCCCAACCCGCGAGTGTGGAGCGCCAGCCATCCTACGGCTTATGTGTCACGCCGGGCCGGGTGGATTCGGCAGCAGATGAGCCAGTTGGGCGGGACCAGTTATCTGCTGGGGCTCAACGATTCGCGCCGGGCGCCTTGGGCCGAATAACGCAGAAGATCTCCTGTGGGAGCGGGCTTGCTCGCGAAAGCGGTGTGTCAGCTTGCATTGATGTCACTGATAAACCGCATTCGCGAGCAGGCTCACTCCTACAGGAATTTGTGTTGAGCCAGAAACGAAAACGCCCCGATCATCGCTGATCGGGGCGTTTTTTATTGCCTGAGCGCCGGTTATGCGGCGATCGACAACTTGAGCTTGTTCATCGCGCTCTTCTCGAGCTGACGGATTCGCTCGGCCGACACGTTGTACTTCTGCGCCAGGTCGTGCAGCGTGGCTTTCTCTTCTGCCAGCCAGCGCTGGTAGAGGATGTCGCGGCTACGTTCGTCCAGCACTTCCAGCGCTTCGTGCAGGTTGTGGTTGGAGTTGTCGCTCCAGTCGGCATCTTCCAGTTGACGCGCCGGGTCGTACCGGTGGTCTTCCAGGTAGTTGGCCGGCGACTGGAAAGCACTGTCGTCATCGGCTTCAGCAGCCGGATCGAAGGCCATGTCATGACCGGTCAGACGGCTTTCCATCTCGCGCACTTCACGTGGTTCGACGCCAAGGCTTTCCGCCACACGGTGGACTTCCTCGTTGTTCAGCCACGCCAGACGTTTCTTCTGGCTGCGCAGGTTGAAGAACAGCTTGCGCTGGGCCTTGGTGGTCGCGACTTTCACAATGCGCCAGTTGCGCAGGATGAACTCGTGAATTTCCGCCTTGATCCAGTGCACGGCGAACGACACCAGACGCACACCCATTTCCGGGTTGAAGCGCTTCACGGCCTTCATCAGGCCGACGTTGCCTTCCTGGATCAGGTCGGCCTGAGCCAGACCGTAGCCGGAATAGCTACGGGCAATGTGTACGACAAAACGCAGGTGGGCGAGCACCATCTGCCGAGCCGCCCCCAAATCCTGCTCATAGTAGAGACTCTCGGCCAGTTCACGCTCCTGCTCCGGCGTCAGCAATGGAATGCTGTTGACGGTGTGCACATAGGCTTCCAGGTTCGCACCCGGAACCAACGCATACGCAGGTTGCAAAGAATTGGTCATGCGAAAAAACCTCCCACTTACATACTCGTGCCTCTCGGCACTGCGAAAAATTGACCGGGAATTCAAGTACAAGTTCCCAAAAAAACCGCGAGGTCAATCACGCGCAAAAAAGATTCTACTTCGGCGCCAGCTCCCTGAGATGACGTGCGACTGCAATCCATGCACCGATATAACCCAACAGCACCGCGCCAAGCAAGAGCGACAGACCGTCGGCAACTGGCACTCCGGCCAGCGCGAAATCACTGCCGTACAAGCCGGCCAGTCCAACCACCGCGTCGTTCAGCCAGTTTAGGCCGAACGCCAGCACTCCCCAGGACAGAACACCCGCACCGAAGCCATACAACGCGCCCATATAAAGAAAGGGACGACGTACATAGCTGTCAGTGCCGCCGACGAGTTTAATCACTTCTATCTCTGTGCGGCGGTTTTCAATATGAAGACGAATGGTATTGCCTATCACCAAAAGTAATGCAGAAACCAGCAGCACCGTCAGACCGAAGACAAAACGATCACCGAGCTTGAGGATAGCGGCCAGACGCTCGACCCAGACTAGATCAAGTTGCGCCTGTTGTACCTTCGGCAGCTCGGAAAGTTTTTGTCTTAATGCTTCCAGCGTCGGCTTGTCGACTTCCTTCGGGGTCACCAGCACCACGCCCGGCAGCGGGTTTTCCGGCAGCTCGCGCAGGGCCTCGCCCAAACCGGACTGCTGCTGGAACTCCTCCAGCGCCTGATCACGGCCGACATATTCGGCATCAGCAACGCCGGGCATGCCTTTGATCTGCTCGCGCAACGCCTCACCCTGCGCGGGCGTGGCATCCAGCTGCAGGTACAGCGAAATCTGCGCCGCACGCTGCCACGAACCGCCGAGACGCTCGACGTTGTTGATCAGCAGCGACAGGCCCATCGGCAGGCTCAACGCCACGGCCATCACCATGCAGGTGAAAAAGCTGCCGATCGGCTGCTTGCCGAGGCGACGCAGGCTGTCGAGCAGGCTCGCGCGGTGACTTTCGATCCACGAACGCAACAGCGTGGAAAAGTCCGGGCCGTCGTCATCGTCGTGCTTTTTCTTCTTTGGCGGCTGCGGGTCGGCGGCTTTCGGGGCCACGCGCTCGGAAACCTTCGGACTGCGTGTCGCACTCATACGCCGGCCTCCCCGTCTCCGATCAATCGGCCGCGCTGCAAGGTCAGCATGCGGTGGCGCATACGCGCAATCAGGGCCAGATCGTGACTGGCGATCAGCACGCTGGTGCCCAGCCGATTGATGTCTTCGAACACGCCCATGATCTCGGCCGCCAGACGCGGGTCGAGGTTACCGGTAGGTTCGTCCGCCAGCAGCAGGGCCGGACGGTGCACGATGGCGCGAGCGATGCCGACGCGCTGTTGCTGACCGGTGGACAGGTCGCCCGGGTACAGATCGGTTTTATCCGACAGCGCCACGCGCTCCAGCGCCGAATCGACGCGCTTGGCGATTTCGGCCTTGGACAAGCCGAGAATCTGCAGCGGCAGCGCGACGTTGTTGAACACCGTGCGATCGAACAGCAACTGGTGATTCTGGAACACCACGCCGATCTGGCGACGCAGGAACGGAATCTGCGCGTTGCTGATGGTGCTCAGATCCTGCCCGGCCAGCAGCAGTTTGCCGCTGGTCGGACGCTCCATCGCCAGCAACAGGCGCAACAGCGTGGACTTACCGGCACCGGAGTGACCGGTGACAAACAGAAACTCGCCACGACGGACTCGAAAGCTCAGCTCATGCAAGCCGACGTGACCGTTCGGGTAGCGTTTACCGACCTGTTCGAAACGAATCATGAACGCTCCCGCTCGGCAAACAGTGCCTGGACAAAGGGTTCGGCTTCAAAGGTACGCAGATCGTCGATGCCTTCACCGACGCCGATGTAGCGGATCGGCAGGCCAAACTGCTTGGCCAGGGCGAAAATCACCCCGCCCTTGGCGGTACCGTCGAGCTTGGTCAGCGCCAGGCCGGTCAGTTCGACGGTCTGGTTGAATTGCTTGGCCTGGTTGATCGCGTTCTGACCGGTGCCGGCATCGAGCACCAGCAGCACTTCGTGCGGCGCGTCGGCGTCGAGCTTGCCGATCACCCGGCGAACTTTCTTCAGCTCTTCCATCAGGTTGTCTTTGGTGTGCAGACGACCGGCGGTGTCGGCGATCAGCACGTCGATGCCACGGGCCTTGGCGGCCTGCACGGCGTCGAAGATCACCGACGCAGAGTCGGCGCCGGTGTGCTGGGCGATCACCGGGATCTTGTTGCGCTCGCCCCAGACCTGCAACTGCTCAACGGCAGCGGCGCGGAAGGTGTCACCGGCGGCGAGCATGACTTTCTTGCCTTCCAGTTGCAGCTTCTTCGCCAGTTTGCCGATGGTGGTGGTCTTGCCAGCGCCATTGACGCCGACCACCAGAATCACGAACGGCTTGTTCTGCGAGGCAATTTTCAGCGGCTGCTCGACCGGCTTGAGCATCGCCGCCAGCTCGGCCTGCAACGACTTGTACAGCGCGTCGGCGTCGGCCAGTTCTTTGCGGGCGACCTTCTGGGTCAGGCGCTGAATGATCTGGGTGGTGGCTTCAACACCGACGTCGGCGGTCAGCAGCCGGGTTTCCAGCTCATCGAGCAGGTCGTCATCGATGGTTTTACGGCCGAGAAACAGGCTGGCCATGCCCTCGCCGATGCTGGCGCTGGTTTTCGACAGGCCTTGCTTGAGGCGGGCGAAGAAGCCGACTTTGGTTTCTTCGCTGCGCGGGGCTTCCACTGGCGTTTCAGCAACCACTTCCACCGGCACAACCGGAGCAGCGACGACCGGTGCAGGTGCAGGTGCAGGCTCGGGCTGCTGAACGACCGGCGAAACAGGGGCAACGAACACCGGGGCCACCGGCTCGGCAACAACCGGCGCAGGCTCGACAACCGGCTCAACCACTGGCGCCGGAGCGACCTCAGGGACGAACGCGGCCGGCGCAGGAATCGGCGGCGTCACATGCGGCGCGGCCTCTTCGACCAAAGCCACCGGCTCTTCGGCCACCGGCAAGGTCAGCCACGGCTCGGCCGCCGGAGCCAGTGGCAGCTCAGCCGCCACCGGGGTTTCAGGTTCTGGCTCGGGCTCGACCGGTTGCAGCACCGGCTCGGCAATCGGCAGCACGATCGGCGCCGGCTCTTCTTCTATAACAGGCGCTGGCGTCGGAGCCGGCTCAGGAATCGCGGGCGGCTGTTCGACGACGGGTTCCTGCGGTTTCTTACGCAGCCATCCGAACAGGCTTTTCTTCTCGCCAGCCGCAGCTGGGGTCTTCTTGTCGTCGTTGGAACCAAACATGGAGGACGGCTATCTCACGGTAGCGACGCGCCATAAGGGCGCCCCGGCAAATAAATATTCGATGCAGAACAGACTGTGTTTCATCCAGCTTGTTCACGCGCAACATTTTGTCGAGGCGCCAGCGGCACCCCAAAGATTCGTATTAACGAAGGACTAAACCGGCAAAATCGGCGAAAAAGCGAAGTCTAGTCGATAAACCGCAGCTTTCTGCCGCAAACCCATACAGCCGGTTCAGGCCTGAAAACCTGATAGGCGTGGTCGCCGGTAAAACGGATCAGTATCCTAGCACCCTCTCGCCCGCCGACGCTAAGACCAAGCGGGCAGCCCAACAGGTTAAAAAACGAATGAATGCTCTAGCCCGCCGCGCTGCAGGCCTGCTGTTCAGCACAGTCTGCCTGCCCCTTTCGGCCCTGGCGGCCGACCCGCAACCGACCCACGAATTCACCCTCGACAATGGCCTGAAGGTCGTCGTGCGCGAAGACCATCGCGCGCCGGTGGTGGTGTCGCAGGTCTGGTACAAGGTCGGTTCCAGCTACGAAACCCCGGGCCAGACCGGCCTGTCCCACGCGCTCGAGCACATGATGTTCAAGGGCAGCGAGAAAGTCGGCCCCGGCGAAGCCTCGTTGATCCTGCGAGATCTGGGTGCCGAGGAAAACGCCTTCACCAGCGACGATTTCACCGCCTATTACCAGGTGCTCGCCCGCGACCGCCTGGGCGTAGCGTTCGAACTGGAAGCCGACCGCATGGCCAATCTGCGCCTGCCGGCCGACGAGTTCGCCAAGGAAATCGAAGTCATCAAGGAAGAGCGTCGCCTGCGCACCGACGACAAGCCGATGTCCAAAGCCTACGAGCGCTACAAGGCGATGGCTTACCCGGCCAGCGGCTACCACACGCCGACCATCGGCTGGATGGCGGACCTGGACCGGATGAAAGTCGAGGAGCTGCGCCACTGGTATCAGTCCTGGTATGTGCCGAACAACGCCACGCTGGTGGTGGTCGGCGACGTCACCCCTGATGAGGTGAAAACCCTCGCCCAGCGCTATTTCGGGCCGATTGCCAAGCGCGACGTGCCGCCAGCGAAGAAACCGCTGGAACTGGCCGAGCCGGGTGAGCGCCAGATCACCCTGCATGTGCAGACTCAACTGCCCAGCCTTATGCTCGGTTTCAACGTGCCCAGCATCGCCACCGCTGAAGACAAGCGCTCGGTCAACGCCCTGCGCCTGATCTCGGCGCTGCTCGACGGCGGCTACAGCGGGCGTATCCCGACGCAACTGGAGCGCGGCGAAGAGCTGGTCTCCGGCGGTTCGTCGAGCTACGACGCCTACACCCGTGGCGACAGCCTGTTCACCCTGTCGGCGACGCCGAACACGCAGAAGAACAAGACCATGGCGCAAGCTGAAGCCGGTCTGTGGAAACTGCTGGAACAGCTGAAAACCACCGCACCGTCCGCCGAAGAACTGGAGCGCGTGCGTGCGCAAGTGATCGCCGGTCTGGTGTTCGAACGTGACTCGATCACCAGCCAGGCCACCGCCATCGGCCAGCTGGAAACGGTCGGTCTGTCGTGGAAGTTGATGGACACCGAACTCGCCGATCTGGAAAGCGTGACCCCGCAAGACATCCAGAACGCCGCCAAGCTGTATTTCACCCGCGAACGTCTCAGCGTCGCCCATGTCCTGCCACTGGAGACGACTCATGAGTGAGCGTAAATCCCCACGCCTGTTGCTTGGTCTGATCGCTGTGGCGGTCATCGGCTCCGCCGCGTTCTATCTGATGCCCGGTGTCAAAACCGACGCCAGCGAAGCACTGGACAACGCCAAGACCAGCCAGAAGCTGCAATCGCTGGCCGAACTCGACGGCAAGGCCCCGGCCAGCCGCAAGCTCGACGTGCAGACCTGGAACACCGCCGAAGGGGCCAAGGTGCTGTTCGTCGAAGCCCATGAGCTGCCGATGTTCGACATGCGCCTGATCTTCGCCGCGGGCAGCAGCCAGGACGGCAATGCGCCGGGCCTGGCAATCCTGACCAACGCCATGCTCAACGAGGGCGTGGCGGGCAAGGACGTTGGCGCCATCGCCCAGGGCTTCGAAAGCCTCGGGGCGGATTTCGGCAACGGCGCCTACAAGGACATGGCGCTGGCTTCGCTGCGCAGTCTGAGTGCCGCCGACCAGCGCGAACCAGCGCTGAAGCTGTTCTCCGAAGTGGTGGGCAAACCGACGTTCCCGGCCGACTCCTTTGCGCGCATCAAGAACCAGATGCTCGCCGGTTTCGAATACCAGAAACAGAACCCCGGCAAGCTCGCCAGCCTCGAGCTGATGAAGCGTTTGTACGGCGACCACCCGTATGCGCATTCCAGCGACGGTAATGCGCAGAGCGTGCCGAAGATCACTCTGGCGCAACTGCGTGAGTTCCACGCCAAGGCCTACGCGGCCGGCAACGTGGTGATCGCGCTGGTCGGTGACTTGTCTCGCGCCGAGGCCGAGGCGGTTGCCAATCAGGTCTCCTCTGCCCTGCCGAAAGGCCCGGCACTGGCGAAGATCGCTCAGCCGCAGGAACCGAAAGCCAGCATCAATCACATCGAGTTTCCGTCGAAGCAGACCAACCTGTTGCTCGCGCAACTGGGCATCGACCGTGACGACCCGGATTACGCGGCGCTGTCGATGGGCAACCAGATCCTCGGTGGCGGCGGTTTCGGTACCCGTCTGATGAGCGAAGTGCGCGAGAAGCGCGGCCTGACCTACGGCGTCTACTCGGGCTTCAGCCCGATGCAGGCTCGCGGCCCGTTCATGATCAACCTGCAGACCCGTGCGGAAATGAGCGAAGGCACCCTGAAACTGGTGCAGGACGTGCTCGCCGACTACCTGAAGACTGGTCCGACCCAGAAAGAACTCGATGATGCCAAACGCGAACTGGCCGGCAGCTTCCCGCTGTCCACCGCGAGCAACGCCGATATCGTCGGCCAGCTGGGCGCCATGGGTTTCTATAATCTGCCGCTGAGCTATCTGGATGACTTCATGCGTCAGTCCCAGAGCCTGACCGTCGAACAGGTCAAAGACGCGATGAACAAACACCTGAGCACGGACAAACTGGTCATCGTCAGCGCTGGCCCGACCGTGCCGCAAAAGCCGTTACCGGCCCCATCTGATAAACCTGCCGAGCAACCGCTCGGGGTTCCGGAGCATTAATGGCTACTCGCCCTAAAAAACCTGCGCAGAACGTCCACAACGGTGTGAACCAGCTGCGCATCATCGGCGGCGAATGGCGCAGCCGCAAACTGAGCTTCCCTGATGCCCCCGGCCTGCGCCCGACACCGGATCGCGTGCGCGAAACCCTGTTCAACTGGCTCGCGCCGTATGTGGCCGGGGCCAAGGTGCTGGATCCGTTCGCCGGCAGCGGCGCGCTGTTTCTTGAAGCACTGTCGCGTGGCGCAGCTATGGGTCAGGCGCTGGATGCCAGCCACGTTGCGGTGTCGAGCCTGAAGGAACACCTCGGCACCCTGCGCTGCACCAACGGCCAGGTGCAGACCGCTGACGCGCTGCGGTATCTGGAAACCCAGGTCGCCACGCCGTTCGATCTGGTATTTCTCGATCCGCCGTTCAACCAGAACCTGTTGCCAGCCGTCTGCACTTTGCTGGAAGAACGCCAATGGCTGGCGCCGGATTCGTGGATCTACACTGAAAGCGAGACCGCGCCTTCGACGCTGGGCCTGCCGGGCAACTGGCGCCTGCACCGCGAACAGAAATCCGGGCGGGTGTATTACGCGTTGTGGCAACGTATGGCAGAGATCGCCGGTTAACTGAAAGTTTGCGCTAAATCTGTGGCGAGGGAGCTTGCTCCCGCTGGGTCGCGAAGCGGCCCCTTTTTCAGCAGCGAGGCCTGCTGCGCAGTCCAGCGGGAGCAAGCTCCCTCGCCACAAAAGCGTGCGTACTCTGCCCACAAAGCTGCATCGAGAATCATCGTGCCCGCTTCTTCAGATCGCTTCACCCCCGCCTTCGGCCTCGGCAATCCGCACCTGCAAACCTTGTGGGGGCCGCTATGGCGCAAAACCGTCCACCTGGATCGCGAGCGTGAACGCCTGTGGCTGGACGACGGGGACTTCCTCGACCTCGACTGGCATGGCCCGCACAGCGCCGAGGCGCCTTTGGTGCTGGTGCTGCACGGGTTGACCGGTTCTTCCAATTCGCCCTACGTCGCCGGAATTCAGGCCGCCCTCGCCGCACAAGGCTGGGCCAGCGTCGCGCTGAACTGGCGCGGTTGCTCCGGCGAACCCAATCTGCTACCGCGCAGCTACCACTCCGGTGCCAGCGAAGACCTCGCCGAAGCCATCCAACACTTGCGTGCCAAACGCCCGCTGGCGCCGCTGTATGCGGTCGGTTATTCCCTCGGCGGCAATGTGTTGCTCAAGCATCTGGGCGAGACCGGCAGCGACAGCGGCGTGCTCGGTGCGGTGGCGGTGTCGGTGCCGTTTCGCCTTGATCAGTGTGCAGACCGGATCGGCCAGGGTTTCTCCAAGGTCTATCAGGCGCATTTCATGCGCGAGATGGTCGCCTACATCAAGAACAAGCAACGGCAGTTCCAGCACGACGGGCGCGAGGATGGCCTGGCAGCTCTGGCGGCGCTCGGCTCGCTGGAGAACATGCTGACTTTCTGGGACTTCGACGGCCGGGTCACCGCGCCGCTGCACGGTTTTACCGATGCCGAGGATTACTATCGCCGGGCGTCGAGTCGCTACTTTCTCGGCGAGATCCGCACCCCGACCCTGATCATTCAAGCCGCTGACGATCCGTTCGTGTTCCCCCACAGCCTGCCGACGGCCGAGGAGTTGTCCGCCACCACGCAGTTCGAGCTGCAGGCCAAGGGTGGACATGTCGGGTTTGTCGATGGCACGTTGCTCCAGCCCGGTTACTACCTGGAACGGCGCATCCCGCAATGGCTGGCCCGTGTGACGTCATGAGCGACCAGGGCGAGTCGATCCGTTTCTGGCAGACCGCGCCACTGGCCGGGGTCGAGTTGCTGTCGGCGCGCTACATCGAGCATCGCTTCGCCCCGCACGTCCACGAGGGTTATGTGATCGGCATGATCATGGCCGGCGCCCAGCGTTATCGCTATCGCGGTGCCGAACACCTGGCCGGCAGCGGCACGCTGGTGCTGATCAACCCGGACGAATTGCACACCGGCCACAAGGGCACCGAGGACGGCTGGCTGTACCGGGCGTTTTATCCCGACACCGGAAAGATCGTTTCACTGCTCGAAGAACTGGAACTGCCCACCGCACCGATGCCGGCGTTTGGCGCGACGCTGTACCGCGACCCGGATCTGGTCAACGGTTTCTGTCAGTTGCATCGCTTGCTGGAAAGCCCCGCCACCGCGCTGCAACAGCAAACGGTATGGCGCGAGATGATGATGCTGCTGTTGCAGCGGCATGCGGCGGTGCAGATCAACGGTAAACCGGGCAAGGAACACCGCGCGGTGGTGATGGCCAAGGAGTTGCTGCATGCGCAACTCGCTGCGCCGCCGTCGCTGGAAGAGCTGGCGGCCGCAGTGAATCTGTCGCCCTTCCACTTCGCCCGGGTATTCCGCCGCGCCACCGGCATGCCACCGCACACCTGGCTGATGCAGCAGCGCATCGCCACGGCCCGGGGTTTATTGCAGCACGGTTGCCTGCCGGTGGAAGTCGCCATGCAGTTGGGCTTTGCCGATCAGAGTCATCTGAGCCGGCAGTTCAAGCAGGTGTATGGCGTGGGGCCGGCGGCGTATCGCAGTGCCCGACAATCTATCGGCGACGATTAACCCCTGTGGGAGCGGGCTTGCTCGCGAAAGCGGTGTTTCAGTCGACAATGATGCCTGCTGATACACCGCTTTCGCGAGCAAGCCCGCTCCCACATTGGGGGTATGGTGACTTTATTCGCCGGTGGCGATGCCTCGAGAAGGCTCGTTGATCCACTCACTCCACGACCCGGCATACAACGAACCCAGCGGATACCCCGCCAGACACAACGCGAACAGGTTGTGACACGCCGTCACCCCGGAGCCGCAATAGGCGACCAGTTCCGCAGGTGAACGCTCGCCGAGTTTCGCGGCAAAGCGCTGCTTGAGCTGTTCTGCTGGCAGGAATCGCCCGTCGCTGCCGAGGTTTTCGGTAAACGCTGCGCATTGCGCGCCGGGAATGTGCCCGGCAATCGGGTCGATCGGCTCCACCTCACCCTTGAAGCGCGGCAAGGCCCGGGCGTCGATCAGGGTCAGGCTTGGCTGACCGAGGCGTTGCTGCAATTGCTCGGCACTCAGCAGCAGGTTCATGTCCGGCTGCCCGCTGAAGTTGCCCCGGGTGACCGATGGCGCATCCAGGCTCAGCGGCAGACCCGCCGCGTGCCAGGCCTTGAGCCCGCCGTCGAGAATGAACACGCCGTCGCGCTTGCCCAGCCACGCCAGCAACCACCAGGCGCGGGCCGCATAGGCACCGGGGCCGTCGTCGTACAAAACCACATCGCTGTCGGCATTGATGCCCCACGCCTGCAGACGCTCGATCAGCGCCGCCGGCTCGGGCAACGGGTGACGTCCGGTCACGCCTTTGATCACCTTGCCGCTGAGGTCACGCTCAAGGTCGGCGAAGCGGGCGCCGGCGATGTGCCCTTCGGCATAGCTGCGCTGCCCGTAGTCCGGGTCTTCGAGGGCAAAACGGCAATCGAGAATCACCAGCCCCGGCTGCTCCTTGCGGGCATCCAGTGCATTCGGGCTGAGCAGTTGCGCAATCGGCATAACGGACTCCTGTGAGCGACTTCGAAATGGTTTAGCGCCCTTCTTCGAGGGCCTGGGCCAGCGGCACGTAGAACTCGTCGAACAAGGCATTCACCTCTTCGCGCGCCTGATCGGTAACGAATCCGGCTTCCAGCACCAGCACCTGATACACGCCACGCTTGATGGCCTGTTCGCTGAGGTGATTGGAGTTTTCCCGGGTGGTGCACAGAAAGCGCACCCACGAGGTGAGGATGATCCAGGCATTGATCGTCAGGGATTCGATCTGCACCCGATCCATCTTGAGGATGCCGGCGGCGACGAAGCCCTCGTAGATCGCCATGCCCTGAATCACGCAGCGCTGGGAAAAGCGTCGGTAGCGCGCAGCCAAGTCCGGGTCGCTGTCGAGCAGGTGCTCGAGATCCCGATGCAGAAAGCGGTAGCCCCACATCGCCGACAGCAGTTCCTTGAGGTAATAGCGCTTGTCTTCGACAGTGGCGGCACGCCCCTGCGGCGGGCGCAGAAAGCTGTCCACAAGCGTCTCGTACTCACTGAACAGCACTGCGATGATCGCCTGCTTGTTCGGGAAGTGGTAGTACAGATTGCCCGGAGAAATCTCCATGTGGGCGGCGATGTGATTGGTGCTGATGCTGCGCTCGCCCTGCTGATTGAACAGTTCGAGGCTGTTCTGCACGATGCGCTCGCTGGTTTTTATTCGTGGGGCCATGGCTTGAGCTTTAATTCAGAGTGCGGTGAGGAGCATCTTACGACCTAACCGGAATGGGATAAAACAAAGCTGTGTCGGGAAGTCATTTGACTTTCTAGAGCATAGACTCTAGAACGTCATCACTACAATAAATCCGGAGCCGACGATGACTGCCGACATTGCTTATCTGCAAACGCTGCAACAGCCCCTGGAAGAGCTGGATCGGCTGTTCGCGGCACAGCGCGCCGCCTATGCCGCCAACCCGATGCCACCGGCAGATCAGCGCCAGCAGTGGCTCAAGGCGTTGCGTGAGTTGCTCAGCAACGAGCGGCAGGCGCTGGTCGAGGCCATCAGCGCGGATTTCAGTCATCGCAGCGCCGATGAAACCCTGCTCGCCGAATTGATGCCCAGCCTGCACGGGATCCATTACGCCAGCCGCCACCTCAAGGGCTGGATGAAGTCTTCGCGGCGCAAAGTCGGCATGGCCTTTCAGCCGGCGTCGGCCAAAGTGGTGTACCAGCCGCTTGGCGTGGTCGGCATCATCGTTCCGTGGAACTACCCGTTGTATCTGGCCATTGGCCCACTGGTCGGCGCACTCGCGGCGGGTAACCGGGTGATGCTCAAGCTCAGCGAATCGACCCCGGCCACCGGCCAGTTGCTCAAGACCCTGCTGGGACGGATTTTCCCCGAAGATCTGGTCTGTGTGGTGCTTGGCGAGGCCGACATCGGCGTGGCGTTCTCCCGCCTGCGTTTTGATCACCTGCTGTTCACCGGCGCCACCAGCATCGGCAAACATGTGATGCGCGCTGCGGCGGAAAACCTGACCCCGGTGACTCTCGAACTGGGTGGCAAGTCCCCGGCCATCGTCTCTCGCGACGTGCCGCTCAAGGACGCCGCCGAACGCATCGCCTTCGGTAAAACCCTGAATGCCGGGCAGACCTGCGTCGCCCCTGATTACGTGCTGGTGCCGCAAGACCGCGTCGGCGCGTTCGTCGAAGCCTATCGTCAGGTGGTGAACAATTTCTATCCAACCCTCGCCGACAACCCGGACTACACCGCGATCATCAACGAGCGCCAACTGGCCCGGCTCAACGGTTATGTCAGCGACGCCACGAGCAAGGGCGCGCTGCTGATCCCGCTGTTCGAACAGGGCCAGGGCCGGCGCATGCCGCACAGCCTGCTGCTCAATGTCACTGACGAGATGACCGTGATGCAGGACGAAATCTTCGGCCCGTTGCTGCCGATCGTGCCGTATCAGGATCTGGATCAGGCGTTTGCCTACATCAATCAGCGCCCGCGTCCTCTGGCGCTTTACTACTTTGGCTACGACAAGCGCGAGCAGAATCGCGTGTTGCACGAAACCCACTCCGGCGGCGTGTGCCTGAACGACACCCTGCTGCACGTGGCGCAGGACGACATGCCGTTCGGCGGCATTGGCCCTTCGGGAATGGGCCATTACCACGGCCACGAAGGCTTCCTGACCTTCAGCAAGGCCAAGGGCGTGTTGATCAAACAGCGCTTCAATGCGGCGAAGCTGATTTATCCGCCCTACGGCAAATCGATTCAGAAACTGATCCAGAAGCTGTTCATCCGCTAACCGTCGTCACCGCCGGGTAATAACAACAATGCACCCAAGCCTGACCGAAACACCTGCCCTGTCGCGCCGTGGCCTGCTGAAGTTCAGCCTCGGCGCCACAGCGTTTCTCGCCACCGCCGGCCTCGGCGCCAGCCTCAGTGGCTGTTCATCGAGTGTCGCGGCCAATGGCTTCGTCACTTTGCGCGACGGCGACCTACTATTTCTGCGCGCACTGATTCCGGTGATGCTCGAAGGTGCCGTGGCCGCCGAGAAAATGCCCGGTGCGGTGGATGGCACCCTGAAGTCGCTGGACTACAGTCTCGATCACCTGTCGCCGGAAATGCTCAAGCTCACCCGGCAATTGTTCGATGTGCTCGGCATGGCGGTCACCCGTGGCCCGCTCACGGGCATATGGGGCAGTTGGGAAAACGCCAGCCCCGAGGCGCTGCGCCACTTCCTCGAGCGCTGGCAGAACAGTTCATTGAGCCTGCTGCGCATGGGCCACAGCTCATTGCAGCAGATGGTGATGATGGCCTGGTACACCCGCGCCGAGTCCTGGGGCCATTGCGGCTACCCCGGCCCGCCTGCTGTTTGAAACCGAGTCGCGCCCTTCGCGAGCAAGCCCGCTCCAACATTTGCAATGCGATTCCCCTGTGGGAGCGGGCTTGCTCGCGAAGGCCCGCAAGAACAACAAAAACAAGAGAACCTGATCGATGCCCGTACCCGACCCGTTCCGCGAAGGCCTCGCCCGTGGCTGGAAAACCTACAACGGCGCCCAACTGACCGGCGACCTGACGCTGCAAGCCGAAGTGGCGATCATCGGCAGCGGCGCCGGCGGCGGCACCACGGCAGAAATCCTAAGCGCCGCCGGCTACAAAGTGCTGCTGATCGAAGAAGGCCCGCTCAAGACCAGTTCCGACTTCAAGATGCTCGAAGACCAGGCCTACAGCAGCCTCTATCAGGAAGGCATCGGCCGCATGAGCAAGGACGGCGCGATCACCATCCTCCAGGGCCGTGCGGTGGGCGGCACCACGCTGATCAACTGGACATCGAGCTTCCGCACACCCGAGCCGACCCTCGAACACTGGGCGAAGGAGCACAACGTCAAAGGCCACAGCCCTGCCGAAATGGCGCCGTGGTTCGAGAAAATGGAACAGCGTCTGGGCGTCGCGCCATGGATGGTTCCGCCCAACGCCAACAACGACGTGATCCGCAAGGGCTGCGAGCAACTCGGCTACAGCTGGCACGTGATCCCGCGCAACGTGCGGGGCTGCTGGAACCTCGGCTACTGCGGCATGGGCTGCCCGACCAACGCCAAGCAATCGATGATGGTCACCACCATTCCGGCGACCCTGGAAAAGGGCGGCGAGTTGCTGTACCTGGCCCGTGCGGAAAAACTGCTGATCAATGGCGACAAAATCACCGGCCTGCAGTGCGTGGCGATGGACGAGCGCTGTGTCGCACCGACCGGACGCAAAATCACGGTCAAGGCCCGGCATTACGTGCTGGCCGGCGGCGGCATCAACAGCCCGGCCCTGCTGCTGCGCTCGGATGCACCGGATCCGCATCAACGCCTCGGCAAACGCACCTTCCTGCATCTGGTGAACATGTCCGCCGGGCGTTTCGACGAAGTGATCAACCCGTTCTACGGCGCGCCGCAGTCGATCTACTCGGATCATTTCCAGTGGAAGGACGGCACCAGTGGGCCGATGGGCTACAAACTCGAAGTGCCACCGCTACAACCCGCGCTGGCCGCGACGCTGCTCGGCGGCTTCGGCCAGCAGAACGCCGAACATATGGCCGACCTGCCGCACACCCACGCGATGCTCGCGTTGCTGCGCGACGGTTTCCACCCGGACAGCCCCGGTGGCAGTGTCGAATTGCGCGGTGACGGTTCGCCAGTGCTCGACTATCAGGTCTCGCCTTACGCCTGGGAAGGCTTGCGCCGCGCCTTTCACAGCATGGCCGAGATCCAGTTTGCCGGCGGCGCCAAAGCCGTGATGCCGATGCACGCCGATGCGCGCTACGTGAAAACCCTGGCCGAAGCCCGCACTTTGATCGACGGTTTGAGCCTTGAGCTGTACCGCACGCGCCTGGGCAGTGCCCACGTGATGGGCGGTTGTGCGATGGGCGAAGACCCGAAAAACGCGGTCACCGACAGCCTCGGCCGGCATCATCAACTGAGCAATCTGTCGATTCACGACGGCTCGCTGTTCCCCACCAGCATTGGCGCCAACCCGCAATTGTCGGTGTATGGGCTGACCGCACAATTGGCGACGTCCCTCGCTGATCGGCTGAGAAATCCGTGAAAAAACCGGTTTATCGTGTCGTCTATAGTGCTTTCTTACCCAACAGGCGACTTGGCCGACCGGGACGGCTGCGATACCATCCGACTCCCCAACGGACTCCCGCCAGGACGACGCGATGAACCGAGTGTTGTACCCAGGTACCTTCGACCCTATTACCAAGGGCCATGGCGATCTGGTCGAACGCGCCTCGCGCCTGTTCGATCACGTGATCATTGCGGTCGCCGCCAGCCCGAAGAAAAATCCACTGTTCCCGCTGGAACAACGGGTTGAGCTGGCTCGCGAGGTCACCAAACACCTGCCCAACGTCGAAGTGGTCGGCTTCTCGACGCTGCTGGCGCATTTCGCCAAGGAGCAGAACGCCAACGTGTTCCTGCGTGGCCTGCGTGCGGTGTCGGACTTCGAATACGAATTCCAGCTGGCCAACATGAACCGCCAACTGGCCCCGGACGTCGAGAGCCTGTTTCTCACCCCGTCCGAGCGTTATTCGTTCATTTCCTCGACGCTGGTGCGGGAAATCGCCGCGCTGGGCGGCGATATCAGCAAGTTCGTGCACCCAGCCGTGGCCGATGCCCTGACGCTACGCTTTAAAAAGTAGAAGCTGCCGCAGGCTGCGATCCTGGCTTTTGATTTCAGCCCTTGATCGCAGCCGCGTGCACTGCGCTCGCCAATGCGGCACAATTGCGCGCATTGATTTATAGCGCCCGGGCCTGCCGCCCCGGCTGGAGTTAGCATGTCCCTGATCATCACCGACGATTGCATCAACTGCGACGTCTGCGAACCCGAGTGCCCGAACGCCGCCATTTCTCAAGGCGAAGAGATCTATGTGATCGACCCGAACCTGTGCACCCAGTGCGTCGGTCACTACGACGAACCGCAGTGCCAGCAGGTCTGCCCGGTGGATTGCATTCCACTGGACGAGGCGCATCCGGAGACTGAAGAACAGTTGATGGAGAAGTACCGCAAGATCACCGGCAAGGCCTGATCCGGCAATTTTGTAGCGCTCTTTCGGGCCTCTTCGCGAGCAAGCTCGCTCCCACATTTGAAATGCGCTCCAATGTGGGAGCGAGCTTGCTCGCGAAAGGGCCATCAGCAGCAGCGCAAAACCCGGATCAGCTCACTCGCGCTGCTCAAACCCCTCCCCTGTACACCCCAGACAGCGCATAAACGCCGCTTTCGCCGGATCCACCACCAGCGCCTGTCCCGCATCGCCCACCCCGCCACCCAGCGCGGTAAACGGCAATGACACCACAAACACCCCCGCACCCAGCACCGTTGCCACCACCAATAAAGGTCGGGCAATCAGCAAATCGCCGATCATGGCGTAGGCGGGAGGGTTCTGGATGGCGTAGCGCGGATCACCGCTGCGGTTTTCCGCGGCTTGACCGGCCAGGCTGGAACAAAGCAGCAGTGCGGCAAACAGGACTTGCGAGGACTTCATGGCACGATCCTTCGGGCTGAACAGTGAGACAACTCACTATAGACCGTAGGACTTTTTCAGATTTTTGCCTCAGGTCTGGCAGCGCGGACAGAAGACACTGGCCCGTTGACCCAGCTTCACTTCGCGCAGGCCGGTGCCGCAGACCTTGCAGTGCTCACCGCCGCGACCATAGACAAACAGTTCCTGCTGGAAGTAGCCGGGCTGCCCGTCGCCGCCGATGAAATCCCGCAACGTGGTGCCGCCGCGCTCGATGGCTGCGGCGAGGATGCGTTTGATCTCGATCGCCAGCTTCAGATACCGCGCCCGGGAGATGCTTTTGGCTTCGCGGCGCGGATCAATTCCGGCAGCGAACAGCGCTTCGGTCGCGTAAATGTTGCCGACACCCACCACGACAGCGTTGTCCATGATGAACGGCTTGACCGCCATCGAACGCCCGCGCGACAACTGGAACAGGCGCTCGCCATCGAACAGATCGGTCAACGGCTCCGGCCCGAGGCGAATCAGCAGTTCGTGATTGAGCGGGTCGGTACTCCACAGCATCGCGCCGAAACGGCGTGGATCGGTGTAGCGTAGCGCCAGACCGGATTCCAGCTCGATATCGACGTGCTCGTGCTTGAGCGCCGGCAAACCGACCTCCACCAGCCGCAGGTTGCCCGACATGCCCAGGTGACTGATCAGCGTGCCGACCTCGGCATTGATCAACAGGTACTTGGCCCGCCGCTCGACCAGCACGATGCGCTGCCCGGACAGACGCACATCGAGGTCTTCAGGGATCGGCCAGCGCAGCCGGCGGTCACGCACGATCACCCGGCTGACGCGCTGGCCTTCAAGGTGCGGGGCAATACCCCGGCGGGTGGTTTCGACTTCCGGCAGTTCAGGCATGGTGTCCTCGAATCAATGCGCGCCGAGGTCGCGGATCGTTTGTTTGAGGGTTTCGAAGTCGTAATCCGATAGCCCCACATAGTCGAGTACCAGTGGACCGACGGCGTTCCATTCGAAGTCTTCGGTCTGATTGCCCAGCACCCGGTAGGACGCGCAGATGTGCTCGGCCATCTTCAGGATCGCCAGCAGGTTTTTCAGCTGGCTGTTGCGTGACGACTCGTCGCTGAAGATCGCCAAGGCGTTGTGGTGATTGGCAATCGCCGCGCTGACGTGCTCCGGCAGGCGCCACGACTTGGCGGTGTAGTAACCGACCACGGCGTGGTTGGTATTGAACTCGCTGTTTTCGGTGTCCACCACCCGGCACTCGGCGCTGGCATTGGCATAGGCCTTTTCCAGCACCGACATGTAATTGGGGAAACGCTGCAGCATCAACGGCACGCCACAGTCATGGAACAGACCCAAGGCATAGGCTTCATCACCGGCCTGGGTCCCGATGCGCTTGGCCAGGGTCAGGCAGGTCATCGCCACGTCCTGAGCGGTGTCCCAGAAACGGTTGAGGGTGACGATGGTGTCGTCGTTCATCTCGCCCTTGATCGACTGCGCGTTGATCAGGTTGATGATCGAGCGGCTGCCCAACAGGTTCACCGCACGCTGGATCGAAGTGATCTTGTTGCTCAGGCCGTAATACGGCGAGTTGACGATTTTCAGCAGCGAGCCGGACAGGCCTGGGTCCTGGGAGATCAGCTTGGCGATCACCTCCAGGTCCGGGTCGGGCATGTACTGCTCCATTTGCAGATCCACCATGATCTGCGGCTGCGCCGGCACACTGATGCCTTGCAGGGATTGTTGAATCTGTTCGGTGGTCAGCTCTTGGGACATAAGTACACACTCTGGGACAGGCGGCGATTCTAACCTCTAAAAACCGCACGACGACACACCAGTGGGCATTTGTCAGGAACTTTCATTCCCGCTCAGGCTTCGGACTTTGTAAGGCCGACCGGACACTCAAGCACCGGCTCGGCGGCAATTTCCCGCAGACTCAGGAGCTTAATCATGGCTAATTCCCTCAGCGGCAAGCGTATCGCCATTTTGGTAACAGACGGTTTCGAACAGGTCGAACTGACCGGTCCCAAGCAAGCACTGGAGCAGGCCGGCGCCCAGGTCGACATCCTTTCGGCCGAGGCCGGCAAGGTCAAAGGCTGGAACCACGACAAACCGGCGGACGACTTCAAGGTCGACCAGACCTTTCAAGGCGCCAGCAGCGAACAGTACGACGCGATCGTCCTGCCGGGTGGCGTGCAGAACTCCGACACCATTCGCATCGACCAGGATGCCCAGCACCTGGTCAAGACCGGCGCCTCCGCCGGCAAACCGATCGCGGTGATCTGCCACGGCAGCTGGCTGCTGATTTCCGCCGGGCTGGTCAACGGCAAGACCCTGACCAGCTACAAGACGCTCAAGGATGATCTGGTGAATGCCGGGGCCAACTGGGTCGACAAGGAAGTGGTCAAGGACGGTCATCTGATCAGCAGCCGTCAGCCGGACGATATTCCTGCGTTCAACCGTGAGTTGATCGACGCGCTCTCTGCCTGATCTGTGGGCTTGTGAGTTTATGTGGTGAGGGGATTTATCCCCGATGGACAGCGCAGCTGTCCCAAATCGATTCACGCGGTCAGTCAGACAACTGCGTTCGGGGTTTGCGGCTGCTACGCAGCCGATCGGGGATGAATCCCCTCGCCACAGATGGATTCCTTCTTCACTGATTGCCCTTGCCACATGTCCACTCACCAGCCAATCAGACCGAGCAACACGGTATACTCCCGCTCTTTTTTCCGGAGCGACGTCATGTCCCTGCCTAGCCTGCGCCTCAAAGCCAACGCCGACCGTCGCCTGCGCAACGGCCACTTGTGGGTCTACAGCAACGAAATCGATGTGGCCGCAACGCCACTGCACGGCTTCAAGGCCGGCGACCAGGCGATCCTCGAAGCCGCCGGTGGCAAGCCGCTGGGCATCGTCGCGATGAGCCCGAACAACCTGATCTGCGCTCGCCTGTTGTCGCGCGACATCAAGTTGCCTCTGGACAAATCGCTGCTGGTGCATCGTCTGAACGTGGCCCTGTCGCTGCGCGAGCGCCTGTTCGACAAGCCGTTCTACCGCCTGGTGTACGGCGATTCCGACCTGCTGCCGGGTCTGGTGGTCGACCGTTTCGGCGACATCCTCGTGGTGCAGATTGCCTCGGCAACCATGGAAGCGCACAAAGATGACGTGATCGCTGCACTAACCCAAGTGCTCAAGCCAAGTGGCATCCTGTTCAAGAACGACTCCGCCGCGCGTGACGCCGAAGGCCTCAACCGCTACGTCGAAACCGTGTTCGGTCTGGTGCCGGAGTGGGTCGCGCTGGAAGAGAACGGCGTGAAGTTTGAAGCGCCGGTGATCGGCGGCCAGAAAACCGGCTGGTTCTACGACCACCGCATGAACCGCGCCCGCCTGGCTCCCTATGCCAAAGGCAAACGCGTGCTCGACCTCTATAGCTACATCGGTGGCTGGGGCGTACAGGCTGCGGCATTCGGCGCCAGCGAAGTGTTTTGCGTGGACGCATCGGGCTTCGCCCTCGACGGCGTTGAGCGTAACGCTGCACTGAACGGCTTCGCCGACAAGATGACCTGCATCGAAGGCGACGTCTTCGAAGCCTTGAAAGAACTCAAGGCCAGCGAAGAACGTTTCGACGTGATCGTTGCCGACCCGCCAGCGTTCATCAAACGCAAGAAAGACATGAAGAACGGTGAAGGCGCCTACCGTCGCTTGAACGAGCAAGCCATGCGCCTGCTCACCAAGGACGGCATTCTGGTCAGCGCTTCGTGCTCCATGCACCTGCCGGAAGATGATCTGCAGAACATCCTGCTGACCAGCGCCCGTCACCTGGATCGCAACATCCAGTTGCTGGAACGTGGTGGTCAAGGCCCGGATCACCCGGTACACCCGGCCATCGCCGAGACCCGCTACATCAAGAGCATCACCTGCCGTCTGCTGCCGAACAGCTGATTGGCCATGAAACGGGGAGCCTGCGGGCTTCCCGTTTGCTTACGGCGATGCAATGTCGTCGAATTCCTTTGCTTTTTCCTACAACCAACTTCCTACATGTACGCAGGACATTTCCCTGCGCATTAAATTTTAAGAATTAAAACTTACAAGCCCGCCCTTGCAGCATGCCCGCTCCGACAAAATTAATAGAAATTTCCTACCCAAGTATCGCTTGCCAATAATTCATTACAACCTATTATTAAGTTGTCACCACGACGGCGACATTCACTCTCAATGAACAAGGAGTTCATATTTATGAAAGCAATTACTCTGGAAACCAACAAAATCGCAAACCTGGCCTTCCTGGTTGCGCCTAAAGCCCGCTAAGTGAGCCAGAACGCTGGGGAGTGCCGGCACCCCAGCGTTCTTTCGACCCTTTCCAGAGCGATCTATATAACATGCACATCAATCCTTATTTATTCATATTGCCGCGCACACCCGGACAAATAGTCTGGAATTATAAAGACCATACTCAGCATGAGCTGGACCTGACTTATTCTTGTCGACTTGCACAACTTATCAATAATCCGGAGCAGTTCGACAGACGCAACATAATAGACTCACAACTTCTGAATGCGGGCATATTAACCGTTGCAAAAATAGACAGCCCGCCATGGGGTTGGGATGAGTTGTCGAAGATTTATCATATCGGTACCCAGAACATTCCCTGCAAACAGATACCCCAGAATATTCATGAGTGGTCCAGGCAATACCTGAACCATTGCAGCGCCGTGCTGACCACACCGGCACCCGCGCAAGATCGTCCGATACAACAGGACGAACCCCGAATCGCCCTCCCCGCCTCCGCCGCCCTGACCGTTGCCAGTCTTGGCAATGTCCTGCGCCTGAGAAAAACCTGCCGCTCCTTTACTGGTGCATCAATCACCCTCGGTGACGTAGGCACACTGATGTATCTCTCGCTGGGTTTTCTTCGCCACCGCGACCATGACCGCGACGAGAGTATCGCCGAGGGCCTCGGCGCCCGTCGCAGCAGTCCTTCGGGTGGCGGGTTGAACGCCTGTGAAGGGTTTCTCCTGGCTCGCAATATCGAGGGCCTGGAGCCCGGCATCTATGCCTATCACCCGGCAGAACATGCGCTCAGCCGGGTCAATCCCTTGCCCGAACCCGCGCTCGGCCATTTGCTGGCGGGCCAGCATTTCATCAATAACCTGCCGCTGGGTCTGTTCATCACCGCCCGCTTCGACAAGCTCTGGTGGAAGTATGAACACTCGCGCGCCTATCGCATGGCGTTCGTCGAAGCGGGTCACCTGTCGCAGACCTTTCAACTGGTGGCCACGGCACTGGGCCTGGGAACGTGGCTGACCGGCGCGTTTGCCGATCGGCAGGTCGAAGCCCTGCTCAAACTCGAAGGCAGCGCTGAACAACCGTTGTTCTTTGTCGGCTGCGGCGCCAGCGACGGTCAGGCGATGTGTCAGGAAATGCGTGACCTGTTGCAGGAGACGCGTACATGAACGTGCCAACCGCGGAACAGTCCGAAACACCTGAGTCCTGGATGCTTCGCTTCACGCTTGGCGATTGGGACAACCGCGCTTCGGTGCGTACGAGCCGGCACGACTACCAGTTGCCGGCAGACCTGCAGTTACAACTGCAGACCCGCTTCTGGTTTCCGCCGGCCTTCCTGCCGTACCTGTCCCACCCGGCCATCGATGCCGCAGGCAGCAGGGTCATGCATCGGCTGGCGGCCAATCACCTGGTGCACTTCCTCGACTACACCACGCTGCTTGAACACCGCATCGTCAACCGCGCCGTGGAAACCATCGTCCACGGCGAGTTACCTGCCTACATTCCTTCACGGATGAAAACTGCCGCGCTGCAGCTCTATACCGACGAGGGCTATCACGCGCTGTTCTCCCATCGTCTGGCCGAACAGATCGCCGAACTGCATGGTTTCACCGGCCGACCGCAGGTGCCCCTGCGCATTACCCGCCTGACCGGTCTGATCGCTCGAACACCGGAGAGCAAACGCCCACTGGCGTGGTTTCTGCTCGGTTTCGTCTCCGAAACCATCATTGCCCGGGAGCTGCTGGATGTTTGCCGGGAGACGCTGGTCACCAGCGTGAGTGACATGTTGCGCGACCACCTCGCTGACGAAGCCCGGCACAGTCGGTTTTTTTCCGAAGTCTTTCACTACCTTTGGCTGACCCTGAACAGCCGTCAACGCGCCTTCGCAGCCAGAACCTTGCTGGAGACCCTGGCGACCTTCTTCGAAGTCGACGAGCAATGGCTGCACCAAAGCCTCCGCCGCGCCGGCATCGGCGAAGGTGCGATCAAGGAAATCCTCGACAGCCTGACCAACGAACAGGCCAGCCGCCAGCGTGCCAGATCCGGAGCCACGGCTACGCTTGCTGCACTCGAAAGGGCCGGATTCTTCGCGCACCCCAACAACCGCAAACTTTTCGCCAAGGCAGGACTGATCGATGCTTGAAGGAAGAACGGTGGTAACGACCCGACAACGACGCGGGGCGGTCAGTCTGCTTTTGGCCATGGTGCTGCTGGGAGTGTTTCCGCTGGACGTCCTGCTGCCGTCGTTCCCGGCGCTGGCCGAACACTTCGCCAGTACCCCGGCCGACATCGCCCTGTCGATCAGCCTGTTCGCGGTGGGCATCGCCTTTGCCCAACTGCTGATCGGGCCATTGTCCGACGTCATCGGGCGCAAGGGCTTGCTGCTCGCCGGCATGGGGGTCTCGATCCTTGGCGCCATCGGCTGCGTCATGACCAGTGACTACACACTGTTCATGACCTTTCGCATCGTGCAGGCCATCGGCTGCGGCTGTTTCGTCCTGTCACAGGCGCTGGTGCAGGACCTGTTCGAAGGCGAACAGCGCGATCGCCTGCGGATCCTGATGGTGACCGCCACCGGAATCTTCATCTCGGTATCGCCGCTGGCCGGGACCTTTCTGCAGGCGACCCTGGGCTGGCGCGGCAGCTTCTGGCTGTTCATCGCACTGGCGGCTGTGGTGCTGCTCAAAGCCTGGGTGTTTCTGGACAACAGTCGGCCCGCTGCCAGAGATACACCGATCCATTTTCTCAAGGCTTACCGACGGGTGCTGGGGGACTTCGACTTCGTTGGCTATTGGCTGATATCGGCTTTTGCATTCGCCTGCCACTTCTCGTTCATTGTCATTTCGCCGTTGATTTTCATGGATCAATTGCAGCTGTCAGCCTATGACTTCTCGCTGATCCTGTTGATCTACGGCGCGGCGTATGTCGCTGGTGGCATCGTCGCCACGCTGCTGAGCCGGCGCATTTCGCCCGGGCAGCAAATGGTGGTCGGGCTGAGCCTGATCCTGCTGGCGGGGCTGGTGATGCTGTTCATGGCCAGGCACCTGGCGCTCTCGGCGGCCACGGTGCTGATCCCGATGCTGATCTGCACCGCCGGTACGACCATCGCGCGCCCTGCTGCCACTTCGCGGGCCATGAGCCTGTTCCCGGAAAATGCCGGCACCTCGGCCTCCGCAGGCAGTACGATCATTTTCATCTGTGGCGGCCTGATCAGCGCCCTGATCAGCCTGAGCCCAAGCAACCTGCAAGCCACGCTCGGCTACTGTTTTGTCCTGCTCAGCTGCATCGCACTGGCGTTGAACAAGCGGATCAGCCACCGCGCCAGAGTCATCGAAACCAGCGCCATCACGCCCTCTGGCAGCGATTGAGCCTGCCGGTCGTCATGCCACACTCACCGTCAGCACTGGAACAACGCTTTGCGCCATTCCCTCCAGACGCCAGCGGTGTAGAATCGGCTGATTCATCGCCATTCATCCCCCGGCGGGTTTATGAGCTCAGGCTGAGGCAAGCGGCGATCCCGCAAAGTCATCGGCAACATCCAGGACACACGGCCATTTCTGAGTGTTCCAGACGTCAATAGAAGCTCACTCCCTTTTGATACCTGATTAGCCGCCCGGAGTGCTCCATGCCAGATTACCGCTCGAAAACATCCACCCACGGCCGCAACATGGCCGGCGCCCGCGCACTGTGGCGCGCCACCGGGATGAAAGATGACGACTTCAAGAAGCCGATCATCGCCATTGCCAACTCCTTCACCCAGTTCGTGCCGGGCCACGTGCACCTCAAGGACCTCGGTCAACTGGTTGCCCGGGAAATCGAACGCGCCGGTGGCGTCGCGAAAGAATTCAACACCATCGCCGTGGATGACGGCATCGCCATGGGTCACGACGGCATGCTGTATTCGCTGCCGAGCCGCGAGATCATCGCCGACTCCGTCGAGTACATGGTCAACGCCCACTGCGCCGACGCCATCGTCTGCATCTCCAACTGCGACAAGATCACCCCGGGCATGCTGATGGCCGCCCTGCGCCTGAACATTCCGGTGATCTTCGTTTCCGGCGGCCCGATGGAAGCCGGCAAGACCAAACTCGCTGCCCACGGTCTCGACCTCGTCGACGCCATGGTGATCGCCGCCGACTCCAGCGCTTCTGACGAGAAGGTTGCCGAGTACGAGCGCAGCGCCTGCCCGACCTGCGGTTCGTGCTCCGGCATGTTCACCGCCAACTCGATGAACTGCCTGACCGAAGCCCTCGGTCTCGCACTGCCGGGCAACGGTTCGACCCTCGCGACCCACAGCGACCGCGAACAACTGTTCCTGCAGGCTGGTCGTACCATCGTCGAGCTGTGCAAGCGTTACTACGGCGAGAACGACGAGTCGGTGCTGCCGCGCAACATCGCCAACTTCAAGGCGTTCGAGAACGCGATGATGCTCGACATCGCCATGGGCGGTTCGACCAACACCATACTGCACCTGCTGGCGGCCGCCCAGGAAGCCGAGATCGATTTCGATCTGCGCGACATCGACCGTCTCTCGCGCAGCGTGCCGCAACTGTGCAAAGTGGCGCCGAACATCCAGAAGTACCACATGGAAGACGTGCACCGTGCCGGGGGCATCTTCAGCATTCTCGGCTCTCTGGCCCGTGGTGGCCTGCTGCACACCGACCTGCCGACCGTACACAGTCGCAGCATGGAAGAAGCCATCGCCAAGTGGGACATCACCCAGACCACCGACGAAGCCGTGCACCACTTCTTCAAGGCCGGCCCGGCGGGCATCCCGACTCAGACTGCGTTCAGCCAGTCGACCCGTTGGGAAACCCTGGATGACGACCGTGAAAACGGCTGCATCCGCAGCTTTGAACACGCCTACTCGAAAGAAGGCGGCCTGGCCGTGCTGTACGGCAACATCGCCCTCGACGGCTGCGTGGTGAAGACCGCCGGCGTTGACGAGTCGATCCACGTCTTCGAAGGCAACGCGAAAATCTTCGAAAGCCAGGACAGCGCGGTGCGCGGCATCCTTGCCGACGAAGTGAAGGAAGGCGACATCGTCATCATTCGCTACGAAGGTCCGAAAGGTGGCCCGGGCATGCAGGAAATGCTCTACCCGACCTCGTACCTGAAGTCCAAAGGTCTGGGCAAAGCCTGTGCGCTGCTCACCGACGGTCGTTTCTCTGGCGGTACTTCCGGCCTGTCGATCGGCCACGCTTCGCCAGAGGCTGCGGCCGGTGGCGCGATCGGTCTGGTGCAGGACGGCGACAAAGTGCTGATCGACATCCCTAACCGCTCGATCAACCTGCTGGTCAGCGATGAAGAACTGGCTGCGCGCCGGGTCGAGCAGGACAAGAAAGGCTGGAAACCGGTCGAGCAGCGTCCACGTAAAGTGACCACCGCCCTGAAGGCCTACGCCCTGCTGGCGACCAGCGCCGACAAGGGTGCGGTGCGCAACAAGGCGATGCTCGACGGGCTGTAAGTTTTAGCCGCCGAATAAAAATGCCCCGCCAAGTGCGGGGCATTTTTTTGCCCGACCAAAATATCCCAGACACAGAAGATCAAAACGGTGGGAGCGGGCTTGCTCGCGAAAGCGGTCTACCGGTCAAAAAACCTCTCGCCTGACACTCCCTCTTCGCGAGCAAGCCCGCTCCCACAGGGGACTGTCAGTGATTCTGGAATCTGCGCTCCAACACAGAACTGGGTCTTACTGAATTTCTTCTGGCTTCACGATCACCCAGTTCTTGTCCGCCGTCACCGGCAACCCTTCCTTGGCCTGCGCTGCCGCGTTCTTGGTCATCATGCCGTTGAGCTGGGTCATGTATTTGTCTTTGCGGTTGACCCACAAGTGGATGCCGCCCTTGGCCACGTCAACACTGTGGAACAACATGTAACCGTCGCTGGTCGGAGTATCGCCGCCCACCAGTACCGGTTTTTTCCACTCGTCGATGTAGGTCAGGATCGCCGCGTGCTTGCCGGCCATCCAGGTCGCCGGGGTCCACAGGTACGGGGTCAGTTCGAGGCCGAGGTTGGCTTTCTCGTCATATTTGCCGGCGGTGATCTGTTTGCGCGCGGTGGTCAGCTCGCCGGTTTCGCGGTTCTTCAGCAATGTGCTCACGCCGATCACGTTCTGAGGTTTGACGTTGTAGCCGTACTTCGGATCAGCCGCGACCATGCGCACCAGCTCTTCGGAGGCGGCGGTCATCACGTAGACCTCAATGCCGTTCTCCATCAGTTTGTTGTACAGCTCGGCCTGACCGGTAAAGACTTTGGGTGGCTGCACCTCAAGGTTCTTCACCACGTCACCGTCGTAATAAGTGGTCGGCACCGGTTTGCCCGAGGCCATCAGCTCATCGACGTAGCCTTTGAGTTCCTTGAGGGTAAAGCCAGAGAACACCTGCGCCACCCATGGGTAGCAGACCATGTCGTCGACTTCGCACAGGCGATAGTAATAGCTGAACAGGCTTTCCTTATGGTCAGCGGTGTCCTTGAACGGCATCAGTTTCAGGGAGGGATCAAGCGTCTCGCGGGTGATCAGCCCCTTGTTTTCCATGAACGGCAACAAGGACTCTTCGAGGTCATAGCGGTAACTGGTGTTGTCCATGTCGAACACCGCGTAGTTACCCTTGTTGGCGTTGGCCGCGATCATCGCGTCCAGTGCCTTGGCCTGATCCGCCGGCCAGTGCTTCAGATCGGTGGCGAATGCGTGAGCGGCCAAGCCCAGTCCAAGAACCACAGCGAGCATTTTCGGTGCGAACTTCATCGGCGTTTTCTCCCTGACTGAAAGACATCGACGCTAACAAATAAGTGTGACAGTCCTCGTCTGTCAGCGACCGCTTACGTCTCCTCAACGCCAGTTGCATTGCCGAGAGCGACAGGCGCTTATTCCAAAAACGACGGACGACCTGCGATTTCGGTATTAATTCATTGGAAATCAAACTGTTAGGCTTGCCGGTTCGCAGTTGCCCAAGAAGGTGACTGGCACAAGTCTTATCGGAGTCTTCATGAATCTGCCGCTGATCCTCAATCTGCTGGTGTTCCTCGCCCTGCTCTTCGGTCTGGCGCAAACTCGCCACACGACGTGGAGCCTGGCGAAAAAAGTCCTGCTCGCGCTGGTGCTCGGCGTGGTATTTGGTGTTGCCCTGCACACCGTTTACGGTGGCGGCAACCCGGTGCTGAAAGCCTCGATCGGCTGGTTCGATCTGGTTGGCAACGGTTACGTGCAGTTACTGCAAATGATCGTGATCCCGCTGGTGTTCGCCTCGATCCTCAGCGCGGTGGCACGGCTGCACAACGCCTCGTCGCTGGGCAAGATCAGCTTCCTGACCATCGGCACGCTGCTGTTCACCACCGCGATTGCGGCGCTGATTGGTATCGGTCTGACCAACCTGTTCGGCCTCACCGCCGAAGGTCTGGTCGCCGGCACTCAGGAAATGGCCCGTCTGCAAACCATTCAGACCGACTACGCCGGCAAGGTTGCCGACCTGAATGTGCCGCAGCTGCTGCTGTCGTTCATTCCGCAGAACCCGTTCGCCGACCTGGCCCGGGCCAAGCCGACCTCGATCATCAGCGTGGTGATCTTCGCCGCGTTCCTCGGGGTCGCGGCGCTGCAACTGCTCAAGGATGATGTCGAGAAAGGTCAGAACGTGATCAACGCCATCGACACCCTGCAAGCCTGGGTGATGCGTCTGGTGCGTCTGGTGATGAAGCTGACCCCGTACGGCGTGCTGGCGCTGATGACCAAAGTGGTCGCCGGTTCCAACCTGCAGGACATCATCAAGCTCGGCAGTTTCGTGGTGGTCTCGTACCTCGGTCTGGGTCTGATGTTCGTGGTGCATGGCCTGCTGGTGTCGGCGGCCGGGATCAACCCGCTGCGGTTCTTCCGCAAGATCTGGCCGGTGCTGACGTTCGCGTTCACCAGCCGCTCCAGCGCGGCGAGCATTCCGCTGAGCATCGAAGCGCAGACCCGTCGTCTGGGCATTCCGCAATCGATCGCCAGTTTTGCCGCTTCGTTCGGTGCGACCATCGGCCAGAACGGTTGCGCCGGTCTGTACCCGGCGATGTTGGCGGTGATGGTTGCGCCAACCGTCGGCATCAACCCGCTGGATCCGCTGTGGATCGCGACGCTGGTGGCGATTGTGACTTTGAGTTCGGCCGGTGTGGCCGGGGTCGGTGGCGGCGCGACATTCGCGGCGCTGATCGTGCTGCCGGCGATGGGCTTGCCGGTGTCGCTGGTGGCGCTGCTGATTTCGGTGGAGCCGCTGATCGACATGGGTCGTACGGCGTTGAACGTGAGTGGTTCGATCACGGCCGGTGCGATTACCAGCCAAGTGATGCAGCAGACCGATAAAGCACTGCTGGATGCGGATGAGCATGCGGAGCTGGCTCAGGCTTAAATTCTTCTTTGCCTGACCTGCCCTCTTCGCGAGCAAGCCCGCTCCCACATTGGATCTGTGATCGACACAAATCCAATGTGGGAGCGGGCTTGCTCGCGAAGCTCTTAAGCCTTTTCCCAGACCTCGAAGTTGTAAGCGGGCTTGTCGCCCTCAGCCGGATTCGGCACATTCGACACCAGTGTCCACTGGTTCGGATCGAACTCCGGAAACCACGCATCGCCCTCCGGACTCAGCGCCACTCGGGTCAGATACAGACGATCCGCCTGCGCCAGCCCTTGCGCATACAACTGCGCGCCGCCAATCAGCATCAACTCATCGACACCCTGCGCTTTCGCCCATTCCTCGGCGCGCACCACCGCGGCTTCCAGCGACGGATAAACCTCCGCGCCTTCCAGCACCAGATCTGCCTGACGGCTGACCACGATGTTCAAGCGGCCCGGCAGAGGACGGCCGAGGGAATCCCAGGTCTTGCGGCCCATGATGATCGGCTTGCCGAGGGTCGTGGCCTTGAAGTATTTGAAGTCCCCCGGCAGGTGCCAGGGCATGCTGTTGTCGACGCCGATCACACGGTTTTCACCGAGGGCTGCGATCAGGCTGAGGGGGAGTGATTTAGTCATGTCGGCGAGGATACCAGAGCCTCGCTTGACCCGATAAGCGCCACAGCGGTTATGCTCACTGCTCAATCGAGCAACGGAATGGCGCGTGACTGAACTGACTCCACTGCAAAACCTCTGGCTGACGGAAACCATCCGCCTGCGCGAAGAACACGCAGGTCCCCTGGAGGATCTGGAAGCCAATCGACTGGCCCGCGCGGCCGGCGGCGATCTGCCGGGCCGTATTCAGCGCCGCGCCGTGTGGCTGGCCGAGCGTGACGGGCTGAGCGCAGCACTCAAGCACTGGCTGCAAGGCGCGCGTCTGGCGCTGGTGCTGTTGGTGATTTTCGCGCTGCTGAGCGGCGCCGGTCTGGCCTTCGCCGCGCTGAGCCAGACGCCGGTCAATGTGTTCTGGGCCCTGGGCAGCCTGCTCGGGCTGAACCTGATTCTGCTGCTGAGCTGGGCGCTGGGGCTGATCTTTGCCGGTGAACACGGCGCCACCCTCGGGCGCTTGTGGCTGTGGCTCAGCGAAAAACTCGCCCGCGATGCCAAAGCCGCGCAACTGGCGCCGGCCCTGCTGCTGATGTTGCAGCGCAGGAAACTCAATCGCTGGGCGCTCGGCACTTTGGTCAATGGCCTGTGGTTGCTGGCGATGCTCAGCGCGCTGCTGTTGCTGCTGACACTGATGGCGACCCGGCGCTACGGTTTCGTCTGGGAAACCACCATTCTCGGGGCCGACACTTTCATCAACATGACCCAGGCCCTCGGCGCGCTGCCGGCGCTGCTCGGTTTCAACGTGCCGACCGTGGAAATGATCCGCGCCAGTGGCGGCGCAGCGCTGGACATCGAAAGCGCGCGACAGGCCTGGGCGACCTGGCTGGTCGGCGTGCTGGTGGTCTACGGCGTGCTGCCGCGCCTGCTGCTGGCGCTGTTGTGTTTCTGGCGCTGGAGTCGCGGCAAAGCCGCGCTGACCCTGGACCTGAACCTGCCCGGTTACGCCCAGTTGCGTGAGCGACTGATGCCGACCAGCGAACGCCTCGGCATCAACGACGCCGCGCCTGCGCAGTTGCATCGCGTTGAAAGCAGCGTCAGCGAGCACGCCAGCGACGGCGCTTTGCTGGTGGCCATCGAACTCGACGATCAGCGCCCGTGGCCACCGGCCCTGGCGAAAACCGTGAGCAACGCCGGAATCCTCGACAGCCGCGAATCGCGGCACAAACTGCTCGAACAGCTCAGCCGTTTCCCCCCGGCGCGCCTGCTGATCGCCTGCGACCCGCGACGCTCGCCGGATCGCGGCAGCCTCGCGCTGATCGCCGAACTGGCGCGCAACGCCAGCGCCACCCGGGTCTGGCTGCTGCAAGCACCGCCCGGCGAAGCGCTGGACAGTGCCCGCCTCGGCGACTGGCACGTCGCGCTGCAACAACTGGAGTTGCCGTTCGCCGATTGCGCACCGATGAACTGGCTGGAGAGCGGTCATGACTGATGCCCGGAAAGCGCCGCTGAAACTCGCGGTGGTCGGCCACACCAACGTCGGCAAGACCTCGCTGCTGCGCACCCTGACCCGCGACGTCGGCTTCGGCGAAGTCTCGCACCGGCCGAGCACCACTCGACATGTCGAGGGTGCGCGGTTGTCGGTGGACGGCGAGCCGTTGCTCGATCTCTACGACACCCCGGGGCTGGAAGACGCCATCGCTCTGCTGGATTTCCTTGAGCGTCTGGAACGCCCCGGCGAACGTCTCGACGGCCCGGCGCGACTGGCGCGGTTTCTCGACGGCAGCGAAGCACGTCAGCGTTTCGAACAGGAGGCGAAAGTGCTGCGACAGCTACTCGCCTCCGACGCCGGTCTGTATGTGATCGACGCCCGCGAACCGGTGCTGGCCAAGTATCGTGACGAACTCGAAGTGCTCGCCAGTTGCGGCAAGCCGCTGTTGCCGGTGCTGAATTTCGTCAGCAGCGCCAACCATCGCGAGCCGGACTGGCGCGAAGCGCTGGCGCGGCTTGGCCTGCATGCGCTGGTGCGCTTCGACAGCGTGGCGCCGCCGGAAGACGGCGAACGGCGACTGTACGAAAGCCTTGCGCTGCTGCTGGAAAACGCCCGTCCGCAACTGGAGCGCTTGATCGCCGATCAACAGGCCCAGCGCCTCGCCCGCCAACAAAGTGCGGCGCGTTTGATCGCCGAATTGCTGATCGACTGCGCCGCCTGCCGACGCAGTGTGGTCAGCGAGGCCGAGCAGGAACAGCAAGCGATCAGCGAACTGCGCAAAGCCGTGCGCCAGCGTGAACAGAAATGCGTCGAAGCGTTGCTCAAGCTCTATGCGTTTCGCCCGCAGGATGCGGCGGCCAGTGATCTGCCGTTGCTCGATGGGCGTTGGGGCGATGATTTGTTCAACCCGGAAACCCTGAAGCAACTCGGCGTGCGGGTGGGCGGCGGGATTGCGGCCGGTGCCGCGGCGGGGGCTGGCGTGGATTTGCTGGTGGGGGGGATCACCCTCGGCGCGGCGGCATTGGCCGGTGCGATTGCCGGCGGCGCCCTGCAAACCGCGCGCAGTTATGGCAGCCGCTTGCTGGGCAAGATCAAGGGACAGCGGGAATTGACCGTGGATGACGGCGTGTTGCGGCTGTTGGCGTTGCGTCAGCGCCAACTGTTGCTGGCGCTCGATCAGCGCGGGCATGCGGCGATGGAAGCGGTTCAGGTCGCCACCCCGCAGGACAAGACCTGGCGCGAAGGCAAGCTGCCTGAAGCGTTGCACAAGGCACGGGCGCATCCGCAGTGGTCTTCGCTCAATCCGCATCCGAAGTTGAATCAGGCGGAGCGGCAGGAGCAGATTGATTTACTGGCTGCAGAGCTTTAGCACCTGTTCCGGCCTCTTCGCGAGCAAGCCCGCTCCCACAGTTTGATCGCATTCCTTATGGTGGAACTCGGTCGAATGTGGGAGCGGGCTTGCTCGCGAATGGCGCGACTCGGTGACACGGATTACGCCGCCAGCAGGCGCAACGCCTTCTCCTTCAATACTCCCAGATCCATCACCGGCACCGCCCTCTCCTTGGCCAACTCATCCCACTGCCGCATGCGCAAACTCACGGTACACAACGGATCGCGCTCAAACGCATCCGCCTCAGCCTCGCTCATCACCCCGCCCTGATATTCCAGCGTGCGGCGACTCGCTTCACTCAGGCGCTCGAAATACCCAGGCTCACGTAGCGTCAGATAGCGCTTGGCCTGCACGTGATACTCCACCAGCCGCGCCATGCGCTCGCTGAATCCCGCCTCACGCAAATAATCCGCGCCCAGCCGCTCATGGCTGACCACGCCATAACCGCCCATGTTCTCGGCGCCTTCGGCACACAAATGGCCGATGTCGTGGAAGAACGCGGCGAGCACCACTTCATCATCAAAGCCTTCAGCCATCGCCAACTGCGCTGCCTGAGACATGTGTTCGATCTGCGACACCGGCTCGCCGATGTAATCACTAGTACCAAAGCGTTCATACAGCGCAAACACCCGGTCAACGACTTGCGCATGCCCCGCCATCAGATTTCCTCCAGCAATTGCGCCACGTTGCGCTCGGCCAGTGCCGGGCCGACGCTCATGCCGACGCCGGTGTGCATCAGCGCCACACTCAGCCCCAGTGCCGGGCGCAGGAATGAGAACGGCCCCGGCCCACGGGAACCATAGACGCCCTGCCAGCGCTCGACCACTTGCACCTTGCAGCCCAGCGTGTGCTCGGCCAGTTCGAGCATCCAGTTGTCCACTTGCTCGGCGTTGAACGGCGACGGATCGCTGCCGTAATGGTGCGAGTCGCCGATGATCAGCTCGCCATACGGCGTCGGACTGATCAGCAGGTGAATGCCGTTGTCGTGCAGGTGCGGTTGTTCGCGCAGGATCTGTGCCTGCACCGCTGCCGCTTCTGGCAAATCGGCGAAGGCGCCGTAGTGCACGCAGCTCAAACCGGTGAGCAAGGCGTGTTGCAGATTCAGCTCGATCTGCGGTTTGGCGCGGAGCATTTGCAAACGGCAGATCTGCGGGTCGAGCGTGGCAATCGGCTCGGCCAGCAGGGTCTGATAATCGTGGCCGGAGCAGACGATGATTTGCTGCGCCGTGAAACTGCCGGCAGTGCTGTGCAGACGTCCTGGCTCGACGTCACGCACCAGCGTGCTGAAGTGAAACTCGACGCCGAGGTCGCGGCGCAGATAGTCGATCAGCGCCGGGATCGCTTCCCGCGAGTACAACTGTTGATCGTCCACGCCGTGCAACGCAGAGCGATGGTGGCTGAACTGGCCGTGGTACAGATCACGCAGGGCGGCGCCACGCAGCAAGGCGACGTTGTAACCGTGCTCCACGGCGCGGCCGTTGCAAAAGGCTTCGAGCAATTGCTCTTCGGCTTCGCTGCGGGCGAACAGGTACGAGCCGTTGCGCTTGATCTGCAGACCGGCGAGTTGCGCCCAGTCGCCCCAGATCTCGCGGCTGGCCTTGGCCAGTTCGAGCATCGGCCCGGGTGGCTGGCCGGTGACCAGCGCCTGACCGAAGTTGCGCACCGAGGCGCCGAGGGGCGTGGCGGTGCGTTCGAAAACGCTGACCTTGAGGCCGCGTTTGGCGGCGGCGTAAGCGTGGGACAGGCCGAGGATGCCGGCGCCGACGATGAGCAGGTCTTTGTGTTGTGTCATGGAGATTTTCCCTGAATGGGAGACCGCCTTCGCGAGCAAGCCCGCTCCCACAGGGGATTCTTGGTGCCCACAAAATAGGTGTTCACTGAAGATCCAATGTGGGAGCGGGCTTGCTCGCGAAGAGGCCCTGTCAGTCGATAAAGAACTTACTTGGCAACGACTTTCTCGGACTTGCCGTCATAACGCTTACGCCATTCGGTCAGGATCTCGTCGCGGTTCTTCGAGGCCCAGGCGAAGTCGTTCTTGATCAGGCGCTGCTCGTAGTCGGCCGGCAGTTCGGTCTGCGGCTTGGCGATACCCGGCTGGGCGAGGACGGCGAAGTTCTCTTTGTACAGATCCATCGCCTCGGCGCTGGCGGAGAAGTCCGCGAGTTTTTTCGCCGCTTCTTCATGCGGGGTGCCTTTGATCACGGCAGTCGCCTCGATCTCCCAGCCCAGGCCTTCTTTCGGCAGGATGATGTCCAGCGGCGCGCCCTGGCGTTTCAGCTGTACCGCCGGATATTCGAAGGAAATGCCGATCGGGAATTCGCCCGCAGCGGCCAGTTTGCAAGGCTTGGAACCGGAGTGAACGTACTGGCCGATGTTCTGGTGCAGACCGTCCATGTAGGCCCAGCCCTGCTTCTCGCCGAAGGTTTGCAGCCAGGCGCTGACGTCGAGGAAACCGGTGCCGGACGACGCCGGGTTCGGCATGACGATCTTGCCCTTGTACTCAGGCTTGGTCAGATCCTGCCAGCTCACCGGTTTGCTCAGGCCCTGCTTCTCGGCTTCGACGGTGTTGAAGCAAATGGTCGCGGCCCATACGTCCATGCCGACCCAGGCTGGCGGGTTGGCGGCGTCGCGGTAGTTCGCGCCGATCTTGCCCAGATCCTTCGGTGCATAGCTTCGCAGCATGCCCTGCTGATCGAGGATCGCCAGGCTCGAAGCGGCCAGCCCCCACACCGCGTCAGCCTGCGGACGGGCCTTTTCGGCGAGGAGTTTGGCGGTGATGATCCCGGTGGAATCACGCACCCACTTGATCTCGACGTCCGGGTTGGCCTTCTCGAACGCGGCTTTGTAAGCGGTCAGTTGCTCGGCTTCGAGGGCGGTGTACACCGTCAACTCGGTTTTTGCCGCGAAGGCATTCAGGCTGAAAGTAGCGAGCACAGCAGCGGCCAGGGCCATAGGCTTGAACATGATCGTTTTCCTGTCGGTGAGTTGAGGCTGTAGGGATAAATCGTCAATCAGTGACCGGGCGCGGTTTGCCGCCAGGCCTGGGAACGGCGCAGCAAGCCGCGCGAAGCCCACGCCAGCAGCAAGGACACGCCTGCCGAGGTGAACAGAATCAGGGTCGACATCGCTGCCGCGCCGCCGACGTTGCCGGCGTCATCCATGTTCAGCACCGCCACCGCCGCGAGGATGGTGTCGGGGCTGTAGAGGAAGATCGCCGCCGACACCGTGGTCATCGCCGAGACGAACAGGTAGCGCACGATGTCCAGCAACGCCGGCAGGCAGATCGGCACGGTGACGCGCAGGTAATGGCGGTACAGCGGCGCCTTGAGCGACAGCGCGGCGGCTTCGAACTCGGCGTCGAGCTGGCGCAGCGCGGTGGTCGCGGTCATTTGCGCGGTGGTCAGATAGTGCGCAATGGTGCAGACGATCAGCAGCGTCATCGTGCCGTACAGCACGTGCAGCGGGTTGCCGCTGAGGTTGAAGAAGAAGACGTAACCCAGGCCGAGCACCAGCCCCGGCACCGCCATCGGCACGAAACTGAGCATGCGCAGGGTCAGGTTGAGGCCGCGTTGGCTGCGGGTTTTCTCCATCAGATAAGCGCCAGTGAAGATCAGCACGCTGCCAATCAGCGCCGTGCCCAACGCCATCTTCAAGCTGTTGCTGTACGCCAGCCAGCCACCGCCGGCGGTCTCGTTGAACTGATAGTGATTGAGCGACAGCGACAGGTTGTACGGCCAGAACTTCACCAGCGAGGAAAACACCGCCATGCCGAACACCAGCAGCAACGCCGCACTGATCAACAAAACAATCGCCAGATAGCAGGCATCGCGCCGCTTCGACGGCGCCGGTTTGAACACCTGGGCGCGGCCGCTCATGGAATCGCCGTGACGGCGGCGCAGCCAGGCATCGACGCCGAAGCTGAACAGCGCCGGCAGCAACAGCACCATGCCGATCAGCGCCCCGCGACCGAATTGTTGCTGGCCGACCACGGCTTTGTAGGCTTCCAGCGCCAGCACTTGATAGTCGCCACCAACCACCACCGGCACGCCGAAATCGGTGATGGTCAGGGTGAACACCAGACAGAACGCAGCGAATACCGCTTGGCGGGTCGCCGGCCAGGTGATGCTGCGGAACGCCTTGGCCGGACTGGCGCCCATGCTCGACGCCGCATCGAACAGCCGCGCATCGGCCAGCGACAACGCCGACAGCAGAATCATCAGCGCATGCGGAAAGGTGTAGATCACCTCACCCAGCACGATCCCCCAGAAACCGTAGATGTTGTCCGAGAGCAGCCCGCGCAACATGCCCTGATTGCCGAACAGATAGACCAGTGCGATACCCGGCAGCATCGACGGCGCCATCAATGGCAGCAGGGAAATCCCGCGCCAGATGCCCTTGGCCGGAATCAGTGTGCGTTGCAGGGCGTAGGCAAACAGGTAGGCCAGCGGTACGACGATGGCCGCGACGCTGAGGGAAACTTTCAGGCTGTTGCCGAGCAGCCAGTGGAAATTCTCGCTGGTCACCAGCTCCTTGGCGGCGAGCCAGCCACCGCCCTGCCCGGCCTCGCTGCTGAAGCCGCGCCAGAAGATCGCCAGCAACGGCAGCAGCACAGCGACACCGAGCAGTAACAGCAGCAGGAGTTTGCCGCCGAGGACGAAGATCCGGTCACCGACCTCGGCCCCGGACACTCGCCGCGCCTGCTTGTGCGGTAGCGGCAGTGCGATGTTCGCGCTCATCAGGCAAACACCTGCAGGCTGCGCGGTGGCAAGGCGACCATGATCTGCTGGGCGCCGAGGCGCGGCATGGCTTCCGGCGCCAGTTCAGCGAGCAGCGCGTGGCCCGGCAATTGGTCGAGTTCGAAGCTCATGCGGCAGCGGTTGCCGAGGAAAGTGATCTCGCGAACCTTGGCCGGGAACAGGTTTTCTTCGTGCACCAGCGGATTGACGCTGATCGCTTCCGGACGGCAGAACAGTCGGCCCGAGGCGCCGCTGACGCTGCCATCGGCCAGACGCACATCCATCCCGCCAACCCGGGCATGACTGGCGCTGCTGCGCTGGAACGGCAGCCAGTTGCCCTGCCCGACGAACTCGGCCACGAACGGCGTGGCCGGGCGGTTGTAGATTTCCTGCGGGGTGGCGTACTGCTCGACCCGGCCGTTGTGCATCACGGCGATGCGGTCGGCCATCAGCATGGCTTCGTCCTGATTGTGCGTGACCATCAGGGTGGTGATGCCGAGGTTGCGCTGCAGTTGGCGCAGTTCGGTGCACAGATGCTCGCGCACTCGAGCGTCCAGCGCCGACATCGGTTCATCGAGCAACAGCAGCGACGGCGCCGGGGCCAGGGCACGAGCCAGTGCGACTCGCTGTTGCTGACCGCCGGACAACTGGCCCGGGTACTTTTTCTCACTGCCGGTGAGGCCGACCAGTTCCAGCATCTGACCGACGCGACGACGCACTTCGTCACGACCACTGCCGGCGAGGCCGTAGGCAATGTTCGCTTCGACGGTCAGATTGGGGAACAGCGCGTAGGACTGGAACAGGATGCCGTAGTCCCGGGCTTGCGGCGCGAGGTGCGAAACATCGCGGTCGCCGAGGTACAACTCGCCGCTGTCCTGCTTCTCCAGCCCGGCGATGCAGCGCAGCAGCGTGGTCTTGCCACAGCCCGACGGGCCGAGCAGACACACCAGCTCACCGGCCGCGACATCGAGGGAGACGTTATCCAGTGCGGTGAACGCGCCGAAGCGCTTCTGCACGCCGCGCACTTTCATCGGCGCACCGGGGTTGGTCAGGGCAGTTGCGATTGCAGGATTCATGGACAGACCTCATCAAGCTGATGGGGCCAATCCTAGAGTTGTAATGCGTCCGTCATGTGGCAGTAGGGCAAAAACGGCTGATAGTGGTATTCGGGGATTTTGGTTCAGGTTTCAAGTCATGTGTTGCCTGGCCTGACGCCTTCGCGAGCAAGCCCGCTCCCACATTGGATTTGTGTTGTGAACACTATCCCCTGTGGGAGCGGGCTTGCTCGCGAAGAGGCCGGCATGGGCACTGAAGAAATCAGGCCGGGGACATTTCCTGGGCCAACCCGAGAAACGCCGCCGGCAACCGCGCGCCCTTGCGCTCCTTGAGGCAATACAGGTACTCGGGAATCTGCGGCGCATTCTCGATGGTCAGCACCCGCAATTGCGGATCGTGCGGCACTTCCTGGCGGGCAATGATGCTGATGCCGATATTGCGCAGCACCGCCTCACGGATCGACTCGCGGCTGCCGATCTCCAGCAACGGGCCGAAACTGACTCCGGCGCTTTGCAGCAACTCCTCGGTCAGGCGCCGGGTGGTCGAACCGGACTCGCGCATCAGCAAGGTATGCCCGGCCAGCGCGCTCAACGCCACATGTTCCTGCGCCGCCAGCGGATGGTTGCGATGCACCGCCAGCACCAGCGGATCGCTACCCAATACACGGCGAATCAAGCGCGCATCCTCAAGCAACTGCGACGATGCCGCGACATCCACCCGGTAATCCTCCAGCGCTTCGAGCACCTGCTGCGAGTTGCCGATCTCCACCGACACTTCCACCTGTGGCAGACGCTCGCGGAAGGTCTTCACCAGATCGAGGATGTAATACGGCGCAGTGGCAGCGATGCGCAGCGTGCCCTGCACCTGACCGCTGTTGCGCAGGAAGAACTCGATGTCGGCCTCCTGCTGCAACAGCGCCTTGACCATCGGCAGCAGCCGCGCGCCTTCGTCGCTGACACTCAGGCGCCGACCGCCACGGTAGAACAGCTCCACCGAGTACTGACTTTCCAGATTACGGATCTGCGTGGTCACGGTGGGTTGGCTGAGGCCGAGCTTTTTCGCCGCCAGCGTAATGCTGCCCAGGCGGGCGACCATATAAAACGCTTTCAGCTCGGCACTCAGCACAACCATCCCTCATCGTTTATTTGCGCAGCAGGCGCAAACCGTTGAACACCACCAGCAGGCTCACGCCCATGTCGGCGAACACCGCCATCCACATGGTGGCGAGCCCGGCGAAGGTTACCCCAAGAAAGATAGCCTTGATCACCAGGGCCAAGGCGATGTTCTGTTTCAGGATGCTCGCGGTGTCGCGCGACAGGCTGATGAACGCCGGGATCTTGCGCAGATCATCGTCCATCAGGGCGACATCGGCGGTTTCAATCGCGGTGTCGGTGCCGGCGGCCGCCATGGCGAAACCGATTTCGGCCCGCGCCAGCGCCGGGGCGTCGTTGATACCGTCGCCGACCATGCCGACCCGATGCCCCTGTGCATAAAGCTCTTCGATAGCCTGCAGCTTGTCGGTCGGGAGCAAGTCGCCTTTGGCTTGATCGATGCCGACCTGCGCGGCAATCGCCTGTGCGGTGTGCACGTTGTCACCGGTGAGCATCAGGGTTTTCACGCCCAGCGCGTGCAACTGGCGGATCGCTTCGCGGCTGGATTCCTTGACCGTGTCGGCCACGGCGAACAGCGCCAGCGGGCCGGAACTGTCGAGCAGCAACACCACGGACTTGCCCTGCTTCTCCAGCGCAAACAGCTTCTCTTCCAGTTGCGGCGAGCACAGGCCCAGCTCTTCAACCAGACGGTGGTTGCCCAAGTGATAGGTCTGGCCGTTGACCTGGCCCTTCACACCACGCCCGGCCAGCGCTTCGAAGTTATCCACACTCAGCACGGTGAGTTTTTTATCCACAGCCGCATTGGCGATGGCCAGCGACACCGGGTGATCGGAACGCCCGGCCAGCGCGGCGGCAATCGCCGGGGCTGTGGCGTCAGCGGTCGGGTCCAGCGACAGGTAATCGGTCTGCACCGGTTTGCCGTGGGTGATCGTGCCGGTCTTGTCCAGCGCCAGATAATCGAGCTTGAAACCGCCCTCCAGGTACACGCCACCCTTGACCAGAATGCCTTTGCGCGCCGCTGCCGCGAGGCCGCTGACGATGGTCACCGGGGTGGAAATCACCAGGGCACACGGACATGCCACCACCAACAGCACCAGTGCGCGATAGATCCAGTCGAACCACACCGCGCCCATGAACAGCGGCGGAATGATCGCCACGGCCAGCGCCAGCACGAACACCACCGGGGTGTAGATTTTCGAGAACTGATCGACGAAGCGCTGCGTCGGCGCCCGTGCGCCTTGCGCCTGCTCGACGGCGTGGATGATCCGCGCCAGGGTCGAGTTGTTCGCCGCCGCAGTCACCGTGTATTCCAGCGCGCCGGCCTGGTTGATGGTGCCGGCGAAGACTTTGTCGCCGATGGTTTTCTCCACAGGCAGGCTTTCGCCGGTGATCGGCGCTTGATCGATGGTCGAGCTGCCGCTGACGACTTCGCCGTCCAGCGCAATGCGCTCGCCGGGTTTTACCCGCACGCGGGCGCCGAGTTCGACGCTTTTAACCTCTTGTTCGACCCAGTTGCCGTCGGCTTGCTGCACCGTGGCCTGTTCCGGGGTCATCTGCATCAGGCCGCTGATGGCGTTGCGCGCACGATCCAGCGAGCGCGCTTCGATCAGCTCGGCCACGGTGAACAGGAACATCACCATCGCCGCTTCCGGCCACTGCCCGATCAACACCGCACCGGTCACCGCGATGCTCATCAGTGCGTTGATGTTGAGATTGCGGTTCTTCAGGGCGATCCAGCCCTTTTTGTAAGTGGTCAGGCCGCCGCTGAGGATCGACACCAGCGCAATGATCGCCACCACCCAGGTCGGCGCGGCGTTGGTGAAGTGGATTACTTCAGCCGCCAGCGCACCAACGCCGGACAGCGCCAGGGGCCACCAGTGTTTTTTCACCGACGCCGGGGCCGGGGCTTCGACGCCCGCCTCCAGCGGTTCGGCGTGCATGCCCAGCGAGGTAATCGCCTCGGTAATCGGCGCGGTGTCCGGCAGATTGTGGGTCACGCCGAGCACGCGGTTGATCAGGTTGAATTCCAGCTGCTGCACACCGGCCAGTTTGCCGAGCTTGTTCTGGATCAGCGTCTGCTCGGTCGGACAGTCCATCGCCTCGATGCGGAAACTGCTCAGGCGGGCGTCAGCGCTGGTCTTTTCGCTCAGTTGCACCCGCGCAGGCGCAGCGGCTTTCGACGCGCAGCAGGAATCGCCACCGTGGTCATGCTTATGCACAGGCTGCAATTTGTGGCTGTGGTCGTGTCCCGCGTGGGATTTGTGGTTGTGCTGGGAATCGCTCATTGGTCGCGTCCATAAAGGTGCCTGTTGCCAAGTAAAGACCCTGTAGCCACTATAGGGTCAAGCACCCTTTTGGAGATTGCCGTCATGAAGATCGGAGAACTGGCGAAACTCACCGACTGCGCCGTGGAAACCATCCGCTATTACGAGCGCGAAAACCTGCTGCCGGAACCGGCGCGCAGCGACGGTAACTACCGCGTTTACACCCAGGCCCACGCCGAACGCCTGACTTTCATCCGCAACTGCCGCACCCTCGACATGACCCTCGAAGAGATCCGCAGCCTGCTGACCTTGCGCGACAGCCCGCAGGACCAGTGCGAAAACGTCAATGCGCTGATCGACGAGCACATCCAGCATGTGAAGGCGCGGATTGATGGCTTGTTGGCGTTGCAGACACAACTGCTCGACCTGCGCCAACGCTGTGGCGAAGGGCCGGGGGCGGATCAGTGCGGGATCTTGCAGCGGCTGGAGGTGAGTGGCGGGGTTGTGGCGACGGAAGTCGAACACTCCCATGTAGGCCGTAGCCACGGCCATTAAGAACACCCTAAAACACTGTGGGAGCGAGCTTGCTCGCGAAAGCGGTAGTTCAGTCAATATTTCTATCAACTGACACTCCGCCTTCGCGAGCAAGCTCGCTCCCACAGGTTTTTGTATTGCTTGTCAGACCGCCATCGGCGCGGTCATTGGCGCGTGGTGCTCATAGCCTTCCAGCGAGAAGTCGCTCGGCTCGACCAGCTCCAGCCACTCCGGCTGATACACACCGGTCTTGGCAAACTCCGGCACACGATCGGAGATTTTCAGCTTCGGCATGGCGAACGGCTCGCGCTTGAGCTGTTCGTTAAGCATGTCCAGGTGGTTCTCGTAGACGTGCGCATCACCGATGAAATAGGTGAACCAGCGCGGCGTGTAGCCGGTCAGACGCCCGATCAGGCTGAGCAGCGCGGCGCCTTCGGTGAGGTTGAACGGCGTGCCCAGACCCAGGTCGTTGGAGCGGATGTACAGGGTCAGGGAGATCTCTTTGGTCTCGACGTTCGGGTGGAACTGGTACAGCAGATGGCACGGCGGCAGGGCCATCTCATCGAGCTGGGCGACGTTCCAGCCGTGGAACAGGATGCGGCGACTGCCCGGATCCTTGATGATCGTGTCGACGCACTGGCGCACCTGATCGATGGCTTTGTACAGCACCACGTAAGCCTGGCCGTCCTCTTCGCCCTGGGCGATCTGCTTGTAGCCGTTGCTCAGGGTTTGTTCGATGGCAGCGGTGTTGCTCAGCGGGATCTGCTTGTACGCCGGCCATTTGCGCCATTGCACGCCGTAGATTTCGCCGAGGTCGTCTTCGCCCTGACGGAACGGGTTGGCCAGCCACTGCGCATTTTCGTTGGCGTTCTGGTCCCAGACCTTGCAGCCCAGCGCACGGAATTCAGCGGCGTTGTTCACGCCACGCAGAAAACCGCACATCTCGCCGATGGCCGATTTGAAGGCCATCTTGCGGGTGGTGATCGCCGGAAAGCCTTCCTGCAGATCGAAACGCAGCATCGCACCCGGGAAGCTGATGGTGTTGATGCCGGTGCGGTTGGCCTGTTTGGTGCCGTTCTGAATGACGTGCGAGACCAGTTCGAGATATTGCTTCATGAGTTACCTGTGTCCTTTGAGCCCCGGCGTCGCGCGCCGGGGTTCGTAGTTTAAGCGGTCGGCGCGAGCGGTGCTGCCGGCGCGCGACGATAGGCCAGCCAGATCAGGAACAGTCCGGCGACAATCATCGGTACGCACAGCACTTGCCCCATGGTCAGCCAGTTCCAGGCCAGGTAGCCCAGTTGCGCGTCCGGTACGCGGACGAACTCGACGATGAAACGGAAGATGCCGTAGAACAGCGCGAACATGCCGGACACAGCCATGGTCGGGCGCGGCTTACGCGAGAACAGCCACAGGATCAGGAACAGCGCGACGCCTTCGAGCGCGAACTGATACAGCTGCGACGGGTGACGCGGCAGCTGCGCCGGATCGCTGAACGGCGGGAAGATCATCGCCCACGGCACGTCGGTCGGCTTGCCCCACAGCTCGGCATTGATGAAGTTGCCGATGCGCCCGGCGCCCAGACCGATCGGCACCATCGGCGCAACGAAGTCCATCAGCTGGAAGAAGGTCTTGCCGTTACGCTTGCCGAACCACAGCGCGGCGAGCATCACGCCGATGAATCCGCCATGGAACGACATGCCGCCCTTCCACACTTCGAAAATCAGCGTCGGGTTGGCGATGTACGCGCTCAGGTCATAGAACAGCACGTAACCCAGACGTCCACCGACAATCACCCCCATCGACAGCCAGAACACCAGGTCGGAGAGCTTCTCCTTGGTCCAGGTCGGGTCGAAACGGTTGAGCCGGCTCGACGCCAGCAGCCATGCGCCGCCGATGCCGACGAGGTACATCAGGCCGTACCAGTGGATTTTCAGCGGACCGATGGCCAGGGCCACCGGGTCGATCTGCGGGTAAGGCAGCATTGCGACTCCTCGTTAGAGTTGAAACCAAAATTCCCGGGCGACGCTGCCACCTCAGGATTAAGCCAGGATTGCGGCCTGCTCTGAACCAGCAGGTCAGAGCAGGAAATTCAGGCCCACGCAGAACAGCAAAGCGGCGAACAGCCGTTTCAGCAAGCGCGGCGACAATCTGTGGGCCAGGCGCGCGCCGAGACGGGCGAAGACCATGCTGGTCAGGGCAATGCCCAGCAGCGCCGGCAAATAAACAAAACCGAGACTATGCGGCGGCAACAACGAATCGTGCCAGCCCAGAATCATGAAACTTAATGCACTGACCAGGGCGATCGGCAGGCCACAGGCTGACGAGGTCGCCACGGCTTGCTGCATCGGCACGCTGCGCCAGGTCAGAAACGGCACGGTCAGCGAACCGCCGCCGACGCCAAAAATCGCCGACGCCCAACCGATTACGCTCCCGGCCACGGTCAGACCGAGTTTGCCGGGGACGGTTCGACTGGCCTTGGGTTTGATGTCCAGCGCCAACTGCAGCGAGATCACCAAGGCAAGCACGCCGATGATCTTTTGCAGGTTCGGCCCGGAAATCGCCTCGGCCGTCAGCGCACCGAAACCGGCGCCGAGCAGTATGCCAACCGCCATCCACTTGAAAATCGGCCAGCGCACGGCGCCACGCCGATGGTGTTCGCGCACGGCATTGACCGAGGTGAAGATGATCGTCGCCAGCGACGTGCCAACCGCCAGATGTGTAAGGATCGACTGATCGAAACCCTGCAAGGTAAAACTGAACACCAGCACCGGGACAATAATGATCCCGCCGCCCACCCCGAACAGCCCGGCCAGCACGCCCGCACAGGCGCCCAGCGCCAGATAGAGCAGAAATTCCACGGCCGTCTCCCAGACGCATCCCCAAAACCGGAGCGGCATGGTAACGGATGCACACCCTCTGGCGGAACTGGCGATGGATGCACGGACGCTGACTGCGTAGAGTGAGCAAAAAACACACAAGGACCACCTTATGTGCCTGATTGTTTTCGCCTGGCGCCCGGGCCATGCCCAGCCGCTGATCGTCGCGGCCAACCGTGACGAGTTCTACGCCCGCCCGAGCCTGCCGCTGGCGCCATGGGCCGACGCGCCGCACGTGCACGCGGGGCGCGATCTTGAGGCTGGCGGCACGTGGCTGGGAATCGGCGCCAATGGGCGCTTTGCCGCGCTGACCAATATCCGCGACCCGCACCAGCCACCGGCGCGCAAGTCGCGGGGAGAGCTGGTGGCGCGGTTTCTCACGGGCGATGCGTCGATTGATGATTATTTGCGCGATGTGGTCGCTCGCGCGCCGGAATACGCCGGGTTCAACCTGCTGCTGGGCAATGCCCATGAGCTGTGGCACTTCAATGCGCGGACGTCCGAGCCGGTGATGCTCGAGCCGGGGATCTACGGGCTATCGAATGCCGGGCTGGATACGCCGTGGCCGAAACTGCTCAAGGCCAAGGCTGCACTGAGTGCGGTGCTGGATGATCCACAGCCTGCGCGGTTACTGGAGCTGCTGGGCGATGCGCAGACCGCGCCGTTTGCCGAACTGCCGGATACCGGGGTCGGGCTGGCCACCGAATCGCTGCTGTCGAGTGTGTTCATTGCCAGCCAGAGTTATGGCACGCGGGCGAGTACGGCGCTGATTGTGCAGGCGGACGGGACGCGGTGGATGGTGGAGCGCAGCTTTGGGCCATATGGCGGGCATTTGGGCGAGGTGGAGATTGCTGTTTAGCAGCGTTTGAACTGACGCCTTCGCGAGCAAGCCCGCTCCCACATTCGACCACATTCCAAAGGTAGAACTCGGTCAAATGTGGGAGCGGGCTTGCTCGCGAAGAGGCCCACAAGGTTTTAGAGAGCCTTGTTGACCGCCGGCGGATTCATCTTCGACAACCCGAGATTTTTCAGCGCCAGTTGCAGCGAGCTGTGGATCACTTGCGGGTTGTCGATGGTCATCAGCTCGGCCAGCAGATCCTTGGCCTTGCTCAGGTTGATCTGACGCAGCATCCACTTCACTTTCGGCAGGTTGGTGGCGTTCATCGACAGACTGTCGAAGCCCATCGCCATCAACAGCACCGCCGCCGCCGGATCACCGGCCATTTCGCCGCAGATACTCACCGGTTTGCCTTCGGCATGCGCGTCGCGCACCACGGTTTGCAGGGCTTGCAGCACTGCCGGGTGCAGGTAGTCGTAGAGATCGGCCACCCGCGGGTTGTTGCGGTCGACGGCCAGCAGGTACTGGGTCAGGTCGTTGGAGCCTACCGACAGGAAGTCCACCTGCCGCGCCAGTTCCTTGGTCTGGTACACCGCGGCCGGAATTTCGATCATCACCCCGATCGGCGGCATCGGCACGTCGGTGCCTTCGTCGCGCACTTCACCCCAGGCCCGGTGGATCAGGTGCAGAGCTTCTTCGAGTTCGTGGGTGCCGGAAATCATCGGCAGCAGGATCCGCAGATTGTTCAGGCCTTCGCTGGCCTTGAGCATCGCGCGGGTCTGCACCAGGAAGATTTCCGGGTGGTCGAGGGTCACGCGAATCCCGCGCCAGCCGAGGAACGGGTTGTCTTCCTTGATCGGGAAGTACGACAGCGACTTGTCACCGCCGATGTCCAGGCTGCGCATGGTCACCGGTTGCGGGTGGAACGCGGCGAGCTGTTCGCGGTAGATCGCCAGTTGTTCCTTTTCGCTCGGGAAGCGCTGATTGATCATGAACGGCACTTCGGTGCGGTACAGGCCGACACCTTCGGCGCCACGCTTCTGTGCCCGCGCCACATCGGCCAGCAGGCCAGTGTTGACCCACAGCGGCATGCGGTGGCCATCGAGGGTCACGCACGGCAGATCACGCAGGGTGTCGAGGCCCAGCGCCAGTTGTTTCTCTTCTTCGACCACCTCGGCGAACTGCTTGCGCAGGACGTCGCTGGGGTTGGTGTAGACCTCGCCGCGGGTGCCATCGACGATCACCTCGATGCCGTCGACCTTGGCGTACGGCAGGTCGACCAGGCCCATCACCGTCGGAATGCCCATGGCCCGGGCCAGAATCGCGACGTGGGAGTTACCCGAACCGAGGACCGACACCAGACCGACCAGCGTGCCTTCCGGCACCTCGCCGAGCATGGCCGGCGTCAGCTCTTCGCTGACCAGAATGGTTTTTTCCGGGTAGACCAGGTTCTGCTGACGCTCTTCCTGCAGATACGCCAGTAGGCGCCGACCGAGGTCTTTGACGTCCGACGCGCGCTCGCGCAGGTAGGCGTCGTCCATCAGTTCGAAACGGTTGACGTGATCCGTGACCACCTGACGCAGTGCGCCCTGGGCCCATTGGCCGGTCTTGATCACGGTGGTGACTTCGCTGCCCAGCGAGGCATCGTCGAGCATCATCAGGTAAACGTCGAACAGCGCGCGCTCTTCCGGGCGCAGCTGGGTCGCGAGCTTGGCGGACAACGCGCGCATGTCGGCGCGCACGCCTTCGATGGCGGTCTTGAACAGCGCCAGCTCAGCGTCGATGTCGGTGATGTGCTTGTCCGGCACCACGTCCAGATCCGCTGGCGGCAGCATGACCACCGCGGTACCGACGGCAGCACCCGGCGAACCCGGTACGCCGACGAACTTGGCTTCCTGAATGCCCTTGCCCTGACGGCCCAGACCACGGATCGAGCCGGTGGCCTCGGCGTGGGCGATAACGCCGGCGAGCTGCGCGCTCATCGTCACGAGGAAGGCTTCTTCACCTTCGTCGAACTGGCGACGTTCTTTCTGCTGGATGACCAACACGCCGACGACGCGGCGGTGGTGAATGATCGGCGCCCCGAGGAACGAGGCGTAGCGCTCCTCGCCGGTCTCGGCGAAGTAGCGGTAGCGCGGGTGATCCGCAGCATTTTCGAGGTTCAGGGGTTCTTCACGCGTGCCGACCAGACCCACCAGACCTTCGTTGGGTGCCATGCTGACTTTGCCGATCGAGCGCTTGTTCAAGCCCTCGGTGGCCATCAGGACGAAGCGGTTGGTCTCGGGATCAAGCAGGTAGACCGAGCAGACCTGGCTGCCCATGGCCTCTTTGACGCGCAACACAATAATCCCCAACGCCGCCTTGAGATCCTTGGCGGAGTTAACTTCCTGGACGATCTTGCGCAGCGTATTGAGCATGGCTCGGGGTCGAACTCCGTCGTCAGTCGCGCGCTAAAAGGCGCGGGGCAAGCTCTTTGAGGGCGCGTCGATACACCTCGCGCTTGAATGTCACCACCTGGCCCAACGGATACCAATAACTGACCCAGCGCCAGCCATCGAACTCCGGTTTACCGGTCAAATCCATCCGCACCCGCTGCTCGTTGGAGATCAGGCGCAGGAGAAACCATTTCTGTTTCTGGCCGATGCACAGCGGTTGGCTGTGGGTACGCACCAGACGTTGCGGCAAACGATAGCGCAACCAGCCACGAGTACAGGCCAGTATTTCAACATCTTCACGTTCCAGGCCAACTTCTTCGTTCAGCTCGCGGTACAAGGCGTCCTCCGGCGTCTCCTCGGGGTTGATTCCCCCTTGTGGAAACTGCCAGGCATCTTGATTGATACGGCGAGCCCATAGCACCTGGCCGGCGTCATTCGTCAGAATGATCCCGACATTGGGGCGGAAACCATCGGGGTCGATCACGGCAACAACCTCGCAAACGCATGTCGCCGCATTGTTCCACAAAGCTTGATAAGGCGGCAACGAAGGTTCCTACCTTATGTGCACTCTTGTGAAAAGACCGTATTCTTGTCGCCTTTTTACTGACTTTTCAGCGGGTAACTGCAATGCGCCTGGCTCTATTCGATTTGGACAACACCCTTCTGGGCGGCGACAGCGATCACGCCTGGGGCGACTATCTGTGCGAACGCGGCTTCCTCGACCCGGTGGCGTACAAGACGCGCAACGACGAGTTCTATCAGGATTACCTGGCCGGCAAGCTGGATAACGCCGCGTACCTGAACTTCTGCCTGGAAA